>JBDTLB010000076.1:0-15288 GCA_039934955.1 Devosia sp.
CAATAGGCGGCGAAGTCCTTGGCAATCTTATCGTTGATATTGATTACGAGCTTGTCGCCATCGCGGGTGACCGGCTTCCAGCCCATCGACCACAGCAGGGCATTGACCCAGTCGCCTGAGCTGAACAGCGCGTTGGTTATGAACACATTCGGATCGGCCGCATGGATCTTCCTGGCCGCATCGGCAAACTCGGCCCAGGTGGTGGGTGGTGTGACCCCAAACTTGTCGAAGACGTCCTTGCGATAGAGCATCGCCATCGGACCGGTATCCTGCGGCATGGCGTTGACCACATCGCCCTTGCCGAGCTGGCTCCACGTGCCTTCTGGGAACTCCGCCTTGTGCGGGTTTGCCCACTGACCGATGTCGGCGAAAGCGTCCAGCTGGCGGAAGCTCTCAAGGTGCTGGAATTCGATTTGGACGACGTCGGGCAAACCGCTGCCCGCCTGCAGGCCGGCTCGGACCGCCTGATACTCCGGGTCGCCCTGGCCGGCGTTCACGAGCTCGATCTTGATGCCCGGATGCGCCGCGTTGAACATGTCCACCTGAAGCTGGAGATCCGGCACCCACGACCACAAAAGCACCTTGACGGGATCGGCAGCGCGAACTGCCGCCGGCAGGGCCGCCAACGCAACGCTCGCACCCGCAACTTTCAAGAAGTCACGACGCTCCATCGTCCGCCCAAGCGGATTGAAAATCTTTGTCATTGAAGTCCTCCCTCGAAAGATGCGCTCCCGCACGATGCAAGACGCATTGTTTCTTTCAGTTAGAAACTTAATGCCGAGGTTCAGCCTCTGTCAATCGCGATCGACTGATGTTCAGTCGACCACCACAAGGCTGTCGGCGGGGTTGAGCGTCGTCGCATCGAGGACCAGACGCACCGCGCCGAGGACGACATCGCGGTGGCCCAGCGCGCCCATCACCAGCCGCGGCGAGTCATACACATTGCCCTGAAGACGCTGCCGCAGTGCGTCGAGTACCAGATCACCGCCGCCGACGATCCGGCCCGCCAGGACGATGATTTCTGGGTTCATGAAGGCAGCAACACTGCCCATCGCCATCGTCGCATAGTCGAGCAATTCGCTGACAACCGGCGCGATTTTGCCCGACTGCGGGTCGTTGACGGCACCTAGGGTTAGCTTTCCCGCCGCATACTCGGCGTTGGCCAATTCAAGCATCTTGGTCGCCTGTTCGGGGATGCCGAAAAAGCGCAGCGATTGCTTGTCGCCAAGATGTTCGAACGGTCGCCCGGTGAGGAGGGGGTCATCAAGATACCAGGCGAGTTCGCCCGCCGCATGCGAATGCCCGCCATAGAGCTTGCCGTCGATCACGACGCCGGCGCCGGCACCGGGCCCGATCGAGAGGCTCACGACGCTGTCAGCGCCCCGCCCGGCCCCGAATCCCCATTCGCCCACGGCGGCGAGGTTGCGCCCATTCTCGACGACTATGGGCATCTGAAAATGTTCGCTGAGCCGCGCCCGCAACGGCATGTCGCGCCAGCCCAACCCGAGCGTCAGCACCACTTCGCCCTCCGGCTGCCTGACGATCGAGGGCAGGCCAATGCCGATGCCGCGAATCGCCTGGCCGCGTGGGCGGGGAGCCGCCATCAGCCGGTGGATCAGGCCGACCAGCTTTTCGAAATTGCTCTCTCCATCGTTGTCGGCGGTTTCGTGCATTTCGGTCTGCACAACGCCTTCGAGATTGGCCACAGCGCCGTAGAACTCGCCCTTGCCGGCCTCAATGCCGATGATCGCATGCGCCGCACCTCGGAACTTGATGCGCGCCCGCGGCCTACCCCGCGACGTCTCGTCGAAGCCGTCATAGGCGACCAAGTCTTCGGCGATCAGATCCTCGATTACGCGCATCACCGTGGGCAGGCTGATGTTCAGCCGCTCAGCGAGGCTCGATGGCGAAATCACCCCTTCGGTGCGGATCAAATCCACTGCGGCCGACCGGTTCAGGCGGCGCAAAAGGCTCGATGTCGTTGACCGTCGCTTCATCGGACGAGCCTGTTTCTGCTGGGCCGGTGTGCCAGCAACGGGCGTCGGCATAAACCAGAACCGCCCCCGAGTCCGTCTTTTTTTGCTGGGTCGTTCGGCCCCACGCGCTCGCGCTAGGGGCAAGAGCGAATGCCGCTGCGGTTCGACGGACGTCGGACGCTCCAGCATGAGCACGTCGCTACGACAATAGCGCGGCTGATTGGGGTCTTTGGCGCACCGTTGGACAGCTCGCCACACTCTGGAAAAACACCAGCCCGGTGCGGCCTAGCCCCATAAAAAGGCACTAGCTCTCGCTGCGGCTATGCGACCGCCGCCTCATCCACGCCGGGACGCGTCAGATCGGATGGTCCCTCGACATCGTTCTTGAGGCGAACCTGGCTTCCCAAAAGGCGTTCACCTGTTTCTTCGGCACCGTCTCGAATAAACGCCGTTCTGCAGTAGATGCTCGCGTCAGCCCGGCCCTTGCGCCGGGCTTTTTCATCACTGGGAAATGGGCGGATCGTGCTGCACACCAAAAACGCCCGATATTGGCGGACTCTTTCGACGCGTTATTGCCGGCGTTTCCTGATCGATATTGGTGGACATTCGTGGCAGATTTAGGCGGACACTTGTTACCAACTGTGAATCCGCTGCCGGTGTAAAAGCCCAGAAATCCGGTCTTTTATGCTTGCAAAGACTCCAGATATAGGCGGACTCCTACAACAACGGAGGCTCCGGTCGCGCCTCATCCCATCTCGCGGACCACTCGCCTACAGCACGCCCCTGAGCCACGCGAGCTGCGCCCGCTCCTGGAACGCGCCGCCGCCCTCGTGGTCGTTGTACGCGTAGGATTCGATCTGCTTGGACGCCCCCGCGTAAGCGTTGAACGCCGCGTAAACCGTTGAGGGTGGGCAGATCGTGTCCATCAACGCCACCGAGAACAGCGCCGTCGCTTTCGCTTTGCGCACGTGGTTCACCACGTCGAAATAGTTGAGCGTGGCGAACGCCGTGTCGATCATGTCGCGATGGATCGACAGATAGCGCGACACCTCGCCATAGGGGTCGCGCGGCGCCAGCCCGATCGCCCGCGGAAAATCGCTGAGGAACGGCACGTCGGTCACGACGGCTTTGATGCTTGGGTCGAGGCTCGCCGCCACCAGCGCCAGCGCGCCGCCCTGGCTGCCGCCGGCAGTCGCGACGCGCGCCGGATCGATCTCGGTGCGGCCGCGCAGCGCTTCGATCGCCCGCACGGCGTCGGTGAAGACGCGGCGGTAGAAATAGCTCTGCGGGTTGCCGATGCCGCGTGTCATGTAGCCTGCATGCGATGGGTCCGAACCAACCGGATCGGCGGTGTCGCCGCGCGCCCAGCCGCTGCCCTGGCCGCGCGTATCCATGACCAGCACTGGACGCCCCGAGGCGGGCCACAGCAGATGGTCCTGCGGGAAACCGCGTCCGCCATTGTAGCCGAGGAACTTCACCACCGCGCCCGCCTCCGTTGGGCCGCGGGGCTTGATGTACCAGCCGCGGATCGGGTGGCCGCCAAATCCGGCAAACGTCACGTCGAACACTTCGACCAGCGGCAAATTGGCCTCAAACGGTTCGAATTTCGCGTCGAGCGGAAACTGCCGCGCCTCGGCGAGCGTCATCGCCCAGAAATTGTCGAAATCCGCCGGCGGCACGACGCTGCTGCGATAGCTCAACAGCGCGTCGTCGCTAAGATCGAAAAATGGCATGTCGCGGCCCCAATTTGATGCGCATCGCCAATATACCGGCGCGCCCCAATGCGCCAGCGACCCACTCACTTCAGCCCGAGAGACCCCATCAGCTCGCCCGCGGCCACGGCGCCCGCCCGGTTGGCCCCGACCGTCGACGCCGACGGCCCATAGCCAACGAGGTGCACCCGCGGCTCCCTCGCCACCTGCGTCGCCAGCCGCCCATTCATCGTGATGCCGCCCGACTGTTCGCGCAACAGCAGCGGCCCCAGATGGTCGAGCGAACTGCGAAACCCCGTACACCATAGGATCACGTCGACCTTCAACTCACGCCCGTCGGCCCAGCGCACGCCATCTTCGGTGATTTCGGCAAACATCGGCATCCGGTTGAGCACCCCGCGCGCCCGCATCGCCTCGATCGCCGGCGTCACCGGCAACCCCGTCACCGACACCACCGAGTTCGGCGGCAGCCCGGCCCGCACCCGCTCCTCCACCATCCGCACCGCCGACCGGCCCGCCTCCTCATCAAACGGCCCGCTCCGCCACACCGGCTCACGACGCGTCACCCAGCTCGTCTTCGTCACCGCCGAGATCTCGCCCATCAGCTGGATTGCCGAAATCCCGCCGCCCACCACCAGCACATGCTGGCCGCGAAACTCCTCTGCCGTCCGATATTCATGTGTATGCAGTTGCCGTCCGCGAAACAGCCCTTGGCCCGGATAGTCCGGAATGTACGGCGATTCCCAGGTCCCGGTCGCGTTGATGATCCCCCGCGCCGAAAAACTCTCGCGATCGGTCTCGATCCGGAACCGTCCGCCGCGCTCGCACACCACTTTCACCGCAACCGGTCGATACACCGGCAAGCCGAAATGCGCCTCGTACGCCGCGAAATACCGCGGCACCGCCACCGCGGCCTCCACCGTCTCGGTGGCATCCGGGACCGCCTCAGTAAACGCCATCCCCGGCAGATCGTGGATGTGGTTGACCGTGCTCAGCGTCAGCGACGGCCAGCGATGCTGCCACGCCCCACCGGCGATCGGGTTCTGGTCCAGCACCACAAAGCCGCGCCCCGGCTCAAGCCCGCGTTTTTTGAGCGAGTACGCCGACGAGAGCCCGGCCTGCCCGGCGCCGATCACTGTGATCTCCGTCTTGATCGCAACAATCGCAGCGACGGCCTCGGCCAAGCCTCAGCCCTTCCAGTCGTACTCCGGCTTGTAGCCGAGCATACGCTGCGCTTTCTCGATCGAAATCAGCGATTCATTGGGCGTCAGCGCCCGCTTGCGCGGCGTCCCCGGCCAAACCGCGTCGAGCAGTTCATCGTTGCTCTTGCGCATCACCGAGTTCGAGTTGGCGATCCCGAACACATGCGCGCCCGTCAGCTTGGCCTCCAGGGCCAACCGGATCGACTGCGCGGCGTCGCGCGCATCGATATAGGTCCACAAATTGAAGTGCCGCGTCTTGGCGTCCTGCTGATAGCTCTCGAAATTGGCGTAGTCCTGCGGCTCCTGCACGTTCGAAAAGCGCAGCCCGACAATCTTGGTCGCCGCGTCCCAACGCGCGTACTGCTCGGCCATCTTCTCGCCCATCAGCTTGCTCAGCGAATAGCTCCACTGCGGCAGCTCGATCTCTTCATCGACCGGCACATATTTCGGCCCCTCCGGATAGGGAATGCCATAGACCGTCTCGCTCGACGCCCACACGATATTGCGAATGCTGAGCCGCTTGCACGCCTCAAACACATTGTAGGTCGACGCCATGTTGGTTTCGAAGATCACATGGTCCGGCGCCTCGCCCGGCGACGCGATCGCGCCAAGGTGCACGACGCCATCGATTTTGCCCGACACCCGCTCGTTGATTCCCGACAGCGCCCCCATCACCTGGCCGAAATCGGTGATGTCGACGCGGCTGAAATTGACGTCGCCGGGTTTTGGCGGATTCGACAGGCCGGCCGGCCGTGCCATGTCCAGCGATGCGACCTGATAGCCGCGCTCCATCAAATGCTTGACCGCGGCACGTCCGACCTTGCCGCTACCGCCTGTGACGATGATCATCGAATCCTCCATATTTTGGCGGACTGCTTAGCACGCCCGCGCGCGGGGCGAGATTGTTCTATCCGTGCTTGCGGTTGCCCCGTAAAATCGCCACCCTGCCCAAAAGCATAAAGGATGCGCGATATGTCCAAAGTCATCTACGAAGTCATCGAACACGATGGCGGCTGGGCCTACAAAGTGGGCGAAGTCCTCTCCGAGCCGTTCCCGAGCCACGCCGCCGCCCATGCCGCGGCTGCCGCAGCCGTCGAACGCCAGCGCCATGCCGGAACCACGCAGGGCATCGAGTACGAAGACAAATCCGGCCACTGGCACCAGGAAGTCGCCGAAGGCACCGACCGCCCTGATACCGAACTCGACGACTAGCGGGCGCCCTCCAAAACCAGATCCGCGATAACCCGGAGCGGCGGATTCTCCGCCGCGCCGGTGGCGCCGCCGCGTAGCGCCATCAGCGCCGCTTTCCACAATGCCCAAGCCCGTGCCCGCGTCCATATCGCCTCGTCCGCCGGCGCGGCCAGACGGAACGCCTCGCGCGCAGCGCCCTCGAGGAACACCCAGGCGATCACCAGGTCGCAGGCCGGATCGCCCACCGCACAGCCACCGAAATCGATCACCGCGCCGAGCCGAGCGTCGCGTAGCAGCAGATTGCCGACCGCGACATCGCCATGAACCCACACCGGCGGTCCGTTGAACACCGCCTGTTGCGCCGCATCGAGCACCGCGTGGGCGGCCGCCACATCAATCGTGTCGCCAAGCTGATCGACCGACTGCCGCGCCTCGTCGCCATAGGCCGCCATCACGTCGCCGCCGCGGAAATAATTGTGCTGTCCCGGCGTCGGTCCGCCGGCAATATCAATCCGCTGCAGCGCCGTGAGAAATTTCGCGACATCCCAGCCGAACTGCACCGGATCGCGGATTGCCTCGCGCGTCGCGGGCTCGCCATCAAGCCACTCGTAGATCGACCACACCCAGGGATAGTCATCCGCCGGAGTGCCGATGCCGACAGGAACCGGCACCGGTAACGGCAGATGCGGCGCCAGCCGCGGCAGCCAATACGCCTCTTTCTCCGCCTGCGCGCTATAACCCAATGCGCTTGGTAGCCGCACCTTCATCCGGTCGCCCAGATGAAACGTCCAATTGTCCCAACCGTCATTCCCGACCGAACGGATCGGCAGATCGGCCCATTGCGGAAACTGTGTCGTCACCAGCCGCTGCACCAGCGGCACATCGACATCGAACTTTCCGGCCTTCAGCTTTTCGTCCCGCACTAGCTGGCCGTCGCCCATTTCGGCAGCGGCCGGCCCGCCTCGCGCGCATCGTCCATCACCGTGCGGCCGCCATATTCTTTGCTCCGCCGCCATTCCTCGGCGACATATCCGTAGAACGACGGTCCGGTGGCATTCGGCTCCAGCGCCCGCGCCTGCGCGTCGAGCCGTTTGATCGCACTCAATTCCTCGCTCGCCCCGAGCCGCGCTTTGACGACCGCGTATTTCAGCACCCGGATCGTCTCGTCATAGACCTTCAACGGCACCGGAAAAGGCGCACCGTCCTTGCCACCCTTGCTCATAGAATAGCGCGCCGGATCGCTGAACCGGTGCGGTGCGCCATGGATCACTTCCGCGACCATCGCCAGCGATCGCACCGTGCGCGCGCCCACGCCGGGGACGAGCAGCAATTGCGAAAAATCCACCGGCCCCTTGTCGGCTGCCGCCGCCAGCGAGCCGTGCAGCCGGCGCAGCATCACATCCTTGGGCCGCACGTCGTGATGCGCGGGCATCAACAGATGCGGCAGCAGCGGCTCGTCCTCCTCCGCCGTCGCTGCGTCCCGCCCCTCGAGCCGTCCCACCTCGCGCACGATCCGGTCCGGCCCCATCGTCCCGAGCAGATCAACGCTCGCAATTCTTGACCCGGCCGCCCGCACGTCGGTCAGATTAACGATCGTCCCCTGCCCCGCGCCTTCGATTGCCGCATGCGGCGCCTCAACGAAACTGCGCAGCCCTTCGCTCTGCCAGTGATAGCGGCGCGCCGTGGAGGTCTCGTCCTTCATCCCCTGCTGCACGACGACCCATTTGCCGTCGTCGGCGACAATGAAGCCATGCAGGTACAAATCGAACCCGTCCTGCACCGCCGCGCTGTCGACCTTGGCGACCAGCCGGCTCGCTTGCGCCAGCGCCGCGCCATCGAAGCCGACGCGGTTGCCGATCGCCACCAACTCGTCCGGCGTCTTGCGCGAGTGCCTGCCGCGACCCCCGCACACATGCAGCCCGAGTTCGTTCTCGAGCGGCATCAGCCCGCGCTTCAGCGCACCGATGACGCTGGTGGTGATGCCCGACGAATGCCAGTCCATCCCCATCACGGCGCCGAACGACTGGAACCAGAACGGATTGGCCAGCCGGCTCAGAAATTCGTCCCGGCCATATTCGGCGCAGATCGCCTCGGCGATGATCGCGCCGAGCTTGGCCATCCGGCCCGCCAGCCATTCGGGAACCCGGCCTCCATGAAGCGGCAGATCGGCGCTACCGGCGCGTTGCGCCATCGCTCTCTCCTCGAAAACTCGATCAGGCTAACATAGAACAAACCAGAAACAAACAATCTTGCCATCCACCGTTGACAGCATCGTCCATCCAATACATAACCAAATTGTTTTATAACACTACGGTTATGCAAATGACGACATCCGAACAGCTAGATGCCACCTTCATCGCTCTCGCCGACCCGACCCGCCGGGCCATTCTGGCGCGGTTGATGACGGGGGAGGCTTCGGTCAATGAACTGGCACAACCTTTCGCCATCAGTCAGCCGGCCGTCAGCAAGCATCTCAAGATCCTGGAGCGCGCCGGTCTGGTCTCGCGCTCCACCGCCGGCACCCGCCGCCCCGTCAAGATCGAGGCCGCGCCCATGCGAGACGCCATCGACTGGCTCGAGAAATACCGAAAATTCTGGGAGGCAAGTTACTCGCGCCTCGATGCTTTGCTCGAAGCCCTCCAGACTCCCCTCAACACCGACAAGCCCGGCAAGAAGAAGGACGACCGCAATGCCTGAGCCGCTCACCATCACCACCCCGGGCGACCGCCAGATCGTCGTCGTCCGCGAGTTCGACGCGCCGCGCGACCTCGTCTTTCTCTGCTACACGAAACCCGATTTGCTGCGCCGCTGGTATGGCATGCCCGACTGGGCGATGACGGTCTGCGAGATCGACTTCCGCGTCGGCGGCAAATGGCGCTTCGTCACCGTCGCGCCAGGCGGCTACGAAATGGGCAGCCAGGGCGTCTACACCGCGATCGCCGAGCCCGAGCGCATCGATCAGACTGAGTACTACGACGATGACTGGACCAAGGGCGGTAGCGACAATTCGGTAATCTTCACCGAATTGGACGGCCGCACCACAACAACCCTCACCGTCACTTATTCCTCGCCCGAGTCCCGCGCCGCCGCCGTCGCGACACCGATGGCCACCGGTATGGAGATCGGCTTCAAGCGGCTCGACGCCGCCCTCGCCGAGCTCATCGCCCAGAATTAGAACGACAACCCACAACCGACGACCCGCCCCGCGCGTAAACTTCAGCAACACGGAGAAACATCATGGCCCAGAAACTCACCCCCAGCCTCTGGATCGCCGACATCAAGGCCGGCGCCGAGTACTACGCCAGCGTCTTCAAGTCGAAGGCGCCTACCTATTCGTACTTCCCCGACGGCCGCCCGCTCACCGCACACGTCGATATCCTCGGCACCACTTTCATGATCCTCGGCGACAAGACCGACTTCCAATTCACCGAATCCGTCAGCTTCCTCATCGACTGCATGGACCAGGCCGAAGTCGACCACTACTGGAACCATTTCGTCGGCGACGGCGGCGAGGAATCGATGTGCGGCTGGTGCAAGGACAAGTTCGGCCTCAGCTGGCAGGTCGTTCCCGACGCCATGATGCGCACCGTCGGCGGCCCCGATTCAGCCGGTCGCACGCGAGCCCTGAACGCCATGATGAAAATGCACAAACTCGTCGTCGCCGATCTCGAAAACGCCTACGCCGGCAATTAATCGAACTCCCCGATCCGGTCTCCCTCCTCGGGCGGAGGGGGACCGACAAAGCCGGCCGGGTGGGACCGTTCTGCCCAACACACATGTTTGAGCATGCGTTTTCTTCATCGTCACTTGCCGATGAAGCGCCGCTGCGCCATGTTGAGCGCTCCCCACCTCCAGCAGCAGATAGATGTCCCAGCTTTTTTCTCCCTTCACCTTGCGTGAGCTGACGCTGCGCAACCGTACAGTCGTCGCCCCGATGTGCCAGTATTCGTCTCGCCACGGCGTCGCTAATGACTGGCACTTCGTCCATCTCGGCCGCTTCGCGCTCGGCGGCTTCGGCCTCGTCATCCTCGAGGCCACCGGCGTCACCCCCGAGGGACGCATCTCTTACGGCGACCTCGGCCTGTGGAACGACGAGCAGATCGCGCCCCTCACCCGCATCGTCGACTTCCTGCACGGCCAGGGCGCCGCGGCGGGCATCCAGCTTGCCCATGCCGGCCGCAAAGCCTCGACGCCGATCGCCTGGCGTCACGGCTTCGACGAGACCGAAGCCGAAAAGCCCGGCGTTGCTTTCGAGTCGTGGACGCCGATCGCCCCGAGCCCGATCATCCAGCCCACCACCGCCCCCGGCTACACCACGCCGCGCGAGATGACCCTCGACGACATCGCCGCCACCATGCAGGCCTTCGTCGATGCGGCCCGCCGCGCCGATGTCGCCGGCTTCGATGTGGTCGAGATCCACGCCGCGCACGGCTACCTCGTCAACCAGTTCCTCTCCCCCATCGCCAATCACCGCACCGACACTTACGGCGGAAGCCGCGACAACCGCATGCGCTTCGCGCTCGAAGTCACGGCGGCCGTCCGTGCCGTCTGGCCGGCCAACAAGCCGCTCTTCGTGCGCATCTCCGCCACCGACGGGGCTGAGGGCGGCTGGGACATCGCAGACTCGATCGTCCTCGCGCCGAAACTGAAGGCCCTCGGCGTCGATGCCATCCACGTCTCGTCCGGGGGCGTCTCGTCCTACAGCCTGAAGCCCGCGCCGCTCTATCAGGTGCCGCTTGCCAAGGCCGTGCGTGACACGGGGATCGCCACCATCGCCGTCGGCCTCATCAACGATCCCCACGATGCCGAGAAAATCCTCGAAACCGGCGAGGCCGATCTCGTCGCCTTCGCCCGCGGCGCGCTGGAGGACCCCAACTGGGCCATCCATGCGCATCACATCCTCGATGGCGGCGAGTACAGCCTTTGGCCAATCCAGGCGCGCGAACGCGTCCGCAGCAAGGACAAGGTGCTCGACATCCGGCAATAGCCTAAAATTCTTCCCATCCGGACTAACGGAATTTTTAGTACTGGCGATTAGGCTCATAAGCATTGCTGTTGGGCGCTTGTTGCTGTTAGGCGCCCAGCTATTGCTGTTGGGCCCCTAATTATTTGCCAGGGGCTCCTGTTCATTGCTGGGGGTGTCATGCACAATATTGCTGTGCACGCGGAACGCTATGGGGCCGAGATCGGCTTGGCCGTTCGCGCCGACCTGATCCTTTACGTAGCCGCTTTGCTTTATCTGCTGGCGGGGTCGGCCTATTTGCTGGCCATGCGGCACCCGTTCATCGCCGAATACGACGTCTACGCCATGGGCTGCATCGCGCTATGCTGCATCGTGCTGCCCTACGCCTCGTTGCTCATCGGCGCGTCGCGCATCCTGTTGTTTGCCGGCACGCGCCGCCGTCTCGCCTGGCGGACCCTCGTCTCGCCGCGCCGCGTCAGCCGCGGCGTTGCCGGCACGCTGCTGATGCTGGTGCTGCTGTTGCTGTTCGAGGCCATGTACACCTCGGTCAAGACCACCTTCTCGTCGGCCCATTTCCCGTTCGACAGGCTGGTCGCCGATTTCGACAAGGCTTTGCATTTCGGCCACGCACCGGCCTATTGGCTAGCATTCATGCGCGCCGACTGGCTGCTGCGCCTCATCGAGACCAACTACGATGTCGTCTGGTTTCCGCTCTGGCTGTGGACGCTTTATTGGTTCTGCGTCACACCGCGCGGCGCCGCATTGCGGGTCCGCTTCGTCCTGACCTTCATGTTGGCCTGGGCAATTGTCGGCAATGTCTTCGCCAGCGTGCTCCTGACCGCCGGTCCCGCGCTTTACGGTCATTCGACCGGCGACGACACCCGCTTCGCGAAGCTTGCCCAATTCCTGCAGTCAACGCCAAATTCCACCGCCGCGACGCAGAACTACCTTTGGGCGCTTCACCAAGCGGGCAGCGGTGGCCTCGGATCCGGCATCTCGGCGTTTCCCAGCATGCATGTGGCGGTCACGACGGTCTGCGCATTGTTCCTCTCCGAGTTCGACAGGCGCCTGTGCATTCCGGCCTGGACCTATCTGGCCATTATCTGCGTCAGTTCTGTCTATCTGGGCTGGCACTACGCCGTCGACGGATACGCAGCAATCACAATGACGGTCGCGATCTACTGGGCCGTCCGGGCCGCGCCGCAACTTCTGAAGGTGCGGTTTCGCTGGCGCCGCTCCGCCGGGGCGGGCCGACCTGTCTTCCGGCGCGAGGACATGGCCTCGTCGTGACGGCTGCTGCCGCCGTTAGAACGGCCACACTCATTGTGGGTTCATCTTCGTGATGGCATTTGCGACCGGTCATACCCGGGAGCTCATCATGAATCTCAAACTCATCGCGACGCTGCTCGCTTTGCCGTTGCTGGCCGCCTGCGCGCCGGAAGTCGAGTCCACCATCTATCTCGCCGACGTCCAGACTGCCGTCGACAAGGACGAGGCCATCTCGATCCCTGCCCTCATCCGCATCCCGCAGGGCGGGGAGGACGACTGCAAGAAGGGGCTCAGCGATCTCGTCGAAAAGCTCAAGGCCTTCGCGCCGGTCACCGGCAAAGCGCAGTGTATCTCCAAAGATCAGCACGGCTCCGGCACCCAACTCGCCGAAATCGAGACCCAGGTGCAGATCGTGCCGGCCGGCAAGCAAGTCGCTCAGCCGAACCTCTTCGTCATCGAGGCGGCCACCACCGACGAAGGCCGCACCGACCTCACCTTCAAGATGCTGAGGCCGATCGCCGACGTGATCAAGGCGCTCACCCCGCCCGACGCCATGTCGGTCGATCTCGATCCGGCGGCTTTCATCCTGCATCTCAACAATGACGGCGCTGGCACCGCCGAAATCAACCTCGCCAACGTCTATGTCGATGGTAATCCGATGGTCCCCGAGAACGCCAAGCCGGTCTCGATCGAGCGGCGCGGCGTCATCGAGATTCGCCTCTCCGACGTTGCCTCGAGCTACGTCGAAGCCGGCAATTCTTACTTCTTCGCAACGATCGGGCCGAGAGGCTGAACCGCCGAAATCTTGCCTTGATTGCCGACCCACACTTGCAACCGCGGCTGGGCGACCCCAATTGCCGTCTGATAGTCAGCTCTGAGGACCGCCGATGACCAGCAAAGCAGCCATTTTCGCCTTGCTGTCGCTTTGGGGCGTCGGCGGTTCCGCCGTCTGCCTTCCGGCCTATGCCGAGGACGCGGTGACCAGTGAGAGCGTTGAAACCGATGGTGAGACGGGCGACGACCTGATCAATCGCGTCTGGGTCAAGGCCGGCGCGGACGCAGCTCTCCCCGGAATTATCAAGATTTTCCTGAGCGACGGCACGTTGGTGCAGGATTCGTGCTGGGAAACTCACCGCCTCTCCGCATGGCAGCAGACTGGCGCAAAGTCCGTGTCGTGGAACGAGGACGGGATGGACATTAAGGCGGACATCGTAACTCTGACCGCCGACGAACTGGTGCTGTCACTCAAACTCAAGGGCGGCGACGTCGAAGAGCACTATACCCCCGCTGTCGTCCCCTACGTCTGCCCCGACTTTCCCAAGAGCTAAGACGTTCCTCAGCCACCCTTAGGGGGACTTGGTTTCGAACTTCGGCGTCGCGTGTTTGCGACCCGACGCCTTAGTCCGCGACAGATCGTAAACCCCCGATCGGCACCCAAAAGCAAAAGGCCCGGATCGCTCCAGGCCTCTCTTGTCTTGTCTAAGGGCCGCTTATTCGGCCGGCACTTCCATCATGCGCTGCCCATTGCCCGGGCCGAGCGTCAGCCGGGTAATGGCGAAGGCGATCACGGAGCAGACCGCGAATGCGATCACCATCGGTCGCGCGGTGCCATCGGACAACGCCCCGACAATTCCCATCACGACCGAGGCCACGACCATCTGCACTGTGCCCATCAGGGCCGACGCGGATCCGGCGATCTCGCCCTGCTCTTCCATCGCCAGCACGCTCGTCGCAGGCAGCACGAGGCCAAGGAAGCCGAAGGCGACGAACATGAAGGCCCCCAGCACCCACACGCTGTCGACGCCGGCGAGATACACCGCGAGCAGCGCCAGCATCGATGCGACATAGCCACTGACGGCAAGCTTGACGACGCGGTTGAGCCCGAACCGACCGACCAGATAGCCCGTTGCCTGCGACACCGCAAAGAAGCTCACGGCGTTGACCGAGAAGGCAATCGAATATTGCATCGGCGTCAGCCCGTAATGGTTGATGTAGATGAAACTCGAATTGCCCAGGAACGCCATGAAGCTCGACATGCCGAACGTCCCGATCAACGTCAGTCCCATGAACTTCCCGTCGCGAAGTAGCTGCCAATAGGCGCCGAGTGCGCTCGACAGATTGGAGCCTGTGCGGGCCGCCTTGGGCCGCGTTTCCTTGAGCACGAACGCCACCAGCAGCAAGCCGGCCACGCCGGTCGCCGCCATCACGTAGAACAGCGTCCGCCAGTCGCCGAACTGGATGACGAAGCTGCCGCTCAACGGCGCCAGGATCGGCGACACCGAGAACACCAGCATGATGAGGCTCATCAGCTGTGCCGCCGGGGCGCCCGTATAATTGTCGCGGACAATCGCCCGCGGCAGCGACATCGGTGCGCAGGCGCCGAGGCCCTGCACGAAACGGAAGAACACCAGCCACTCGATGCTGGGGGAGAATGCCGCGCCGACCGTGCCGGCGAGAAAAATGCCGATGCCGGCATAGAGCGGCGGCTTGCGGCCGAACATGTCGCTCAGCGGTCCGTAGATCAACTGACCGACCGCGAAGGCGAGCATGAACGCCATGAGACTCTGCTGCACGGCGCCGACCGAGGCGCCAAGATTCCGTCCGATGGCGGGTAGCGCCGGCAGATACATGTCGATGGCGAGCGGTCCGATCACGGACAGCAGGCCAAGCACGATAGCGGCGCGAACGAGTTGGGCGTTCATCTGAAACGCTCCTTCTTGAAGATGATAAGCTGCCGGCAGCCGGCAGCGGCACAGTTGGTGGAAGACGAATGCGACGCGCCCGGCCCTCGCGGTCACGCGTCATCTGAGGTCCTACGACCTAGGCAAATTGACTCGCTGTCGGATCACTCCCATCCGACAATTGGAGCGCTAGAGTATCGTCAATTGGCGATGAAGCCACCCGGAAAATCGCATGGCTGGAATGCGCCAGCGCTGCATTCTCTCGTGCGCCTTGCATGCAGCCCGCGAGTCCGC
>JBDTLB010000077.1:0-16412 GCA_039934955.1 Devosia sp.
GCGTCGAATGCGAGCACGTGCGAACGGCGTTGCAGCGGCCGCGATAGCAGCAGTCCTTCCCTGGGGCGTAGCCGTGGGAGAGGTGGCGCCGAAGGCGACTGAGGGGGTGGCCAAGCCACGGCCGGCCGCCCCCCCTCATCCGCCCTTCAGGCACCTTCTCCCACAAGGGGAGAAGGCACACCTCACCAGTATCACTCCCCCATTGCCTTCTCCCTTGATGGCAGAAGGTGGCGAAGCCGGATGAGGGTGGGGCTGTTCCCAGAAGGCAGGCGGCGTGCTGCCGACCCTACTGATGATCCCAATATTTCCGGCTCGGCTCGATCGGGTTGAGTCCGACGTCGCGTCGCAAATAATTGGGCAGAGGTGGTGAGCCTCGCGTCCTTTCGGGCCATTGCGAAAGGATGGCTGACATCAGCCGGCCGACGATGCCGCGATCCCTGCGGGCGACGGCGGGAACGAGGCTGGAGTTCATGGACGAATTGGACAGAGTCATTTGATCATGCCGGACGCTGTTCGCGCCGGCTCCCTTGTTGGAGACGATTGGTGGTGCGGAAGCCGGGCCGGAAACGCCGAAGACAAAGCTGCCTTGGGCGGAATCGGTCCGGGCGGTTGCGTTAGTGGTGGCTAGGAAGTTTTGGGGAAGTCAGGTGGCCGTTACAGCCGGCGAGCCGTCAGGCTCGGGTCATTCCCCGGGTCCCAAAGGCGCCGCCACGGGCAAAGGCGCAAGGCTGCTTGGTCATGTGCGACTCCTTCGTGGGGTTGGCGTTGAGACGTTCGCCTGATAGGCGAGGGGAGTCGGCCGTGCAAGAAGAATCTGCGGCAGGCTGACGCACCCCCGCAGCGCTGCGGCTCGATCGTCACAGCTCCCTCCGCGGTTGGCCGAGCGATCCGTCGGCGGATCGATCGGCCAGGGCAACGAAAACACCGCGGTTGGCAGAACGAGCCCTCTTGGGATCGATCGGCCAGAGCAACAAAAGACCACTACGAACCATAAAATCTGGCTCTTCTTGTTTGGAAATCCCGTTTCGACTAGGAACGGCGCACGTTTGGAACCCCTCTGAAATGGCCGACCGCAATTCCCTGATCGAGGCGCGCCTGCCGCGCGGTTTTGAAGACCGCGCCCCGGCCGATATTGCAGCCGTCGACCGGATGATCGCGACCATCAAGAAGGTCTACGAGCGCTACGGCTTCGACCCGGTCGAAACCCCGCTGTTCGAATACACCGAGACACTCGGCAAATTCCTGCCCGACACCGACCGGCCCAATGCTGGCGTGTTCTCGCTGCAGGATGACGACGAGCAGTGGATGAGCCTGCGCTACGATCTCACGGCGCCGCTAGCCCGCTATTTCGCCCACAATTACGACAAGCTGCCAAAGCCGTTCCGCAGCTACCGCGCCGGCTACGTCTTCCGCAACGAAAAGCCCGGCCCCGGCCGCTTCCGCCAATTCATGCAGTTCGACGCCGACACTGTTGGCGCGGCGGGTCCGGAAGCGGACGCCGAAATGTGCATGATGATGGCCGACACAATGGACGCGCTCGGCTTGGCCGGGAAGTACGTGGTGAAGGTCAACAACCGGAAGGTGCTGGACGGGGTGCTAGACGCTGCTGGCGTTACCGACGCAAGCGCCAAGCTCAGCGTCCTCCGCGCCATCGACAAGCTCGACAAATTCGGCACCGGTGGAGTGACACTTCTCCTCGGCGCCGGCCGCAAGGACGAGAGTGGCGACTTCACCAGGGGCGCCGGGCTCGACGCCGATCAGCGCAAGGTCGTTCTCGACTATGTCGCTGGACATCCGCCGGCGGACAATGCTGGCGTGGCCGAACTGAACGCGATGCAGACAATGTTCGACGCCGCTGGCTATGCTCGCGATCGTATCCGCATCGACCCCTCCGTCGTCCGCGGCCTCGAATACTACACGGGCCCGGTCTTCGAGATCGAACTCACCTTCCAGGTCCCCAACGAAAAGGGCCAGCCGGTCGTGTTCGGCTCTGTCGGCGGTGGTGGCCGCTATGATGGCCTCGTCTCGCGCTTCCGCGCTGAGCCGGTTCCTGCCACGGGCTTCTCCATCGGTGTCTCCCGCCTCGCCAATGCGCTGAAGATGACCGGACTTGTGGATGTCGATCAAAACGCCGGTCCAGTCGTCGTCCTCGTGCTCGACAAGGACCCGGCGGCCATTGCCGACTACCAGAAGATGACCAGCGAGCTGCGCAACGCCGGCATCCGCGCCGAAATGTATCTCGGCTCGTCCGGCATGAACGCGCAGATGAAATACGCCGATCGCCGCAACGCTGCCGCTGCCGTGATCGTCGGCTCCAACGAACGCGCCGAAGGCAAAGTCACCATCAAGGACCTGGCCGCCGGTGCCGAGCAGGCCAAGGCCATCAAGGACAACGCCGAGTACAAGGCCGCCAAGGTCGGCCAGGTGGTCGTGGCGCGCGCCGATCTCGTCGCTGAACTCAGCAAAATCCCCGCCGTGGCGCGGATGCGGGCCGGGGCCTGATGGTCACCAAAACCCCCAATGAGCGTCGTGGCGCCATGGTCCGGCTCGTTGAGAGCAAGACCGTGCAGCGCGTCACCCCGCCGCTGCTCTTGCCGGCCGGTCCTTACCTCGATCTCGCCGGCGAAGAGTTTGGTCGCCAGCTGCTGCTGACCACCGCCAACAATGGCATCGACTATTGCCTGCGCCCCGATTTCACGCTGCCGATCGCGAAATCCTACCTCGATGACGGCATGATTGGCGTCCCCGGTGCCTTCACCTATCTCGGTGCGATCTTCCGCCAGGAGAACGGTGTTCCGATCGAATACGAGCAGGCCGGTCTCGAACTGCTCGGCCAGCCCGACGCATCGGCGGCGCTCGATCAGGTACTGACCTTTGCCCGCTGGGCCCTCGCCATCTACGACGTCACCTCGCCCGCCATCCGGCTCGGCGGCGTCGGGCTGTTCGAGGCGTTTCTCGCCGCCATGGGCATCTCGCCGCAATGGCAGGCCCGCATTCGCCACCGCTTCGGCCACCCGGTGGCCCTCGGCCGCTTGATGGAGCGGCTGACCAATCCCGAAAAGCGCAGCGCCGGCGCCGCGCCCGATGCGCGCGAATCCATCATCGAGATCGTTACTGACAATATGCTGTCGGCCGGTCTCAGCCTGGTCGGATCGCGCCTGCCCGAGGAAATCGCCGACCGCTATATCGAAAAGCAGGCCCTCGACGCGTCGCCGATCTCCGACGATCTGGTGCAACTGCTCGTCGACTATCTCGCCATCAACGATACGCCGCAGCGCGCCCTCGACCAGATCTGGCAGATGACCAGCAAGGTCGGCATCAATCTCGAAGCGCCGCTGACGACTGTGCGCTCGCACGCCGCCGCCCTCGTGGCACTGTCGCCCAAGGCAAACATCGTGTTCGACGCGAGCTTCTCGCCGCGTCTCGATTATTACACCGGCGTGGTCTTCGAGATGGCCAACGAGGAGGGCGACATTCTCGCCTCAGGCGGCGAGTATGACCGGCTGCTCGACCGGCTCGGCGCGACCCAGCGCGTCGCTGCCTCCGGCTGCGCCCTGTGGACCGAACGGCTCGAGCGCGAGGCGACGAAAAATGCCGGATGAATCGCTGGTCATTGCCGTCCCCTCCAAAGGACGGCTCGAGGAAGAGACCCGCCGCGTCTTCGGCGAGTCGCGTCTGCCCATCGCCCGGCCGGGCGGCGCCCGTTCCTACGTCGGCTCGATCAAGGGCCAGCCCGGCGTCTCCGTGCGCTTCTACCCCGCCGCCGAGATCGCTCGCGAACTGATCATGGGGACCATCGACATCGGCGTCACCGGCTCCGACTTGATCCACGAGGCCGCCGAGAATGGCGGCGCCAAGATCGTTTTCGTCAAGGCGCTGAACTTCGGCCAGGCCGATGTTGTGGTCGCCGTGCCGGACGCGTGGATCGACGTCACCCAGATGGTCGACCTCGCCGACGTCGCCTCCGATTTCCGGCTGCGCCACGGCCGCTGGCTGCGTGTCGCGACGAAATACGTGCATTTGACCCGCAAATTCTTTGCCGACTGGGGCATCGCCGAGTACCGCATCGTCGAAAGCGCCGGCGCCACCGAGGCTGCCCCGGCGTCCGGCACCGCCGATCTGATCGTCGACATCACCTCATCCGGCGAAACCCTCGCCGCCAATGCCCTGCGCATTATCGAGGATGGCCTTGTCATGAAAAGCGAAGCCAACCTCATTGTCAGCAAAACCGCCGACTGGTCGCCGCTGAAGAAGGCTCAGCTCGAAGCGTTGCTGTCGATCATGGGCGGCATCGCACCGGGCACATCGACGCAGCTTTAGGCGGTCGGCTTCTGCCGGAACACCAGCTTGTCGGCGAGCAGGAAGTTGACGAACATTCCCGCCAGCACGCCCGCTGCGACACCGATCACCGGCTGTGCCGCGACCAGCGTGATCGTCGCCACCAACGCGGCATAAACCGCGTAGTTCACGCCGCCGCCGAGGATCATCGCGCCGAGATAGTGCAGGAACTCGCGCCAGATCGGCAGATTGGCCGATTGTCCCTTGAACGCGAACGACCGATTGATGATCCACGTCGTCGCCACCGCACAAATGAACGAGATGGCGCGCGCGCCATAGAGCCCGAGGGCGCCCTTCAACAGGTACAGCACCGTGGTATCGACGACGAAGCCGGCGCCGCCGGCGATGGCAAACAGCAGAAATTTGCGGGTGGTCGGGTTCATTGCGACCAGCCTCATAGAGGCTGCGACCGGCTCTGGCAATTCACGCGATGTCGCGGACTGCCGGGATCGACAGGTACACCAGCCGTTTCGCCTCGCGCCGGCCGGTCACCACACTGTCGAGAATGATCGCCACTGCGGCGCAGAGCAGGGCGCCCAACATGAAGCCGACCGCCGCGATGGCGGTTGGGAAGCGCGGCACCAGTCCCGTCTGCACATATTCACCGATGACCGGCACGCCGAGCCACAGCGAGACCAGCAGCCCGGCCAGCGCCAGCGTCAGGTAGAATTCCATCGGCCGCTCCAGCATATGCAGCCGGAGGATCGTGCCGACGATACGCGAGCCGTCGCCCCACGTGCTTAGCTTGCTCGCCGTGCCGGCGGCGCGTTCGCCGTACGCGGTGTTCACCTCGCCATGCGGCGCCCGCAGCTCGAGCACGTGGATGGTGAGTTCGGTCTCGATCTCAAAACCCTTCGACAGCGCCGGGAATGATTTCACATAGCGCCGCGACATGGCGCGATAGCCCGACAGCATATCGGTAAAGCCGTCGCCGAAGATCCGGGCCACCGTCCGCGTCAGCGCCCGATTGCCGAATTTGTGTCCCGGCCGATAGGTCGCGCCCGCGTCGCCCGTCCGGCAGCCGACCACCATGTCGAGCCCGCCATCGATCAGCGCATCGATCAATTGCCGCGCCGCGTCCGGGTCATACGTGCCGTCGCCGTCCGCCATCAGATAGATGTCGGCCTCGACGTCGGCGAACATCCGCCGCACCACATTACCCTTGCCGCGATGCTTGACCGGCACGATGCTGGCGCCGGCCTGCCGCGCGACCGTCGCGGTGTCGTCGGTCGAAGAATTGTCGAAAACGTGGATTGTCGCTTGGGGCAAAGCAGCGCGGAACGCCCCGACAACGCTGGCGATAGCCGGCGCTTCGTTGTAGCAGGGGAGGATGACGGCGACGCGGTTGCCGCGATACTGGTCCATGCCGGCATGCTAATTCCTGAACCTTCCCAAACCGGTAACGACGCGTCGTGACCCTCGAGCCGCTGGTTCTTCTGGTTCTTGCTTGCGCCGGCATGCTGGCCGGTTTTGTTGACGCCATCGCCGGCGGCGGGGGGTTGATCGCGCTCCCGGCGCTACTCGCCGCGGGCGTGCCGCCGATCACGGCGCTGGGCACCAACAAGGTGCAATCGGTCATCGGCACCGGCGCTGCTGCCTTCACTTATTGGCGCGGCGGCTTCGTGTCTCTTCGTACGTTGATCATCGCCATTGCGGCGACGTTTGCAGCGGCCTTCGCCGGTGCGTTCGTGGTCAAGCAGATCGATATCAGCGTGCTGCAGATCGCCGTCCCGGGCGCCCTGATCGCCATCGCGCTCTACTTCTTGCTGTCGCCGCGCCTTACCGACCATGACCGCCACGCTCGCTTGCGCTGGGAAACCTTCGTACCCGTGATGGGCGCGATCATTGGCTTCTACGACGGCATTTTCGGACCGGGCACCGGCTCGTTCCTGACCATCGGCTTCGTAGCGTTGTTTGGACTGGGAATGACCCGGGCGGCCGGCAATACCAAGATCCTGAACCTCGCGTCCAACCTCGGTGCCCTGGCCCTGTTCATCCCATCCGGCGACGTGCTCTGGCCCGCGGCCGGCGCCATGGCGGTGGGTCAATTGATAGGCGGCCGCCTCGGTGCTCTCACAGGCATCCGCTTCGGTGCAAAACTGATCCGCCCGCTGGTCGTCGTGATCTCGCTGATCCTGGCGGCGAAACTTCTGATCTTCCGCTAGCCGCCGCTGACGTCCCGCGGCGGTGCCACCCGCGTCGCCAGTCGCGGCAGGCCGGAATTGTCGGCGCCAAGGTCAATAGACTGAGAGTCTGTGGCTGACGAGTGGTCCAGGACCCACAGCTTGCCCAGGAAAGTTTGAATTGCGCGCGCAAAACGCTCGCTCAATGAGCGAATAAGCAACATCAATATTACCCCCAAAGTATGGCAATAGTCTGCCGCCAAAAGGTAAACAGGATGATTAGCAAGAACTGGCAATTGGCAGCAAAGACTGCCGCGAGCACCGGAACCACCAGTTACGGCGCGCAATCTGCCGGTGCAAAACTCTTGCCAGCCGCCTTCGCTATCTTGAGATGCCCGTCCACGATGTGGAGCGGCCTGAACGGTGGTTCGGCCTGGATCGACGGGTTGGACAGCCGCAGCGTATAGCAGCCGGAAAAATAGCTATGCTTACCGGCATTATCGACCGCATCGAGGCTGACCGGCAGCGTCCAATACGTGCTGCCCGCCGCACCTTCCGGCGCCGACTGCCCGAACGTGACCTTGGCCGAGGCGGTGCTCTTGTAACCACTGACGAAGGCCGCAAATTTCGGTACGCCCTGGCCGTCCTCGTAATACGACCAGGCCCGCGCATATTCCTGCCGGCTGATCGCGTTGTAGAACGAACTGACCACCGCCTCCGGTGTAGAACGGTCATCCAGATAGACCGGTTGCTCCGCCAACGCAGGTAGCGCGAGGCTAACGAGAAACGCTGCGAGAGTGAGTAATTTGAGGGCGGGCATCGCGGGCTCCTGCGTCGAAGGCGGCGACCCTGCCGTCAAATGGCGGCAGGGTCGAGGCGGCGTGTGGGCCGCCCCGGCTCTGTCTTCGAGCTAAGCTGCCGTCTGGAGCAGGCTTTGCAGGATACTGACGAGATCGGTCGATTTGGTCGTCGAAGTGTAGGCACTTTGCGCTCGCGACAGCAGATCGGCGGAGCCGTTGCTGCCACTTCCCGCCGGTGGTGGAGGCGGTGGTCCGCCGCCCTCGCCACCCCCCGGTGGCGGAGCATGTGGACCGTTGGCGGCGACAGCGGTCTTCACCGCATCGAGAAAACTCGAGCTTTCGGCCGAACTGATCGAGCCGTCGCCATTGCTGTCGATAAGGCTGAACAGTTTTTTCAGCGAGTCGGGGCTAACGCCCTTGGCGGCGTCGTCATTCGACAATTCGTCGAGGCTCACCGAGCCATCGCCCTTCGTGTCGCTTGCAGCGAACACGTCGTCGTTGGACGGACCGCTAAGCTGCTGCGCAAGGAAAGCGAGGCCGGCATGATGGTCGGTATGCCGTGCTTTGACCTTGTCGTCGAACGCCGACTTCTCATCGGCGGAGATACCGCCGCTGCCGTCGGTGTCGATCGCCTTGAACAGTGCCTCGGCACGCTTGTCGCTGGTCGCGCTGGCGCCTCCTGGCGTCCCCGCTTTCAGTTCTTCGAGCGTGATCGAGTTATCTTGGTTGGTATCGAGAGACTCAAAGCTTGGGGGTTGGAACGCGCGCCGGCTCCCCGCGCCGGCAATCGCCCCACTTAGGCTGGATATGGACATTTTACACCTGTTAGGGCGCGCCGAGGGGATCGGCGCGCCGTTCAGCCAAGCGCCATCATGGTAAATCGAATCTTAACAAGCGCCGCCGCGAGCCCCGCCGCAGCTCGATTTAATGCCGCGGCAATGTTGGCGTAAGAAAAAGGCGCGGTGTTGCCACCGCCCTGATCGAAGTCCTCGACGTGTGACTACTCGGTCAGTTCTTTGCGAACCGCAGAGGCGATGAACGCCGAGCGCGTCTGCTTGCGCTGTCGCGCTTCGGAGTCGATCGCCTCGAGCAGGCCGAGATCGAGCGAAACATTGATGCGAGTGGTCGAGCCGAGGTCGCGGACGAGGGGGATGCTTGCGATTACCGCACCCTCTCGTACCTCGGCAAGCGCCGGGTCTCGCATGATTACTTCAAGCGAACGCGATTCCGGAACCGCTTCGCCATCAGACTCCAGCCAGCGAACGTGTGACGCCAATGCCTCAATCGCGTTCTCCATGGTTTCGTCCCAGCTATCGCCCGCCGAGAAGCACCCGGGGACATCTGGGAAGATCACGCCGTAGGCAGAGTTGGGATCCTTGTGGATAAAGGCGGTGTAACGCATGGCCTATTTCTCCAGCAAGCCAGCCTGAATGTGAATGGCCCGCGCCAACCCGAGTGGAAGATCCTTTTTGGGATGTGGAACGGTAAGCCTGTCGGGCCTGCCTGCATGCTTAAATTGATGGTGCGAACCAACCACACCGACTAATTCCCACCCGGCCTTCTCGAGAAGCCGTATGAGCTTTCGGCTGTTTGTTTCAATGCGCATGGAAGTCTCCTTCGATGAGCACCTCATGCGCTTCGTGTAATATAATACACACTTGTGGGCGCTACAAGTCTTGTAGCGATGCCTCGCCCGGCATTTCGCAACAAAAAGGCGCGGTGTTTCCACCGCGCCCTGTTCGAAGTCCGTGACTGGGAAGTCTGGACTAAGCTGTGGTTGGACTTCCTTAGAAGTCCATACCGCCCATGCCGCCCATACCACCGCCGCCGCCGCCCATCGAAGGAGCTGCGTCCTTGGGAAGCTCGGCAATCATGGCTTCCGTCGTGATCAGCAGGGCCGCAACCGAGGCCGCATCCTGCAGAGCCGAGCGGACGACCTTGACGGGATCGATGATGCCCATCTTGATCATGTCGCCATATTCGGCGTTCTGGGCGTCGTAGCCGTAATTGTCGCTGGCATTCTCGAGGATTTTGCCGACAACAACCGAGCCTTCGCCGCCCGAGTTCTGGACGATCTGACGGATCGGCTCCTGAAGGGCGCGCTTGACGATACCAATACCGGCCTGCTGGTCGGCGTTCTCGCCCTTGACGGTCAGTGCGTTCGAGGCGCGCAGCAGCGCGACGCCGCCGCCCGGCACGATGCCCTCTTCGACAGCCGCACGGGTCGCATTGAGTGCGTCATCGACGCGATCCTTGCGCTCCTTGACTTCCACTTCAGTGGCGCCACCGACCTTGATCACCGCAACACCGCCGGCGAGCTTGGCCAGACGTTCCTGCAGCTTCTCTTTGTCGTAGTCCGAGGTGGTTTCCTCGATCTGCGCCTTGATCTGGGCAACGCGGCCCTGGATGTCTTCCTTCTTGCCGGCGCCGTCGACGATCGTGGTGTTCTCCTTGGAGATCTCCACTTTCTTGGCGGTACCGAGCATGTCGATGGTGACGTTCTCGAGCTTGATGCCGAGCTCTTCCGAGATCACCTGGCCGCCGGTGAGGACGGCGATGTCCTCCAGCATGGCCTTGCGGCGATCACCGAAGCCCGGCGCCTTGACGGCTGCGACCTTTAGGCCGCCGCGGAGGCGGTTGACGACGAGCGTGGCCAGAGCTTCGCCCTCGATGTCTTCGGCAATGATAAGCAGCGGGCGCTGCGACTGCACGACGGCTTCGAGGATCGGCAGCATCGCCTGCAAATTCGAGAGCTTCTTCTCGTGCAGCAGGATCAGCGGCTCTTCGAGCACGGCCAGCATCTTTTCGGCATTGGTCACGAAATACGGGCTGAGATAGCCGCGGTCGAACTGCATGCCCTCGACCACTTCGAGCTCGGTCTCGGCAGTCTTGGCTTCCTCGACGGTGATGACACCCTCGTTGCCGACCTTCTGCATCGCCGACGAGATCATCTCGCCAATCGACTTTTCGCCATTGGCCGAAATCGTGCCGACCTGGGCAACTTCCGACGACGACGTAATCTTGGCGGCCTTCTTGGCCAAATTCGCGACGACTTCGGTCACGGCCAGATCGATGCCGCGCTTCAGATCCATCGGGTTCATGCCGGCGGCAACGAGCTTGACGCCTTCGTTGACGATGGCCTGGGCCAGAACGGTCGCAGTGGTGGTGCCGTCGCCGGCGTTGTCGTTGGTCTTGGACGCAACGGCACGGACCATCTGGGCGCCCATGTTCTCGAACTTGTCTTCGAGTTCGATTTCCTTGGCGACGGTGACGCCGTCCTTGGTGATGCGCGGCGAGCCGAACGACTTGTCGATCACGACGTTACGGCCCTTCGGACCGAGCGTGACCTTCACGGCGTTGGCGAGGATATTGACGCCACGGACCATGCGGTCACGGGCATCGGTTGAGAACTTTACGTCTTTGGCAGCCATGTGAGGCGCTCCTTAAAGCTGTGAAATCAGGACAGCGACCGGCCTCAGCCGATGACGCCCATGATGTCGGTTTCCTTCATGATCAGCAGATCCTTGCCGTCGAGTTTGACCTCGGTGCCGGACCATTTGCCGAACAGGATGCGATCGCCGGCCTTGACGTCCAGGGCGACGATCTTGCCGCTCTCGTCACGGGCACCGGGGCCGACGGCCTCGATGATGCCCTCGGACGGCTTCTCTTTGGCCGTATCGGGGATGATGATGCCGCCAGCGCTCTTCTCTTCGCTGTCGACGCGCCGAACGACCACGCGGTCGTGCAGGGGACGGAAAGCCATGATGTCTCCTATGGAAATGTCTGAAATTCGCTCTGTTGGCACTCTCGATTGACGAGTGCTAACAGCTGGCGGGGATATATGGCTGGGGTCTGGCGGAGTCAAGGTCGCGGTGTCGTGATCGCGGTTGGAACGCCCCGCGCCCTTGCGAATTGCGACCCCGGCGCGATATTGGGCGCCTTACCTCTTGCCATTCGGACAGACCTTTTGACCATCGCGCTCGACCCAAAAGCCCAGCCTGCCCAGCAGATCTGGAACTCGCCGCAGCTGGCCGTGATCGTCCCGAGCTACAAGGAGCGCGACAATATTGCGCCGCTCTATGACAAGGTGACGACGGCGCTCGGCGATATTCCGTTCGAATTTATCGTCGTCGACGACAATTCCCCCGATGGCACCGCGGCCGTCGTCAAGGAGATGGCGCGGCATCACGCCAATGTCCGCTGCATCCACCGCATCGGCCGCCGCGGCCTGAGCTCGGCGGTCGTCGAGGGTATCTCGGCCAGCGCTGCACCCTATTTCGCCGTCATCGACGCCGACCATCAGCATGACGAGCGCATCCTGCCGCAGATGCTGGAGAAGGTGCTGAGCGGCGACGACATCGTCGTCGGCACCCGCTACGCTGGCGCCGGGCAGGTTGGCGATGGCCTGAGCAAGACCCGCGAAGCAGGCAGCCGCTTCGCCACCCAGCTCTCCCACCTCGTCACCGGCGAAAACCTGACCGATCCGATGAGCGGCTTTTTCCTGATGCGCCGGGACGTCTTCGATGGAATCGCCGGCTCATTATCGGACGAAGGCTTCAAAATTCTGCTCGATATCGTCGTCACCGCCAGCGGCAAACTCAAGCGCGAAGGGCGTGAGCTCAAAATCGGCGAGGTTCCCTACACTTTCCGCCCGCGTCATGCCGGCGAGAGCAAGATGAGCCCGCTGGTGGTCGTGCAGTTTCTCGGTCTGGTCTTCTCGAAGATGACCGGAGGATTTTTGCCGACGAGTTTCCTGCTGTTTGCTGGCGTCGGCGCCATCGGCATCGTCGTCCACGTCATCGTGCTGACGCTGTGCCTCAATTTGCTGCACTTCAACTTCGTCAATTCGCAGATCGTCGCGACGATCGTCTCGATGTCCACCAACTTTCTGCTCAACAACGAATTCACCTTCGCCGACAAGAAGTTGAGGGGTTGGCACTTCGTCTTTGGCCTGCTGACTTTCTATGTGATCTGCTCGATTGGGGCGATTGCCAACGTCTCGGCCGCCAGCTGGCTGGCCGGCAACAATCACTCGCTCTCGATCGAGGCAGGAATCCTCGGCGCCCTGATGAGCATGGTGTTCAACTACACCGTCAGCCGGGCGATTACCTGGCGCTGACCCGCCCCGTTACCGAGACGCGACATGCGCCAGGGCGGCGCGCTTGCCGTCGAGATCGGCCCAGGCCTGCCGCTTGCGGTAGATCGTCGACGGGCTGAGTTCAAGCGCCGCAGCCGCCAGGGCGATGTTGCCGGCAAAGTTCTGGATCGCCGTCTCGATGATCCGCTGCTCCTGCCGCCACATCGGCAGCACCAGATCGCGCATCACGGGGATGGACGGCGCCTGTGACTCGGTGTTGCCGTCGTTCGCGCGCATCGAATGGGTGCCCCGGGCCAGCAATCGGCCCTTGCCATGCCGGCGCGCCAGCTCGGCCATGCGCTGCACCAGCGCCTCTGCCCCGCAACTGCGTCCGATGCAATCATGGGCGCCCGCCCGCATCGCGGCGAGCGACACCGAGATCGACGCCTCATCCGACAGCACCAGGATCAACGCCCCAATTGCGGCGCGCGCCAGCTTGCTGATTCGATCCTCGACGCGGTCGGCGAGATCGGCAAGCGCCACGATGTCGGCTGCCACCACATCATAGGTCGAGGCCCGCAGCAGCTCCAGCGCCTGCCGGCCTCCGGTCAGTTCGACCACGATCGGCGCCGTGGCGAATTCGGCCGCGAGCGGTGACGCCAGTGCTGGCGCCAAATCGCTCTTTGCCTCGATCAGCAGCAGTCGCGCGGGCGCGGCTGCTTGGGTGACGCTCGCATCCAGCATGGGATTCGGGTCTCGTACGGTTCTGCCTAACTTGGATGTCGATTGTTGACGCTTAGGGTAAATATTCCGTTTTGACCGATCCGCCCTCCGCCCTATGGTGCCGCAGGGGATCACGCCGAATCTGAGGGAGCGGGGCTGCTTTGCAGGGCTTGGTCTATGTGTTTATCGCGTTGGCTGCCCTTGGCGTTGCGGGCGCCGCCTATTTCGGCCTGACCTTCACCCCCATCGAAGCCGCTGTCACCGCCGTCGCGTTCGGCTGTCTCGCCGTGCTCCTGGTCGAGCGCCAATTGCGCCGCCGCTCCGAATCCCGCCTCGAAAAGGCGGTCGAGGATCTTTCCCGCCTGCTGTCGACCGACGCGCAAGCCGGCTCCGTCCTTAGCCAGCGCGTCAACAATTTGACCGAACTGCGCGCCGGGCCGCGGCTCAATTCGATCGAGTCCGACCTCGCCGTGCTCGGCACCGTGGTCAAGCACGTGACCGAGGCGGTCGCCGAACTCGAGGAGCAGCGCCGGCTCACCACCGAGACCAAAAAGCCCGTCGAGACCGAGCCCGATCCCGACATCATGCCAGAGCCGGTGATCCCGTTGGAACTGCTGCGCGAGGCGATCGAGAACCACCGGCTGGTGTTCCACATCGAGCCGATCGTCACGCTGCCGCAGCGCCGCCCATTCGGTTACGATCTCGTACCGCGCCTGATCATGGAGGATGCCGGCTTCGCCGACCGCCCGGACTTCATGCCGCGTCATGGCGGAGAAGAGATCATCGCCCGCCTCGAAGCCGATGGCGTCGACGAGGCCGTCGTGGTGGCGCGACGCTCGCGCACCGCCGGCACGCCGATCACGCTGTTCGTCCCGATCTCGCGCGCCACGCTGGGCAGTGCCAAGGCTGTTGAGCTGATCCTCGCGGCGCTCGATGCCAACCGCGCCATCGTCAGCTCGCTGCTGTTTTCGGTCGACCACAGCGAATACAAGGCGCTGTCGGCCAAGGAGAAAGCGTCGCTCGCCGCCATCGGCAAGATGGGCGTCGGGCTGTCGCTCGCCGCCGCCGGATCGCTGCGCTTCGACTATGCCGAGCTGCAGGGGATTGGCTTCCGCAGCATCCGGGTCGATGCCACCCGTTTCCTCCGCCAGCCGGATGTATTCACCGATTTCCACGCCTCCGACATCGCCGCCTATGGCCGTCGCTTCGGCATCGAACTGGTGGCGACCGGCATCATCGACGAGCAGCAATTGCTGAGCCTGTTCGAGGATGGCGTCACCCTGGCGCAGGGCCCCCATATCGCCGGCCCCGGCCCGGTTCGCCCCGATTTGCAGCTGGATCGGCCGGCCGCCGCGAACGTCGCTCGCGCCGGAAACTGACCGAGCCTCCGATGACCGCACTCTCCCAACTCGCGCCGGCCTATGACGCGATCCTCTCCGACGTCTGGGGCGTGATCCACAACGGCGTTGCCGCTCATCCCGAAGCGGTCGATGCGCTGCGCCGCTTCCGCCAGGGTGGGGGCAGGGTCGTGCTCATCACCAACGCACCGCGCACGGCCGCGCCGATCATCGGCATGCTCGACGACATGGGGGTGCCGCGTGACGCCTATGATGGCGTGGTCTCGTCCGGCGACGTCACCCGCGCCATGATCGCGCCGTATCGCGGCAAAATGGTTCATCACGTCGGTCCGCCGACCATCGACGACTCGCTCTATGAAGGTCTCGGAATCATTCGAGGGCCGGCCGAGGAAGCCGAAGCCGTAATCGTCACCGACCTCGATACCGATGACGACACGCCCGATATGTATGAGGACCGCATCAAGATATGGTTGGCGCGCAAGCTGCCATTGATCTGCGCCAACCCCGATCGAGTGGTCGAACACGGTGGCCGCATCATCTATTGCGGCGGCGCGCTCGCCGATCTCTACGAAGCGCATGGCGGTCGCATCAAAATGGCCGGCAAGCCGTACCGGCCGATCTACGACGAAGCGCTGAAAGCCGCCGAAGCCGCTGCTGGACACGCGCTGGATCGTGGCAAAATTCTCGCCATCGGCGACAGTGTCCGCACCGACGCGATCGGCGCCGCCAATGCCGGGCTTGACCTGCTGTTCGTCACCGGCTCGATCCATGCAAGCGAGCTCGATGCCTTCGGCTCGCCCGACCCGGTAGCTGTCGCCGAATTCGTGGCCCCCAGCGGCGCCCGCCTCAAGGGGTTCATGCCGCGCCTTGCGTGGTAGCCGCCGCCTTGTCATATAGCGGCAAGCATTCGCCCTGGATCTTACCTTGACCAGTTTCTACCGGCTCGACGGCCTCGACAGCGTCCCCGCATCGCTCAAGGGCGCGATGGTTGCGATCGGCTCGTTCGATGGCGTGCATCGCGGCCATCAGGCGGTGATCGACCGGATGAAGGCCCAGGCCAAGGCGCGCGGCGTCCCTGCCGTCATGCTCACCTTCGAGCCGCATCCGCGCGATGTCTTCGCGCCGTCTCCCTTCATGTTTCGGCTGACGCCGCCCGACATAAAGGCGCGCCTCTGTGGTGCGCTGGGTCTCGACGGCATTGTGCTGATGCCGTTCAGCCGCGACCTCAGCATGGTCCAGGCCGAGGAATTCGTGTCGCGCTTCCTGGTGAAGGCGTTGCGCGTTTCCGGCGTCGTCGTCGGCGCCGATTTCCATTTCGGCCACAACCGCCGCGGCACGCCCGATTTTCTGCGCGCCTCAGGCGCCGTCCACAGTTTCTCGGTCGACATCCTCGATCTGCTGCCGGAAGGAACCGAAGCCGTTTCTTCCTCGCGCATCCGCACCGCGCTGACCGCTGGCGACGTCAAGCTCGCCAATGGGCTGCTCGGCTATCACTGGTTCTTCGGCGGCGAAGTGGTGAAGGGCGACCAGCGCGGCCGCCTGCTCGGCTTCCCCACGGCCAACATCGCCACGAACTCGACATTCGCGCTGCAGCAGGGCGTCTACGCGGTGCGCGCCCGTCTCGGCGAGCGCTTGCTCGATGGCGTCGCCAGCTTCGGCAAGCCGATGTTCAACAACGAGTTGCCGCCGTTCGAGACCTTCCTGTTCGATTTCGACGCCGACATCTATGGCCGCCACCTCGAGATTGCGCTCGTCGGCCATATCCGCGGCCAGGAAATCTACAAAGGCCTCGACGAACTGATCGCCGCCATCGCCCGCGATACCCGCAAGGCCAGAATAGCGCTGGGCGAATGCGGCCCGATCTCCGACCTCGACCGGACGCTCGGGTTTTTCGAGTAGCCGGTGGCGGTCTCGCCGCTGCACTGCGCCGCCTCACCCTCATCCGGCCGTTGGCCACCTTCTCCCATCGAGGGAGAAGGCACACCCACAAACA
>JBDTLB010000078.1:0-42574 GCA_039934955.1 Devosia sp.
GACCAGCTTCTGGCTGGCGCCGATGCCAGGACCGCGTTTGATCCGAACGGCCTTCTCGACGAGTTGAAGAAGGCCTTGGCCGAACGAGTGCTGAACGCCGAGATGGACCACCATCTGGGTGGCGAAGGCGGGGTAGACAATGGCCGCAATGGCTATGGCAGCAAGACCGTCCTCACCGATACCGGCAGGCTCGAACTGCAGGTTCCACGGGATCGGCAGGCGAGCTTTGACCCGCAGCTGATCGCCAAGTATCAGCGCCGGTTTCCTGGCTTCGACGACAAGGTCATCTCGATGTATGCCCGGGGTATGAGCACCCGTGAGATCGCCGGGCATCTGCGCGAACTCTATGGCATCGACGTCTCGGCTGACCTGATCAGCGCGGTGACCGATGCTGTGCTCGAAGAGATCGCCGCCTGGCAGGCCCGGCCGCTGGAGACGACCTATCCGCTGGTGTTTTTCGATGCCCTGCGGGTCAAGGTCCGTGACGAAGGCCTGGTGCGCAACAAAGCGGTCCACATCGCTCTCGGCGTCCGCGGCGACGGCACCAAGGAGGTTCTGGGCATGTGGCTCGAACAGAACGAAGGTGCCAAGTTCTGGCTGCGGGTGATGAACGAGCTGAGGAACCGCGGTGTCGAAGATATTCTGATCGCCGTTGTCGATGGCCTGAAGGGTTTTCCCGACGCCATCAATGCCGCCTTCCCCGAGACAACCGTGCAGACCTGCATCGTGCACCTTCTGCGCCAGAGCCTCGACTTCGTCTCCTACAAGGATCGCAAGCCCATCGCCACGGCGCTCAAAGACATCTACCGGGCCGTCGACACGGTCGCGGCAGCGGCGGCACTCACCGCTTTCGAGGAGGGTCCATGGGGCCAAAAATACGCGGCGATCGGCCAGAGTTGGCGCCGCGCCTGGAACGAGGTGATCCCGTTCTACGCCTTTCCCGCCGAGGTCAGGCGAATCCTCTATACGACGAACGCCATCGAAGCTTTGAACTCAAAGCTCCGGCGAGCCGTCCGGGCCAGGGGGCATTTTCCAACCGATGAGGCCGCAATGAAGCTGTTGTTCCTGGTCTTGAACCGCTCCGAAAAGGAGTGGAAAATGCCGCCTGCTACGTGGGCCATCGCAAAGGCCCAGTTCGCCGTTCTCTTTGGCGAGCGATTTACCAGGGCCATGGCAGGCTGATGTTCAACCCGCCCGCCTCAAACACGAAATTCCTGACAGTCCCGACTGCGCCGAAGGCACGTGGTCATCGAGATAAAACTCATAGAACAACTGCGCCGTTGCCACCTGCGTCCCCATCATCGTCCTGCCCTCCAAATCGGAACAGCACGATGGAATCACGCGGCCTCAGCCCAATCAACCGCCGACTAAATCAACACAATCGGCGCAAAGCCGACGTTGCGTATGGCGTCCAAGTCAAGGCGGTAACCGCGCGGAAGGTATCATCTCCCGTACCCTCCATCCGGCGGGGCGTCGCATGACAGATGCACTCTACCGGTCAGGGAGTTCAGGCGTTGGTCGAACGCCCAATATCACCAGTGCTTCGTCGGCTTGTCCCGTTATTGCCCCCATGTGAACGCGGCCAACGTAGGTTCCCGCTTTCGCGGGAATGACGGCGGTGGGTGGGGCGAATGCAACCGAGTGATTGTGCAGCGCGACTAATTCGAGTGGTACCGCTGTCTGAAGGCTCTGAGAAACGAGGCTCAGCCGGGATCAACAGCCCCTCATCTACGCCGCCGTCTTCTTCTGCCGCGATGAAGGGTCGATGATCACGTCGGCGGGGAGGTGCCATGCCGAGCTGATCCGCGGGATCATGTCGAGCGAGAGCTGGCGCTGAGCGTCAAGGACCTCGGACGCGCGGGACTTCGAACCCAGCAGGGCCGCGAGGTCGCTCTGGGTAAACTCTCGCATCTTCATGAACTCTGTCAGCGCCTCGATCGGGGTCGGCGCTTCAAATGGCCAGTGCCGGTTCTCATACGCCTCGACAAGGTCAGCCAACACTTCGAACCGGTCGCCTTCAGGCGTGCCAAGCTCGGGCTGGTTGTCGAAGTCGCGCTCAACCTCGGCTAGAGCCCACTCGTAGTCGGCCTGTGTCTTATATTAATCGGTCGAATGTCCATCACACGGGGCTGTCACCTGGCACGCTCGGCCGTTTGGCTTCGCGGTGCCGGGCGACACCGAGTGTCAAATTCACGAGCACCGAGATCAGCGCGATGGATGCCGAGAGGATCGCGAGGCCGCGGGTCCAAACGTCCGATTGCAGGCTCGCCTCGTCGTGCAGTGACGCCACCAGGCGCTCAGCGAGCGACGCGACCTTGGCCGAGGGCAAGCCATGGCAGGTTACGATGACACAGGTGCTTACATCCGCGGCGACGGTGTAGAGTTTTTCCAGATCGAGGGTCTTGAGCTCCTGCAGCAGATCGTTCGCCGCCTGGGGTGTGATGGACGTGTTGCTCGAAATCTGGCTCGACAGCGACTGAACCACCTGATCGGGGGTGCGCGGCATCCGCTGTGGACTCAGCGTGACCCGGCCGACGGCCGACACCGATCCGTTGATTGTGGTCCCAACCTCATCCCAGAAATCGGCGCGCGAGGGCGCGGTAAAGGCGAGCAGCAAGAACAAGGGAAGCAACAGTCGCACGGCGGACCCACACGTCGAGGAAATCTCATCCAGCTTATAAAGACGGCGGATATTAGGTAAAGCTGGGCGGGGTCGTCTTCGAGAGTGCAGCAAGTCGGCTTCGAGCGCAGAGCGACCGGCGCTAGAACACGAACTGTCCGATTGCCAGCGCGATGAGGACGACGATCACCGTCAGCACGATGAAGATGTAGAACAGGATTTTGGCAATGCCACCTGTTGCCGCCGAAATGCCGGTGAAGCCGAGCAGGCCGGTGACGATCGAGATGACGAACAGGATCAGCGCCCATTTGAGCATGATGTATCTCCGCGGCGCGACGCACGCCGTGGGCGGATAACACGCAGACTGGCCGCCGGGTTCCTAAGCGCGGTCGCCCAGATAGAGGCCCTTGCCCTTGAGGTAGGCGACTTCTTCGGGGCTGGCGAGGCGGGTGTCCCAGCCGGCGAGGTGTTTGTTGATGTAGCGGAAGAACGGCGGGCCGAGGAAGGCGAACAGGATCATCGACATGTAGCCGCGGGGCAGGGTGGCGGCCTCTTCGGGCGGCGATTGCTCGAGTTCCCAATAGCGGCGGGTGGCGATCTTGTGGTGGTTGGCGTGGAGCATGAGGTTGTAGAACATGCCGCCCGAGACGCGCCGGTGGCTGTCCCAGGAGTGCCGGGCTTCGACGCGGGTGCCGGGGACACGGACCAGGCCGTAATGCTCGATGTAGTTGACGACCTCGAGATAGATCTTGCCGATCGAGCCGGCGAAAATGAAGGCCGGAACGCCCCACCAGCCGAGGAAGGTGACGTAAAGCGCGGCGACGGCCAGCGTCATCCACTGGTTGCGCCAGAAGCGGTTGGACCACAAATTGTTCGACAGACCCTTGCGGGCGAGACGCTCGTCCTCAAATCGCTTGGCGGCGAGCCACTGGCCAACAGTCGAGCGATAGACGAACAGCACGATGTATTCGCCGCGGCGCGCAGTGGCGGGATCAGCCTCGGTGCCGACATTGCGGTGATGGCCGTGCACATGCTCGATGGCAAAGCCGGTGTCCCAGGTGAAGGCCAACAGCCAGGTGCCGAACAGGCGGTCGAACGGCTTGTCGGCGCGGTGGATCAGCTCGTGGCTGACATTTACGCCGGCGGCGCCGTAATACATGCCGAGGCTGACATAGGCGCCGATGCCCCAGAACCAGGGGGTGCGGGCGCGGGCGGCGTCGGGGTCGATGCCGATGCCCCGCGAAATGGCGTCGAGCCAGCCGAAGCCGTGCTCGGTCGAGACGTTGAAGGCGACGAGTGTCGCAAAGATCAGCAGCGGCAGGGTCGCGAACAGCATTGCCTGGCAGTAGCAGATGGGCGGCATGATCTCGCGGTCGCTGATGTCGCCGAACAGTTCGTCGACATAGCCGATGAGGAAGAACGAAAACAGCAGTCCGGAATAGGTCAGCGGCCCGCCCCAGGCGATGGCCGCGGTGCCGAGCACGATGAAGACGTTCATCATGGAATAGCGCAGCGTGTTGCCGGCCCGGGTCGCCAGCAGCGACGAGGCCAGTCCACGTGTTTTTCCGACGCTTCTCCCGCGAAGCGGATCGCTCATGACCTAAATCCTTAGTGCTCCCGGGACGCATTTAAGGGATTCCGTGTGGCCGCTCAATGACCGTCAGTGCGGCGATTGGCCTTGACGTTAACGGCAATTTGGAACAAAAAGAGAACATGCGAATGAGCCTGTGCGAAACCGACGGATTTCGGGCCATGGGCGGTGGACGGTCGGATAAAGTGAAGCGCCCGCGAGGGGCAATGTAAGTGCGAAGGAGCAAGGGCCATGGCAGGCAGCGTGAATAAGGTGATTTTGGTAGGCAATCTGGGGGCTGACCCGGAGGTCCGGACGCTGCCGAGCGGGAATAAGGTGGTGAACCTCTCCGTCGCCACCTCCGACAGCTGGCGCGACAAGAATTCGGGCGAGCGCAAGGAAAAGACCGAGTGGCACCGCGTGGTGATCTTCTCGGAGGGGCTGGCGAAGGTCGCCGAGCAATATCTGCGCAAGGGCAGCAAGGTTTATCTGGAGGGCGCGCTGCAGACCCGCAAATGGCAGGATCAGTCCGGCGCCGACAAATATTCGACCGAAGTGGTGTTGCAGGGGTTCAACTCGAACCTCACCATGCTTGACGGCCGCAGCGAAGGCGAGGGCGGCTCGACTGGCTTCTCCGGTCCGCCGGCCCGTTCGGAAGGGCGATCCGAGGGGCGCCGTCCCGCCGCCAGCGCGCCGGCGTTCGAGTCCGGCGGGATGGACGACGACATTCCGTTCTGAAATTGCCGTACGGCGGACAAACAAAAAGGGCGGCCAGTGGCCGCCCTTGGTGCTTCTGGATCCGGCCGATCAGGACTTCTTGAAGGGGATCGTCGCGTCGATCTTGTCGCCGGTGTCGTTGAACACGGCGTGGAAGTCGACGCCCAGCGAGTTGCCGCCCGAGAGCACAACGGTCGAAGCGATCGAGATGTCGTTGCCGGCATCGTCGTCAGCGCGCTGATGCAGATCGAATACGATCTTGTCACCCTGCTTCTGGCCGATGGCAACGCCGCGGAAGCCGCCGACGCCGGAGTTCATCACTGCTTCGTAGCGGCGGTTGGCGTCGACATAGGCAATGGTGCCGGTGACCGAGAGCTGGGCACCGCCCAGCGAGCAACGGCCGGTGTAGTTCAGCTTGCCACCATTGCCCGAGCTCAGCGCCATCTTGCAGGTCACGGGCTGGATCTGGGCGCCCGAAAGCGTGCCCTTGCCGTTCCAGGTGCCAAGGTACTTGTCGAGCGCGGCGATGTCGGCCGGGCCGGCCAGCGCGGGCAGTGCTCCGGCGGACAGAACGCCAGCGAGCGCAATCGCCCGTGTTAGGGGTCCGAACAGGTTCATGTGGTTACGCCTCCAAGCGCATTAGGAAAAATCGCCCCCCGGCGATTGTGGGCTTTAGACTGCAGTGTACATCAGCAAATCAAGCGGGAGGGTTATCATAAAAAACGTCCCAAACAAGGCGGTTTCCGGCGCTCGCGAGAAGTTCAGGGGACCGTTCCAGAACAAAGATCGTGTTCGTTGCAGCAACGCCACCTTGCCTCGGGCCGCTTACCAGTAATTGTCATAAAGGGGGCGGTTGTCAGGACTATAACAGCGCCCCGGTATATGCCCGAGGCGCTGGGCGTGGCGATCAGGCGGCGAGAGCGGCCTGATTGCGGGCGAAGTAGGCCGCGACCGATTCGGGCGCCTTGCCGGTCAGTTCCTCGACATCGCCGCTCAGGATGGCGAGGTAACCCTTGCCCGCGTCGGTATCGAAGCGGGTGAGGATGGTAGCCATTTCGGCGGGCACGCCTGCTTGGGTCAGGCCAGCGATGAGACCGCCGGCAGGCACGGAAACTGCGGTGACCGGGCGTCCCGAGACAGCGGCGAACAGCGCGGCCAGATCGTCGCCGGAGAGCGCCTCAGGCCCGCCGATGTCGAAAACCCGGCGCCCCTCGGCTGTGAGCAGAGCGCCGGCGGCGGCCGCGGCGCAATCCTCGCGGGTCACATAGGCGCGGCGGCCGTTGCCGGCGGCATGGAACAATTGACCGCTGGAGATGGCGTGCTGCGCGCTCGGCACCAGATAGTCGGTGTACTGGTTGTTGCGCAGGATCGACCAGGTCAGCGGGCTGCGGGTCAGGCGGGCCTCGGTCCAGAAATGCGAGTCCGGGACGAGGCCAGCCGGGTCGGGATACGGGCTGGTCAGACCGGTGTAGGCGATGTGCTTGACGCCGGCGGTCTCGGCCGCGTCGATCGCTGCGACGTGCTGCCCGGTGCGGGTAGCGAGCCCGTCGGTGGAGATGATCAGCAGCCGGTCGATTCCGGCAAAGGCCTTGGCGAGGGAGGCGGGGTCGTTGAAGTCACCGGCGCGGATCTCGACCCGTGTGCCAAGGTCGTTCAGTTTCGCCGGCTCGCGGGTGATGGCGACCACGTGTTTCGCGCCCCGGGCCAGAAGGTGGGTGATGACGGCGCGGCCGAGATGGCCGACGGCGCCGGTGACGCCAAGCGTCGAATTGGAAAAGTCGGACATGGAAACTCCTGTTGGTCATCTCTTTTCGGATGTAAGTATCGAAAAGAGATCGACGCACAGATAGAGCGGCTCTACACTGATTGAAAGGCGGCACTTTGTGCGCCCCAGGTCACCTCGGAGTAACCCACATGGACATGACAACACCCGGCGCGCTGGTGGACGCCGTCCGCGACTGGCGCGAGCGCGCCAGGGCGTCGGGCGATGACGTCGATGGCTGCCCGGTACGCAGCGTCCTCGACAAGGTCGGCGACAAATGGAGCCTGTTGCTGGTGATGACGCTGTCTGGCGGGCCGCTGCGGTTCAATGAACTCAAGCGGCGCGTGCCGGATATTTCGCAGAAGATGCTGACGCAGACGCTGCGCGAGCTGCAGCGGGACGGGATGGTCGCGCGGAAGGTTTTTCCGACGGTTCCGCCGGCCGTAGAATACCGGCTTACCGGCCTCGGCGAGTCTGTTCTCGTGCCCTTTGGCATGCTGGTCAGCTGGGCCAACACGCACCACGAACAGATTTTTGCGTCGCGGGCCGAATTCGAGGGAAAACTCGCGGCCTGAAGCCTCGAAATCGGCTGATTCAGGCCTCATATGAAAATGCGGTGGATCGCGGTGCGCAAAACGCGCGCAAAGCCCCGGTGGGATTAGGTTTCCGGCCGGGAATCGAATAGACCCACTGCACGTCGAAAACAGCCCGAAAAAGACCCCTTGGCCGACACCCCGAACGACAGCGGCACGACCCCGCCGCCCACCGACATCCAGCCGATCTCGATCACTGACGAAATGCGTCGGTCCTATCTCGATTACGCGATGAGCGTGATCGTCAGCCGGGCGCTGCCGGACGTGCGCGACGGGCTGAAGCCGGTGCATCGCCGCATCCTCTATTCGATGCATCAGCAGAACTTCGTGTGGAACCGGCCGTACCACAAATCGGCGACGGTGGTGGGCGACGTCATCGGCAAGTATCACCCGCACGGCAACGAGGCGGTCTACATGTCCCTCGTGCGCATGGCGCAGGAGTTCTCGCTGCGCGTCACGCTGGTCGATGGGCAGGGCAATTTCGGCTCGATCGACGGCGATATGCCGGCGGCCATGCGCTACACCGAAGTGCGCATGGAAAAGATCACCAATTCGCTTCTCGACGATCTCGAGAACGACACGGTGGACATGAAGGAAACCTACGACAGCTCCAACGAGGAGCCGACGGTTTTGCCGGCACGGTTCCCGAATTTGCTGGTCAATGGCGGCAGCGGCATCGCCGTGGGCATGGCCACGAATATCCCGAGCCACAACCTGGGCGAGACGATCGACGCGACGCTGGCGGTGCTCGACAATCCGACCATCACGATCACCGAGATCATGCAATTGCTGCCGGGGCCGGATTTCCCGACGGCGGGCATTATTCTCGGCCGATCGGGCATCCGGCAGGCCTACGAGACCGGGCGCGGCTCGGTGATGATCCGCGGGCGGGTCAACACTGAGGAGATGCGCGGCCAGCGCGAGGCGCTGATCATCACCGAGATCCCGTATCAGGTGAACAAATCGGCGATGATCGAGAAGATGGCCGAGCTGGTGCGCGAAAAGCGAATCGAGGGCATATCCGATATCCGCGACGAGTCCGACCGCCACGGCATCCGCGTCGTCATCGAGCTGAAGCGCGATGCGGTGCCTGACGTGGTGCTCAACCAACTCTACCGGTTCACGCCGTTGCAGACCTCGTTCGGCTGCAATTTCGTTGCGCTCCATGGCGGCAAGCCGGAACTGACCGGGCTGATCCCGATGCTGGTGGCGTTCGTCGAATTCCGCGAGGAAGTCGTCACGCGCCGGGCCCGCTTCCTGCTCAACAAGGCGCGCGACCGCGCCCATGTGTTGGTTGGCCTTGCAGTGGCCGTGGCCAATATTGACGAGGTGATCCGGCTGATCCGCGCAGCGCCCGATCCGGGGACGGCGCGCGAGCAGTTGATGGATCGCGACTGGCCGGCGCGCGATGTTGCGCCGCTGATGGCGCTGGTCGATGACCCACGCCACAAGATCAGCGAAGAGGGCACCTTCCGGCTGTCGGACGAGCAGGCGCGGGCCATTCTGGCGCTGACGCTGAGCCGCCTGACGGCGCTGGGGCGCGATGAGATCGGCGCCGAACTCAACGGGCTCGGCGACGAGATCAAGGACTATCTCGATATCCTGCGCTCGCGCGAACGCGTGCAGCAGATCGTTCGCGACGAGCTAACCTCGATCAAGAATGAATTCTCGACGCCGCGTCTGACGGCCATCGACGACGCCGGCGGCGACTTCGAAGACGAAGATCTGATCGCGCGAGAAGACATGGTGGTGACCGTCACGCATGGCGGCTACATCAAGCGTGTGCCGCTCAGCGCTTACCGGGCACAGAAGCGCGGCGGCAAGGGCCGCTCGGGCATGTCGACGCGCCAGGAGGATTTCGTCACCCGGTTGTTCGTTGCAAACACGCATACGCCGATGCTGTTCTTCTCATCGGCCGGGCAGGTCTACAAGCTGAAGGTCTGGCGGCTGCCGATCGCCGAGCCGCAGGGCAAGGGCCGGGCGCTGGTCAACATGCTGCCGCTCGACGAGGGCGAACGCATTACCTCGATCATGCCATTGCCCGAGGACGAGAAGGATTGGAACAAGCTCGACATCATGTTCGCGACGATGCGCGGCAATGTGCGCCGCAATTCGCTCGCCGATTTCGTCGATATCAACAAGAACGGCAAGATCGCCATGAAGCTGAGCGAGGGCGACCATCTGGTCGATGTCGCAACGTGTTCGGCCAATGACGATGTGCTGCTGACCACCGCGCTCGGTCAGGCAATCCGCTTCCAGGTCGACGAAGTCCGAGTGTTCAAGGGCCGCGATTCCGATGGCGTGCGCGGCATCTCGCTGGCCGAGGGCGATCGCGTGATCTCGATGGCGGTGATCCACCATTTCGAGGCGGATTCACCGGAACGCGCCGCCTATCTCAAGATGAGCCGTGCGGTGCGTGGCGAAGGCGAGAGCGAAGAAACGGCGACGGACGATCTGGAAGATGCCGGCGCAGGCGATCTCAGCCAGGACCGCTATGTGGCGATGAGCGCCGCCGAGCAGTTCATTCTGACGATTTCCGAGAATGGGTATGGCAAGCGCACGTCGAGCCACGAGTACCGGATTACCGGGCGCGGCGGCAAAGGCATCGTGGCGATGGCGGTCAACGAGCGCAATGGCTCGCTGGTGGCGTCGTTCCCGGTGGCCGAAGACGACCAGATCATGATGATCACCGATGCCGGGCAAACCATCCGGCTGCCGGTGGGGGGCGACAAGCCGATCCGCATCGTCGGTCGCTCATCGCAGGGCGTTACCGTGCTCGATACGGCCGATGGCGAGAAAGTGGTCTCGGTCGAGCGGATCAGTGAGCCTGAAGGCGAGGCAGATGAAGGCGGCTCGGACGAGGCCGAGGTTGCAACGGAATAGAGTGGATTGGGGACGCAACCCCTCATCCGTCTCGGCCTGCGGCCGATCCACCTTCTCCCGCAAGGGGAGAAGGGAGGGCTGAGAGCACGTGTGCCTCTTACGCTCGGACGGAAGCTGCCCTAGTTTCGAGCCACCCGCGCAGACACGATTGCAGCGCCCGCGAGTAGCGGGCGTTTTGCATTTGGGCCGGTGAGGTAGAGTTTTCGCAGTTCGGGCGCGCCGGCATTGTCGATGTCACTGAAGCCGCGGCTTTCGAGGAAGGGCACGATCTGGCCCGGGTCGATGGCGAAGGTGATGCGCTCGCCCATCGCCCGCGTCATCACCTGCATGACGGCGGCGCGCGACCCGCTGAGTGCGTCGCGGTGGAAATAATCGAAGACGACCATGCTGCCTGGCGCAGAACGGCCGGCGATGAAGCCGAGCGTTGCGTCGATCCCGGTCTGGGTCAGGTCGCTGTAGCCTGCCGCGGCGAGACGGTCGCCGAGCCTGTCGCGGTCGAAGTCGACAGCGACGAATTTGTGGTCGGGCGGCAGGGTCGCGCCAATTCGGCGGAGCGCGTCACGCTTGGCCTGCTGGGTCGCGGGATGGTCGACTTCATAGACCGGCATGTCGCCGATCTCGGGGATACGATAGGCGCGGGTGTCAAAGCCGGCGCCGAGGATGACGAGTTGGTCGATGCCCTGGCGGGTTTCGCGGATGGTCAGGTCTTCGACGTAGCGCTCGCGCACGATGGCGAAGTCGATGGTGCCACGCGGCAGCACGATGTCGAGCAGACCCGAGCGGACCATCAGGCCGGTCGAGAAGGCGGTGATCGGATTGACGAAGGAGCGGGAGTAGGGATCCGAGGTCAGGCGTTGGGCTGCTGGGCGGCCCATCTCGATGGTGCGAAGCAGCGCGACGCCTCTGGCGGTGCTCATCGCCTGCTTGGTAGCCTTCACCGATGACTCTCCCCGAAACAATGCGCACGCTGACGGCCGGTGGGCTCACACTCGACCCACAGGTCGCGGCGCATGCTGCCGAACTCTATGCCGTGCTTCGCGACCCTGAATTGCACCGATACACGGACGCGGAGGCACCGGCGAGCGAAACGGAGCTGGCCGCGCGGCTAGTCCGTCTCGAGAGCCGGGTGTCACCGGAGGGGACCGAACACTGGCTAAACTGGATCGTCCGCAACAAGGCCGGGGAGCTGGTCGGCTACGTGCAGGCGACAGTGGCGGGGCAGGTGGCCGAGATCGCCTATGTCTTCGGCCGAGCTTATCAGCGGCGCGGCTATGCGTTCGCGGCGACCTCAGCGATGTTGCGGGAACTCGCCGCGGCGTATGGGGTCCACCGGGCGTCGGCGAAGCTCGATCCCGACAATACCGCTTCGCTGGCGCTGCTGCGGAAGCTCGGCTTCGTGTTGTTCGCGACGGACGAAGCGGCGCACGAGGTGAGCTACGGGCGAGCTATTCCGTGATCGTCGCGGAATATGTGTGAAGTGTCCGCAAAATGTATGGCTTGCGGGCGGTTGGGACTTCTGCGTTGCTGGAGCCGCCATGTTCAGTCTTGCCACGCTCATTCCGTATCTCAGTGCCTGTTTCCTGCTCGCCGTCGTTCCGGGACCGACGGTGACGGTGATTCTCGCCAATTCGCTGCGCAGCGGCACGCTTGCGGGGCTGTCGATCATCGCCGGCACGCAGCTCGGGCTGGTGGCGATGATCCTCGTCGTCGCGCTCGGGCTGCAGGCGGCGACGGGCTTCATGGCCTTCGCGTTCGACTGGATTAAACTCGCCGGCGCCGCCTATCTGATCTGGCTTGGCTTCAACATGCTGCGCTCGAAGGGCGATCTCGGGACGGCAGCGGCGGGGCCGGAAAAATCCTACCGGCGGCTGATCCTCGATGGCTTCCTGGTGATCTGGTCGAACCCCAAGGCGCTGATCTTTCTGGGGGCCTTCCTGCCGCAGTTCGTCAGCAAGGAGGGTGCGACGTTCCCGCAGGTGGTGGTGCTCGGGCTGTTCTTCATGCTGATCGCGGGCGCTTCGGACTCGCTCTATGCGGTGCTCGGCAGACGGGCGCGCGGGCTGCTGTCGGCTGCGCGGGTCAAGATCCTCAGCCGCGTCTCGGGCGCGATCTTGATGGTCGGCGGCATCTGGCTGGCTCTGGTCAGGAAGGCCTGAGGCCGCTAGAGGCGTTCTGTCCCGCCTCGAGTCCCCGCCATTTTCCACTTCCCCGACATTTCCGTTCTGATCCCCTACACCATTGCGGCATTCGTCGTCGTTGCGGTGCCGGGCATTACTGTGTCCACGGTGGTGAGCACGGCGCTGGCCCGCGGCTTGAAGCCCGCCTACTGGTTTGAACTTGGGGCTGCGAGCGCCCGCTTCAGCATGGTGCTGGTGGTGGCGGTGGCGCTGCAGGCCGTCACCGGCATCGTGTCGGCGCTGTTCGACATCATCAAATACATCGGCGCGGCGTATCTGCTGTATCTGGGCATCGGCTATTTGACGTCGCGCAACGGCATCAAGCTCAAGGACGATCAGACGGCGCTGTCGCCGTGGCAGCAAATCGGGGCCGGGTTCCTGACGCTATGGGGCAACCCCAAGGCGCTGCTCTTCTTCGGCGCGTTCATCCCGCAATTCGTCGACCCGCATTATGCCGCCTGGCCGCAGGTGCTGGTGCTTGGGCTGATCGAGATCATCGCCGCGGCGATCACCGACAGCGGCTATATCGCGCTGTCGGTCGGCGCAAGGAGCCTGCTGACGGGCGGAGCGCTGCTCTGGGTCAACCGGGTTGCCGGGGTCATCCTGATCGGCGCGGCGGTCTGGCTGGCGACGCTGACGCGCAGCTAGCCAATTCGCCAGCGGGTCGCCGGTCTCAATAAACGGTTCATCAACGGCGCGGTCCAAAGGCTATCGACCGCCCCGAACGCAAGCTTGCACAGCGCCTTAGGGCGTGACAGAAACCCGCAATTCCGGGTTTTGAAGCAAAGGGGGCGGCAGATGACACGGCTCGTTGGATTCTATCCGGGCTCGTTCGATCCGCTGACCAATGGTCATCTCGACGTGATCGAGCGCGCCTGCAAGCTGGTCGATACCCTCGTTGTCGCGGTCGGCACGCACGCCACCAAGAAGCCGCTGTTCTCGCATGCCGACCGACTGACGCTGCTGAAGGCATCGCTCGAGCCGATAGGCAAGCGCACCGACACCGAGATCAACGTCGTGGAGTTCGACGGTCTGGCCGTGAGTGCGGCGCGCCAGAACGGCGCGAAGCTGATCATCCGCGGGCTGCGTGACACCACCGATTACAATTACGAAATGCAGATGGTCGGCATGAACGCCCAGATGGCGCCGGACCTGCAGACCGTATTTCTGCCCTCGTCTCCGCACGTCCGCCACATCTCGGCCACGCTGGTGCGGCAGATCGCGGAACTCGGTGGAGATATCTCCGCCTTCGTTCCCGCCAACGTCCTCAAGGCTTTGAAGTCAGCATGAACTCACCGCTCAAGCGCGCCGGTGTCATTTTCGGCATTCTGGCGATCATCGGCGCCGTTATTTTCGGCGCCGTCGTTGCCGCCCCGGCCAAGGCCGCCACCGGCACTCCCCATTTGATCCTGACGCTCAAGGATGGCGACGTCGACATCCAGTTGCTGCCCGAGATCGCCCCCAAGCATGTCGAGCGCATCATCACGCTGACCGACAAGGGCTTCTACAACGGCCTGAAATTCCATCGCGTCATCGATGGCTTCATGGCGCAGACCGGCGATCCGACCGGCACCGGCATGGGCGGCTCTGACATGCCGGACGTCGTGGCCGAATTCTCGGACAACCATTTCGACCCCGGCACGGTCGGAGCGGCCCGCAGCCAGGATCCCAACAGCTTCAACTCGCAGTTCTTCATCACGTTTGCCGATTCCGGTTTCCTCGACAAGCAGTACACGGTGTTCGGCAAGGTCGTGGCCGGCATGGACGTGGTCAACAAGATCAAGAAGGGCGACCCGCAGTCGGGCGAGATGCAGGACCCCGACAAGATCATCTCCGCAAAAATCGAATACAAGTAAGGAACCTCAATTGGCTGACATCAAAGATCCCGAGAACACGCTGCTGATCGAAACCACCCAAGGCCCCGTGGTCGTCGCGATGCGTCCCGACCTCGCGCCAAAGCACGTCGAGCACATCAAGAAGCTGGCGCGCGAAGGCTTCTACGACGGCATCGTCTTTCACCGCGTGATCGACGGCTTCATGGCGCAGACCGGCGATCCGACCGGCACCGGCATGGGCGGGTCGAAGTACCCGAATTTGAAGCAGGAATTCAGCGCTGAGCCGCACACCCGCGGCGTCATGTCGATGGCGCGGTCGCAGAATCCGGATAGTGCCAATTCGCAGTTCTTCTTCGTGTTCGACGACGCCCGCTTCCTCGACAAGCAGTACACTGTGTGGGGCAAGGTCATCGACGGCATGGACAATGTCGACAAAATCAAGCGCGGCGAGCCCGTGAAGGATCCCGACAAGATGGTCTCGGTTAAGGTCGCCGCCGACGTCAAGTAACGGGCCTCCGAGGTGAAACCGATGGCGCTGCACCGGCGCCCTCGGCACAATGTAAGGCGTCTGCATTGGCGTGCAGGCGCCTGTTGTTTGATTGCATAGGGAGAAATGCGGGTGCTCCGAGCGCTGATTATCCTCTCCGCCCTGGCCGCGACGCCGGCGTTTGGCACCGAATGGGTGCATTGCGCCGATCCGGGGGGAGCGGCCAGCTTCGATTTCCTCAGCGGCGATGGGCTCGGCGTCTTGTCGATCGTTGGGCTCACCATCACCGCCGGTGAAAAGGTGTGGGCCAGCGCCGAGGCGTACGGTCCCGGCGATCCAGTGTCGGTTGGTCAGCAATTCGAGGACGAGAGCAGCGTGCGGGTCGATGCGATGGACAAGGACTTCGTCAAGATCGCGGAACTGCGGCTGTTCAAGACGCTAGAGGGCGACAGCTACGTGACGGCCGGGACGCTCCGCATCGTCGGCATGGGGGCCTGGGCCGTGATCTGCGAAGGGCCCTGATGCGGGTCGATCTCTTCGATTTCGAATTGCCCGAGGAGCGCATCGCGCTCCATCCGGCGGAACCGCGCGACAGCGCCAGGATGCTGGTGGTGCAGCCATGCGAGCCGCTGCGCGATCGCCACGTCACTGATTTGCTCGATCTGCTGCGGGCTGGCGACGTGCTGGTGGTCAATGACACCAAGGTGCTGCCGGCCGAACTCAAGGGGACGCGCCTCCGCGGCGAGGCGCGGGCCAGCGTATCGTTCAATCTGCACAAGCGGGTGGACGTCAGGACCTGGCGGGCGTTTGCGCGGCCAGCCAAGCGGCTGCATCTGCTGGACCGGCTGGAGCTTGGCGATGATGGCTCGCTGCTGGCGACAGTGGCAGGGAAGGGTGACACCGGCGAGGTGACGCTCGAGTTCGATCTCGGCGGCGCGGTGCTGGACGAAGCGATCAAGGCGCACGGCGCCATGCCGCTGCCGCCCTATATCGAGGCGAAACGGCACATCGAGGAGCGCGACAAGACCGACTACCAGACGGTTTATGCGGCGGTGGACGGCGCGGTCGCGGCGCCGACGGCTGGCCTGCATTTTACTGAGGGGTTGCTTCAGAAGCTAGCGGACAAGGGCGTGGCGATCGAGCGGGTGACGCTGCATGTCGGCGCGGGGACGTTCCTGCCGATGAAGGCGGACGATACCGAGGACCATGTGATGCACGCCGAATGGGGCGAGTTGACCGAGGCCGCGGTGCACCGGCTGGCGGCCGCCAGGGCCAAGGGCGGGCGGATCGTCGCTGTAGGCACCACCAGTCTGCGGCTGCTCGAAACCGCGGCGCGGGCGACCGGCGAGCTGCGGTCGTTCATCGGCGAGACGGATATCTTCATCACGCCGGGCTTCCGCTTCCGGGCTGTCGATGTGCTGATGACGAACTTCCATCTGCCGAAATCGACGCTGTTCATGCTGGTGAGCGCGTTTGCCGGGCTGGAGAGAATGCAGGCGGCGTATGCGCATGCGATCCGGTTCAAATACCGGTTCTATTCCTATGGGGATTCCTCGTTGCTGTTCCGGGCGGAACGGCCTGAAGAGGACGGGTCGTAGGGGTTGGGGGCCTCCCCCTCATCCGCCCGTCGGCACCTTCTCCCACAAGGGGAGAAGGCCGACACACCAGCATCGCGGCTCGATGACCTTCTCCCTTGATGGGAGAAGGTGGCGAAGCTGGATGAGGGCACCTTCTCCCTTGATGGGAGAAGGTGGCGAAGCTGGATGAGGGCGGGGCAGTGAGCCGGTGACTTTCCATCTTTCGCCCTATAAGACGCCCGCCCATGACCGACTTCTCCTTTACCCTGACCCACACCGACGGCATGGCGCGCCGTGGGCGGATGGACAGTTCGCGCGGCGACATCCAGACGCCGGCGTTCATGCCGGTGGGCACTGTCGGCACGGTGAAAGGGATGTACCCCGAGCAGGTGCGTGAGACCGGCGCGGATATCCTTTTGGGCAACACGTATCATTTGATGCTGCGGCCGGGGGCCGAGCAGGTGGCGCGGCTGGGCGGCCTGCATGTTTTCATGGACTGGGCGCGGCCGATCCTAACCGACAGCGGCGGTTTCCAGGTGATGTCGTTGGCCAAGCTGCGCAAGCTCACCGAAAAGGGCGTGACCTTCCGCTCGCATATCGACGGCAGCGCCCATGATCTGACGCCGGAGCGGTCAATCGAGATCCAGACGCTGCTCGACAGCGACATCATCATGCAGCTCGACGAATGCATTTCGCTGCCGGCCGAGCGCAAGGAGATGGAGCGGGCGATGGAGCTTTCGCTCCGTTGGGCGCAGCGCTCCAAGGACGCTTTTGGCACGCAGCCGCATCGCGCGCTGTTCGGGATCAACCAGGGGGGTGATGACGCCGAACTGCGGTCCCGATCGGCGGCGGGGCTGAAGACGATCGGTTTTTCGGGCTACGCGGTTGGTGGCCTTGCGGTGGGCGAGCCGCAGGAGACGATGTTCCGGGTACTGGGCGAGATCACGCCGGAGCTGCCAGCGGACAAGCCGCGCTATCTGATGGGAGTGGGCAAGCCCGACGACATTCTTGGCGGGATCGCGCGCGGCGTCGACATGTTCGATTGCGTGCATCCGACCCGCGCCGGCCGACACGGCCATGCCTACACACGCTTCGGGGTCATCAATCTAAAGAATGCCCGCCATAAGGACGACGCGCGGCCGCTCGATGTGGAATCGCCCAATCCCAATTGCCGCCGCTTCAGCCGGGCCTATCTGCATCATCTGATCCGAACCGAAGAAATGCTCGGCGCGATGATCCTTAGCCAGATCAATCTGAGCTATTATCAGGAACTGGTGCAGGGTGCGCGCGTCGCCATCGCGGCTGGTGCGTTCACCGACTATGCTGCACAAACGCGCGCCCGCTGGGCGCAAGGCGACCTGCCGACCAATTAAGGGACCTGACCATGGCGTCGAACCGCAAATCCCTCCTCAACACCATGATGAAGCACCGGAAGCGGCTCGAGGAGCAGCCGATGCGCGTGCAATTCGCCATCGATCCCAACCGCTTCAAGCGGTACTCGGTCAATGCCGGCGACATGCTGCTCGACTATTCCAAGAACCGCATCGACGAAGCCGCGATGGAGGCGCTGTTCGACATCGCGCGGGCCGCCGATGTCGAAGGCCGCCGCAAGGCGATGTGGGCCGGCAAGCACATCAACATCACCGAAGACCGCGCCGTGATGCACATGGCGCTGCGCTATCAAGGCGACAAGCCAGTTAAGGTGGACGGCAAGGATGTGATGCCGGAGATCCGCGAGGTGCTGGCGCACATGAAGCTGTTCACTGGGCAGGTGCGCGACGGCACGATCAAGGGCGCAACCGGCGAAAAGTTCACCGATATCGTCAGCATCGGCATTGGTGGCTCGGACCTCGGGCCGGTGATGGCGACGCTGGCGCTGGCGCCGTACACACGTCCCGATCTGCGCCTGCACTATGTGTCGAACGTCGATGGCGCGCATCTGCACGACACGCTCAAGGGGCTCGACCCGAAGCGCACGATGTTCATCATCGCGAGCAAAACCTTCACCACCGACGAGACGATGACCAACGCGCAATCGGCGCGCGCGTGGACGGCCAACGCGCTCGGCGACAAGGCGGTGAACGACCATTTCGCGGCGCTCTCGACCAACCTCAAGGCCTGCGACGCGTTCGGTATCCGCGCCGACCGGATTTTTGGGTTCTGGGACTGGGTGGGCGGCCGCTATTCGGTGTGGTCGGCGATCGGTCTGCCGGTGGCGCTGGCGGTCGGCTTCGACAATTTCGCGGCGTTCCTCAAGGGCGCCTACGAGATGGACCAGCATTTCATCAAGACGCGGCTCGACAAGAATCTGCCGGTGATCATGGGGCTGCTCGGCGTCTGGTACCGCAATGCGTGGGGGTTCGCGACGCATGCGGTGCTGCCCTACGACCAGCGACTGTCGCGCTTTCCGGCCTATTTGCAGCAGCAGGACATGGAGAGCAACGGCAAGTCGGTGAACCTCGAGGGCAAGCCGTTCGACTATGAGAGCGGCCCGGTGATCTGGGGCGAGCCGGGGACTAACGGCCAGCACGCATTCTACCAGTTGATCCATCAGGGGACCTCGGTGATCCCGGTCGACTTCCTGATTGCCGCCCGGTCGCACGACGCCATGGAGCCGCATCACGAGAAGCTGGTCGCCAACGTGTTCGCCCAGTCGGAAGCGCTGATGCTGGGCAAGAGCAAGGCCGAAGTGGTTGCCGAACTCACCGCGCAGGGGCTCGGCAAAGAGCAGATCAAGATGCTGACGCCGCACAAGATGTTTCCGGGCAACAGGCCAAGCAACACGATCATGTATCCCAAGCTGACGCCGGAGGTGCTGGGCAGCCTCGTCGCGCTCTACGAGCACAAGGTGTTCGTCCAGGGCACGATCTGGAACGTCAATTCCTACGATCAGTGGGGCGTGGAGCTCGGCAAGCAGTTGGCGAAAGCCATCCTGCCCAAGGTGCAGGGCACGGCGCCCAACGAGGGCAACGACGCCTCAACCAAGGGGCTGCTGGCCTATTATCACAAGCTCAAGCGCTGATCGGGCGTCCCCTGCGGAATGGGCTGGGGTTGCGGCCGAATGCGGTTGACTTGAGAAGGTTCGCCGCTATGTTCCGCCGCGATCCCGCGGCCCTGACTGCGGTGATCCCCGATGGGGGCCGGTAGCTCAGGGGTAGAGCATTCGACTTTTAATCGAATGGTCGCGGGTTCGATTCCCGCCCGGCCTACCATGCTTCTTCCAAAGACAGTGTCTGATTTCGCCAGTAACACGAGGATGAATGGCTCACCATTTTCGTCTGCCCGGCAATCCCGAACTAGCGTGGTCGCGCGGCGAGCCCGATTCCACTGAGTTGCTTCTTGAGCGAAAGGGCATCGGTACTATCCTCACGCATGACGATGACTTGCAGATTATTGCCTTGGGGAATGCGTTTGTCGCCTACGCAGCAGGCAACGCGGCCCTTTGCATTTGCGCCGCTCACAGTCTCGAAGCACTGCGCAATTTGGATCGAACTCAAATTCCCCGCTTCCCCCATCTTCCACCAAACGATGGCGAACTGGTAGATCCCGAGTTTCTGAGTCCCGACCGGTTGAAGGTCATTTTCGAGTCTCCAGACGGGAAGGATTTCGTTGATTGTCGTTTAGTCGACCTGCATTTCCAAGCAGACAATGACTTGGCTCTGTTGGTGGTGCACGATACCGCTGAGCGCGGTTTCTTTGGCTTGCAAATGCCACTCAACCTCGACGTCCCTCGAGTAGGAGACGTCGTCATGATGGTTGGACATCGGCTCAGCGTGGACCACGCTGAGCGAGAAGAGAGTGGGCCGCAAGTCGGCGAGGCAGCTATACTTAGCCAATCACTGGAAGCAAGGCGGGGACTTGTCACGGACGTTCAGTTCGAAAGAAGTGGGAAAGGGCAAAGTTTCGTAATTCACACGACATTTCCCTCACTGCCGGGAATGAGCGGAAGTCCTGTTTTTCTTGACCTTAAGAAGGGTGATCAGATGTCGCCGATCGGTCTTCTCTCCGCCGACCTCTCTGACGACCGCGCCGAAAACGATCAGCGAATTGCCGGCAGATCGACGGTGTCGATGCTTTGGCCAATCGCGGGCTTGGGAATGATGATGACTTGGGAGAGTGAGGAGGCCCCAAGGCTAACCGTGCTTGCCGACCTACTGGCGAGGGAGAAAGTGCCCAATGCAAGTCGCAGATCGGAACTGGACTGTAATTTGAGCAGGTCGCGCACCGTGCTTCGGTTTTTCGATCCGGCACACGGCCGCTGTGAACTCGAAACTCCTGGGCACCCTTTAGCGTCCGACCAGGGCGTGGCGGTACATATTCACCCTTCTAGAGCGTCCGTGGGTCCTGCCAAATTCAGCTGCCGACATTAGTTCAGCAGCGGTAGCGGGTCGCCGATGAAGGGGACGCTGGCGCAGGCGATGCCGATCCGGGCCATGCGGCCGCAGATTTCGCGGGCATCGGCTTCCGATGCGATTGGGCCGGCCACGAGCCGGCGGCCGGCGCCGCCTTCGACATGGCCGAGGATCGGGCCGAGGCCGACCAGCAGCGTGCCGACCTTGGTGTTCATGGACTGCCAGGCGTCGTCGGCCTCGTTCTCGTCGATTGGCGGGCCGAGGGCGATTCCGAACGAGGCAGCGTCCGGAGTGGCCCCGGGGTTCAGCGCCCGCGGCATGGGCTGGATTTTCTGCGCCGCGGCGGGGGTGGTGTCGCCGGGCAGGGGCGAGCGCGTGTAACTCACCGATCCGCCGTCGGCGTCGAAGCTGGTGACCTGGTTGGCGCCGGTCGAGGCGGTGATGGCGCCGCGGTCGATGCCGCCGCCATTGTTGAGGGATTCGAGGATGCGCGGCAGGGTCAGCTCCAGCGCGCCGACGCGGCGGGTCATGTCGCCGCCGGTCTGCTCGGTCAGCATAAAGCGCTGCAGCAGCACGGTGTTTTCTTGCCTGAGTTCGGTCGATTGGCGCGACAGCGTGGCCATTTCGCTGCGCAGCTGGTTGAGGTCGGCGCCGGCCAACCGCGACGCATGAAGTCCGGCGAGAACGGAATCGGGCACCAAAGCCGACAGCCCGGCGCTGGTCACCGCCACTCCCCACAAGACCAGCGCCAGGACACCCCAGAAGGTGACGTCCTTGGCCTGGAATTGGTCGTTCGCCTTCGCCAAATCCCGAACCCCGCGAAACCACCCGAATCGCGGCTTCCGAAGTAGTTTACCATCGCGGCGATGTAATGGTTTCCCAACACGTTGCTGCCATAAAATCAGGCTCAATCAAGAGTGGAAAACGGGGCGGGCATGGCCGAATTGTTGTCGATCATTCTGGCGGCGGGTGAGGGCATCCGCATGCAGTCGGCGACACCGAAAGTCTTGCACACAGTTGGCGGCATGCCGATCATCGGGCATGTGGTGCGGGCGGCGCTTGGCGCCGGCTCGACACGGGTGGCGCTGGTGACGGGTCCGGGGCATGATTCCGTCCGCGCGTCGGTCCATGCGATGGCGCCGGATGTGCAGTTTTTCGAGCAGACGGAACGCAAGGGTACGGGGCACGCGGCGTCGATGGCGCGCCCGCTGTTCGATGATGCCGAAGGGTACGTCGCGGTGGTCTACGGCGATCATCCGCTTCTGACGGCACCGATTTTCAAACTGATCACCGACCGGCTGGACGCAGGCATGGATGCGGCGATCCTTGGATTTGAGCCGGTGGACACGCTGACCTATGGCCGCTTCATCACCGATGGCGACAGGCTGCTGGCGATCCGCGAGCACAAGGATGCCACAGAAGAAGAGCGCCAGATCGGCTTGTGCAACGCCTGTGTCCTCGGCTTCCGGGCGGAGACATTCCGGGCTGTCATCGACAAGCTGAGTTCGGACAATGCGGCGGGCGAGTATTACCTGACCGACATGGTCGAACTGGCAAACGCCGCGGGCTACAAGGTCGGCTATGCCGTGGCGTCCGAGGCCGACGTGATGGGGGTCAATGACCGGGCCCAGTTGGCCAAGGCCGAAACGCAATTTCAGGAGCTACGGCGCGACGATTTCATGAAGGCCGGTGTGACGCTGAAGGACCCGGCGACTGTTCATTTTTCGTATGACACGGAGATTGGCCGCGACGTCACGATCTGGCCCAACGTGGTGTTCGGACCGGGGGTCAGGATCGCCGACAATGTCGAGATCTGCTCGTTCTGCGACATCGAGGACGTGAAGATCGGCGCCGGTGCGACGATCGGGCCTTTCGCCCGTATCCGCGGCGGCGCGGAACTGGGCGCCAATGTGCATCTGGGCAATTTCGTCGAGGTCAAGAAGAGCAAGATCGGCGACGGCACCAAGGCTGGCCATCTGAGCTATCTGGGCGACGCAGTGATCGGCGAAAACACCAATATCGGGGCTGGTACGATCACCTGCAATTATGACGGCGTGAACAAGGATACGACGACGATCGGCTCGAATGTCTTTGTCGGGTCGAACACGTTGCTGGTGGCGCCGGTGAAACTGGGCGATGGCTCCTACACCGCCTCGGGCAGTGTCATTACCGACGATTTGCCGGCTGACGCCGTTGCGTTCGGGCGGGCGCGGCAGGAAAACAAGCTGGGCTACGCGACGAAATTGCGCGAAAAGGCGCTGGCGAGGAAAGCCGCCAAGCAGGTCGCGAAGGGGAAAAGCTGATGTGCGGGATTGTCGGGATCATCGGCGTCGAGCCGGTTGCGCCGCGGCTGGTCGATGCGCTGAAGCGCCTCGAATATCGCGGCTATGACAGCGCTGGTGTGGCGACGCTCGAGCATGGCGCCATCGCGCGGCGCCGGGCCGAGGGCAAGCTCGGCAATCTCGCCAGCAAGCTCGGCATGGAGCCGCTCGACGGCAATATCGGCATCGGTCATACGCGCTGGGCGACCCATGGCGCGCCGACGGAAGGCAATGCCCATCCGCATGCGACCGACAAGGTCGCCATCGTCCACAATGGCATCATCGAGAATTTCCGCGAGTTGCTCGAGGACCTCGCCAAGGACGGCTATCTGCCCAAGACGCAGACCGACACGGAGTCCGTCGCGCTATGGGTGACGCGCGAGATCGACCGCGGGCTGGACCCGGAAATGGCGGTCGCGGCGACGCTCAAGAAACTGCGTGGCGCCTTTGCATTGGCGCTGATGTTCAAGGGCCACGACAAGCTGCTGATCGCGGCCCGGCACGGCGCGCCGCTGGCGGTAGGTTATGGCGAGACCGAAATGTACCTCGGGTCCGACGCCATGGCGCTGGCGCCGTTCACGTCGCGGCTAAGCTATCTGCTCGATGGCGACTGGGCGGTGATCACGCCCAAGGGCGTCACCATCCGCGATGGGTCCGACGCCATCGTGCGGCGCGAGATGCTAGTGTCGCAGGCCAGCGCGCTGATGGTCGACAAGGGCAATCATCGCCATTTCATGGCGAAGGAAATCTACGAGCAGCCCGAGACCATCTCGCACACGCTCAGCCATTATGTGGACATGGGCACAGAGACGGTGGCGCTGCGCGAGAAGCTGCCGTTCGATTTCGCGACCCTGCCGCGCCTCACCATATCGGCCTGTGGCACGGGCTTCCTTGTTGCGATGGTGGCGAAGTACTGGTTCGAAAAATATGCCCGTTTGATCGTCGATATCGACGTCGCGTCAGAGTTTCGCTACCGCGAGCCGCCGCTCGAGAAGGGCGGGCTGGCGCTGTTCATTTCGCAGTCTGGCGAGACGGCCGATACACTCGCCGCGATGCGGTATTGCAGCCAGCAAGGCCAGCAGATCGCCTCGATCGTCAACGTGCCGGAATCAACGATCGCTCGTGAGTCCGATGTGGTCTTCCACACGCTTTGCGGCCCCGAGATCGCCGTCGCATCGACCAAGGCGACCACCGCCCAATTGACGATCCTTGCCAGTCTCGTCATTGCCGCCGGCAAGGCGAGAGGCATGATCGACGCCGCCCAGGAATGCGAGCTTGTCAAAGCGCTGATCGAATTGCCGAGCGCTGTCTCGGCGGCCCTGGGGGCCGAGGACCAGATCGAGCGCATCGCCAAGCGGCTGAGCAAGGCCAAGGACGTGCTGTATCTCGGCCGCGGCCCGATGTTCCCCATCGCTATGGAAGGCGCGCTAAAACTCAAGGAAATCAGCTACATCCACGCCGAAGGCTATGCCGCCGGCGAGCTCAAGCACGGCCCGATCGCGCTGGTGGATGAGGTGATGCCAGTGATCGTGGTCGCGCCGTCGGACGAACTGATGGAAAAGACGCTGAGCAACATGCAGGAGGTTGCGGCGCGCGGCGGCCAGATCATCCTCATCACCGATGCCGAGGGCCAAAAGCACATCGGTCACGGCGTTGCGGAGACCATCATCATCCCCAAGGTCATGAGCTTTGTGGCGCCGATCCTGGCGCTGATCCCGGTGCAGCTGCTCGCCTACCACACGGCGGTGTTCATGGGCACAGACGTCGATCAGCCGCGCAATCTGGCGAAGTCGGTTACCGTCGAGTGAGGCTGGACAAGCGGGCGCCCGCCATGCGAGGCGTCCGCCTATCATGACCGCCGCCCTGACCATCACGCCGCCCGACCACCCGCTGGTCGGCCGCGTCACGCCGCCTGGATCGAAGTCGATCACCAATCGCGCGCTGCTGCTGGCGGCGCTGGCGAATGGGACAAGCCGGCTGAGCGGGGCGCTGAAGAGCAAGGACACGTCGCTGATGGCCGCGGCGCTGCGGCAGATGGGCGTGGTGGTCGAGGAGCCCGACGAGACCAGCTTCATTGTCATCGGCACCGGCTCTCTGGCGGCGCCCCAGGAGCCACTGCAGCTCGGCAATGCCGGAACGGCGGTGCGGTTTCTGACCGCCGCGGTGGCGCTTTGCGAGGGCACGGTGATCGTCGATGGCGACGAGGCGATGCGCAAGCGGCCGATCGGGCCACTGGTGACGGCGCTTCGGTCACTCGGCATCGCCGCCAGCGCGCCGAGCGGCTGTCCTCCGGTGACGATTGAAGGATTTGGGCATTTCGGCTCGGGGCGCGTCGAAATCGATGGCGGGCTGTCGAGCCAGTATGTGTCGGCGCTGCTGATGGCGGCGCCGTTCGGCGAAGGCGCGATCGATGTGGCGCTCACCGGCAAAGACCTCGATGCGCGCGGCTATGTCGACCTCACGGTCGCGGCGATGACGGCATTCAGCGGCAGCATTGCACAGCTGGACCACACGACCTGGCGGGTCGCGCCGACGAAGTACCGCGCGACCGATTTCGCCATCGAGCCCGATGCGTCGGCCGCGACCTATCTGTGGGCTGCCTCGGCACTGACGCGGGGGGCGATCGATCTCGGTGTGCCGATGGACGCCTTCACGCAGCCGGATGCGCAGGCGGCGACGTTCATCCGCATGTTTCCAAAAATGCCGGCAGTGATCGACGGCTCGCAGATGCAGGATGCGGTGCCGACGCTGGCGGTGCTGGCGGCGTTCAACGAGACGCCGGTGCGCTTTACCGGCATCGCCAATCTGCGGGTCAAGGAATGCGATCGCATCAACGCGCTCGCCACCGAACTCAACCGCATCCAGCCCGGGCTGGCGCGCGAAGACGGTGACGAGCTTGTGGTGTTGTCCGATCCGCGGCTGATGCATGTCGCCCAGCGCAATGCGCGGACCCGCATCGGAACCTATGCTGACCACCGCATCGCGATGAGCTTTGCGCTCGCGGGTCTGAAGATCGGCGGCATCACCATTCTCGACCCGGACTGCGTCGGCAAAACTTATCCGGGATATTGGGATGCGCTGCGCTCGCTCGGCGTGACGCTCACCGCCAGTTAAGCGGCGGCGATATTGTCGTCGTCCTTGAGCTCGTTTTCCGTCAGGACGCGATTGCGACCGGCGTGCTTGGCGGCATAGAGGCAACGGTCGGCGCGCTCGATTAGCGTCGAGGGCGTATCGCCCGGCCGATAGAGCGCCACGCCGAACGAGGCGGTGATGCGGCCGAGCTTCTCGTTGGTCGAACGCTTCAGCAGCTCTTTGGCCTGTATCGCCTTGCGGATGTTGTCGGCGACGATCAGTGCGCCGTCTATATCGGTCTCGGGCAGGATCGCGGCGAATTCCTCGCCGCCATAGCGGGCCGCCATATCCTTGCCCTTGATGTTTGATTTGAGCGTCATCGCCACGAGCCGCAGCACCTGATCGCCTGTCTGGTGACCCCAGGTGTCGTTGAAGCGCTTGAAGTGATCGATGTCGAGCAGCAGCAGACAGAACGGCGTTCCAAGTTCTGCATCGGCGAAGGATTTCAGCATGCCTTCGTCGAATGATTTGCGGTTGAAGATCTTGGTCAGCGGATCGAGCATTGACTCGCGGCGGACCTCGTCGAGGTCTCGTTGCAGGGCGGAAATGTCGTCGCGCGAGGCTTCGAGCTTTTGCTCAAGCTTCTGGTTGGCGTCCTGCATGCGGCGGGTCTCGCCGAGCAGTCGCTGCGCCATGGCACGAAGCTCGGCCTCGCTCACATCGGTCTGAGCAAGGTCGCCACTCGCCGCCTGCAGGGAGCCGGAATAGGCATTGGCGGTTGCCATTGCGGTGTCGATCGCGTCGTGCACCGCTTCGATGCGGTTCGCCATCCGCTCGGAGACGTTGGAGATACGCTCGTTGGCGTCCTGCGCCTTGAGGAATTCGTTGTAGAGTCGCTCAGCCAGTTCCTGCGTGGCGGTGCCGTCGCGGTAGATCTGATTGATGCGCTGATTGAGCGTCGGATTGACGCCGGTCGCGTAGGTGTAGAGCAACTCGTAAAATTGCGGATAGGGCGGGATTTGTCCGCGCTTCAGCAGGTCCATTGCCGAGTTGGCATAACCCAGGGCACGCCTGAATTCCTGTTCCGACACTGTGCCCCCGCCGGTCTTCTGACCTTGTGCTATTCGCCCTTACTTTTCCGTTGAGTCAATTAATGCACAGTAAAATTCAGTGAGGTATCGCACTTAATCGCAAAAGAGTTGATCTCAGCGCTAATAATCGTGCCGAGGTGGGTTAGCGTGCGCCGGTAGAACGAAGCAAGAACGCCGGCACCGGGCCGTCCGAACCGAACGGTGTGTCTGAGCCGCCGGCCGGAGCGCGCTCGCGCTGCGGCTTGGGGGCATCGTGACGAGCAGGATGCTCGGCCTGGCGTTCGGCCTGCCGTTCCGTCTGCGGTGGCTTGTCTTGCCGCGGTCGCTGATCCTTCCGCTGCGGTCGCTTCGCTTCGCGTTGGGGCTGCGGAGCGGGTTCAGCATCGGGCGTCTTGGGCGGGCGCGGGGCGCGATCGACTTTGGACGCGTGTCCGCCTGCATCGCCGTTGCTGCCGTGCCGTCCACCACGCTGGCGGCCGCGGGCCGGGCGCTCGGACCGGGCTTCGCGCGGTTCCTCGACCGAAGTCTCGTCGGCAACGACGCCGTCGAGCTGCATCACGGGGATGTCGCGCTGGATCAGGCGCTGGATGGCGTCGAGATATTTGCCATCGGATGGCGTCGCGAGCGTAATCGAGATGCCCGAGCGGCCGGCGCGGCCGGTGCGGCCGATGCGATGGATGTAGTCCTCGGCGTGGGTGGGGACGTCGAAGTTGAAGACGTGACTCACCGCCGGAATGTCGAGGCCACGGGCCGCGACGTCGCTGGCGATCAGCAATTGCAGCTTGTCGGTCTTGAACGCGTCGAGCGTTTCCATCCGGCTTTTCTGGTCCATGTCGCCATGGAGCCCGCCGGCGGAGAAGCCGTGCCGCTGCAGGGAGCGGGCGAGGGTCGCTACGTCGCGCTTGCGGTTGGAGAAGATGATGGCGTTCTTGAGCCCAGTTTCGCCCCGGATCAGCTGGCGCAGCGTGGCGCGCTTTTCCTCGGGATTGTTCGAGACCTTGACCAATTTCTGGTCGATGGTTTCGACGACGGAATTCTTGCGGGCGACCTCGATGCGAATGGGATCGCGCAGGAAGCGGCTGGTGAGCTTCTGGATTTCCGGCGCCATCGTGGCGGAAAAGAACAGCGTCTGCCGCCGCGGCGGCAGTTTTGCGCAGATTTTTTCGATCTCGGGGATGAAGCCCATGTCGAGCATGCGGTCGGCTTCGTCGATGACGAGGATCTCGACGCCGCTCATCAGGATACGGCCGCGTTCGAACTGGTCGAGCAGGCGGCCGGGGGTCGCGATCAGCACATCGACGCCGCGGTCGAGCTTCTTGTTCTGGTCGTCGAAAGACACGCCGCCGATGATCAAGGCCACCGAAAGCTTGTGGTTCTTGCCGTATTTTTCAAAATTCTCGTGCACTTGCGCCGCGAGTTCGCGGGTCGGCTCGAGGATCAGCGTGCGGGGCATACGGGCCCGGGCGCGGCCACTTTCGAGCAGCGTCAGCATGGGCAGCACAAAGGAAGCGGTCTTGCCGGTTCCGGTCTGCGCAATACCGATGATGTCCTTTTTCTCGAGGACATGGGGGATGGCTTGCGCCTGGATTTCGGTGGGCTTGGTGTAACCGGCGGCCGCAACCGCCTCCGTTACCTTGGCGCTGAGGCCGAGCCCGGAAAAGTCATCTGGCAATGTTTACGTCCACTCAGGGGGTTGGGAGGAGCCGGCGTTGAGACCTTGGGAGGCCGAGCGGCGGAGTGGTTCCCGACGGGCCGGGAACATAAAGGAAACCCCCTCTGAGTCAACGGGATTTCCTAGGGTTTGCTTAATGTGGTGATGTGTCGGTCAGATGTCGAGGTCGGTCACGAACGCCGCGTTTTCCTGGATGAAGTCGAAACGCGCTTCCGGTTTGGTCCCCATCAGGCGGTCGACGGACAATTTTGTCTCGTCGCGATCCTGCACGATGCGGACCTGCAGCAGGGTGCGGCTCTTCTTATCCATCGTGGTTTCGCGCAGGTGGATATAGGGCATCTCACCGAGGCCCTTGAACCGGGTGATGTCGGGCTTCTTGCCCTTGAACTCGGTGGCAAGCAGTTGGTCGCGATGGGCATCGGTCATCGCGTAAGCGACTTTGCCGCCCGAACTCATGCGGAACAGCGGCGGCAGCGCCAGATAGAGGTGTCCGTCGTCGATGAGCTGCGGCATTTCCTGGAAGAAGAAGGTCATCAGCAGCGACGCGATATGGGCGCCGTCGACGTCGGCGTCGGTCATCAGGATGATCTTGTCGTAGCGCAGATCCTCGTCGCGATAGCGCGCGCCGGTGCCGCAGCCGAGCGCCTGGATCAAATCAGCGATCTGCTGGTTGGCGACGATCTTGTCGCGCGTCGCTCCTGCCACGTTCAGAATTTTGCCGCGCAGCGGCAGGATCGCCTGGCTGGCCCTGTCACGCGCCGATTTGGCGCTGCCGCCGGCGCTGTCGCCCTCAACGATGAAAATCTCGGCGCCCTGGGCGGCCGACTGGGTGCAGTCGGCGAGCTTGCCGGGGAGGCGGAGCTTTCGCGTCGCCGACTGGCGGTCGATCTCCTTGTCCTTCTTGCGGCGCAGGCGTTCCTCGGCGCGCTCGACCGACCAATCGAGAAGCTTGTTCGCCTGGGTGGGGGACGCCGTCAGCCAATGGTCGAAGGCGTCGCGCAGCGCCGTGTCGACGATGCGGGTGGCTTCGGGCGAGCTGAGCCGGTCCTTGGTCTGGCCCACGAATTCGGGTTCGCGCACGAACACTGAGAGCATCGCCGAGCATTGCACCAGCACGTCCTCGGCGGTGAGGTTGGCGCCGCGCTTGTCGCCCTTGAGCTCGGCATAGGCGCGGAGGCTGCGGAGCAGGGCGGTGCGCAGGCCCTGTTCGTGCGTGCCGCCCTCGGCGGTCGGAATGGTATTGCAGTAGGAGTTTAGGAAGCCGTCGGCGAGCGTCCAGGCGATGGCCCATTCGACCGCGCCGTGGCTGCCGGGCTTGCCGTGCTGGCCCGAGAAGATGTCGTCGACGATGCGTTGCTCGCCCTCGACGCGGGCCGCGAGGAAATCGCGCAAGCCGCCGGGGAAATGGAAGCTCGCCTTTTCCGGGACTTCGCCGGTCGCCAGTCCTGGATCGCACGACCAGCGGATTTCGACGCCGCCGAACAAATACGCCTTGGCGCGGGTCATCTTGAACAGGCGGGACGCGGAGAACTCGGCTTTGCCGCCGAAGATCTCGGGATCGGGGTGGAAGCGGGTGGTGGTGCCGCGCCGGTTCTGCACCTTGCCGATCTCGACCACTTTGCTGGTGGGTTTGCCGCGCGAATAGGTCTGCCGATAGAGCATCTGGTCGCGCGCCACCTCGACCATCAAATCGTCGCTCAGTGCGTTGACCACCGAGACGCCGACGCCGTGCAGACCGCCCGAGGTCTCATAGGCCTTGCTGTCGAATTTGCCGCCGGCGTGCAGCGTCGTCAGCACGATCTCGAGCGTCGACTGTTTTGGGAATTTGGGATGGTTCTCGACCGGAATGCCGCGGCCATTGTCGATGACAGTCAAATAGCCGTCGGCGCCGAAATGCACTTCGATGCGATTGGCATGGCCGCCGATCGCTTCGTCCATCGAGTTGTCGATGACTTCGGAGAAGAGGTGATGGAGCGCATTGGAGTCGGTGCCGCCGATATACATGCCGGGGCGGCGGCGGACGGGCTCGAGCCCCTCCAGCACTTCAATGTCGGCGGCCGAATACGAGCCGCTATGGTTGGTGGCCCGCTCGTCGGCTTTTTCGCTCTTGCGCTTGGGAGCAGGGCTGGCGCTGTCGCCGAAAAGGTCGTCCTTGGGGGGCATGGTCTCTAGTCCGGTCAGTCGAATCGCGAGGCTCGTTTTAGCACACGTGCCCGGCGGCGGTTGCCGCTCCGTTCACGGTTGGACGCCATCAATTGGGGTGAACCCAATGTGACTGTCCGTCCTCGGCCGGTTCAACTGCCCGCAGTCAAAAGGCAGGGATGAACGATCTTTCCTCACGGCCGCGCACCGACGGGGCACCTGATGTTGGCCAGATGAACCGGGGATGAATGGACGCGTCCTATTTTGTTCAGCGGCGGCAGGCTAGCGTCAGCGCAACGCTTCTAGAACTAGCGGCGATAACCCCCACAAAGGAGACCCCTATGTCCATGCTCACCTCGCTCAAGACCAGCGGTCGTGCCCTGCTGGTTGCCGTCGCTCTCGGCGTGCCGGCGCTGATGATGGCTGCGCCTGCCCAGGCGGCTCCTCCGAGCTTCAATTTCTCGATGCAGTTCGGCAATGGCTTCGGTGGCCCGGGCGCATTCTTCAACTACGGCAACGGGCCGCAGAAAATGTGCTTGGGCGACAAGCAGATCTATTGGCAGTTGAGCCAGTACGGCTTCTCCAAGATCAAGATCGTCAAGTCGCGGGGCTACAAGGTCATCGTCGTCGCCCGCTATCACGGCTCCTGGTACCAACTCTCCGTCGATCGCTGCACCGGCAAGATCAAGAAGGCCCCGCTGAAATATTTCGGCAATGGCAACAGCGGCTTCAATATCACGCTCAATTTCTGATCCCACCCGATTGCGCAGGTCGATCCCGGTCCGAGTTCGCTCGGGTCGGGATTTTCTTTGCGATCAAGCGGTTCACGGCACCGGATTCCCGATTCGGCGCACCGTCTTAACCAAGACTTCGCTTCTTGGAAGCACTTCTTTAAGCGCGCGCTGGTAGAACAGCGTCATACGGTTTGTTGTGTGGAGTTGCCGTATGCGTGCCGGTCCGGCTTTGCGTATCGAGGCTGAATTTATCGGTGCCTTCGAGTCTTCGCGTCTGGGGTGGTTGCAGGCCGGATTTGGTAGTTTTGCGTACCGGCTTGCCCATCTGCGCGCCTCTCGACCGACGGTCATCGGCGCGCTTTCCCTGCTGTTTTTCCTGAGTTGAGCCGGTTGCATCGCGCCCGGGCCGCAGCTATTGCTGCGCTCATGTTGTTCCGCCTCGACACCCATCGTACGCGTGGCCCTGTTCCCGCCCTGCACCGTTTGTTGCAGGGCTGACCGAGCGGGTCCCTTAGCTTTTCAGCGGTTCCCTCTGGTTTGCCCATGATGGCGCGTTCGCGCGCCGGCCACCCAATCAGAGAGACATGCCATGGGCTCGATCAGCCTCAACTCCCTCAGCTTCACTGCCACCGATCCCTTGTTTACAAACGTCAGCCTCGTCATCGGCGAGGGCGACCGTGTCGGCCTGATCGCCGGCAATGGCGGCGGCAAGACCACGTTGCTCCGCTGCATCGCCGGAGAGCTTGAACCAGGCAGCGGCGAGATCATCAGGTCGCGCGGGCTGCGGCTCGGCTATGTCGAGCAGGACGTGCCGGGCCACCTGCATGGTCTGACCCTGCGGGATGCGGTCATCGATGCGCTGCCGGCCGACAATCGCGACAGTGATGCGTGGCGGGCGGAGGTGGTGCTCGACGAGTTCGAGACGCCCGACGAGATGAAGGACCGTGCGGTCACAAAACTCAGCGGCGGCTGGCAGCGCCTGATGCTGATTGCCCGCATCTGGGTCAATGAGCCCGATGCACTGCTGCTCGACGAGCCGACCAACCATCTCGATCTCGGCAAGATCATGCTGCTCGAACGCTGGCTCGCCGCCAACACCCGGAACATGCCGGTGGTGATCGCCAGCCATGATCGCGGTTTCCTTGATGCCACCACCAACCGGACCTTGTTTCTGAGGCCCGGCGTGTCGCACTCTTTCGCGCTGCCGTTTACGCGGGCGCGGGCGGCGTTGGCGGAGGCCGACGAGGCGGCAGCGCGACAGCGCGAGATCGAACTCAAAGATGCCGCCCAGCTCAGGCGGCAGGCCGCCAAGCTGACCAATATCGGCATCAATTCGGGCAGCGATTTGCTGACGCTCAAGGCGAAATATCTGAAGGAACGAGCGGCCAGGCTCGAAGCGGCCGCGCCGGAACTGCACAAGGATCGCAGCGGCGAGATCCGGCTCTCCAATGCCGGTACTCACGCCAAGGTGCTGTTGGCGATCGAGAACGTGACCGTCAGCGCACCGGACGGCCGAGCGCTGTTCTCGGTGGGCAAGCTGCATCTGTTCCAGGGTGACCGAGTGGTGGTGCTCGGCCGCAACGGAACCGGCAAGACGCAGTTCATGAAGCTGGTGACGCGAGCGCTTGGGGGCGGTGAGGTGCCGGGCATCCGCGTCGCTGGATCGGTTCGTCTGGGCGCCACCGATCAGGAGATGTCGCAACTGCCAGTGCGTGGAACGCCATTCGATTTTGTCTCGGCGTTCGGCGTGGGCGATCAGCGCAGCAAGTCGCTCCTGGCCACGGCGGGGTTCATCATCGAGAAACAGGACCGGCCGATCAACTCGCTCAGCTTTGGCCAAAAGGCCCGGCTGGCGCTGCTCGGGCTCAGGCTCAGCGAACCCAATTTTTACCTGCTGGATGAGCCGACCAATCACGTCGATATTGCCGGCCAGGAGCAGCTTGAGGCGGAGATTCTGGAACATCAGGCGAGTTGCATCCTCGTCTCGCACGACCGCAGCTTCGTCCGGAACATCGGTACCCGGTTCTTTGAAATCGTCCGGCATCGATTAATTGAAGTCGACGGCCCGGAGCACTTTTTTGTTTCCTCCTGCTGGAGATCAACTGGCCGCGCACCAAGTGTAACTGATTGTTCAGCGTGGAGGGCTAGTACTGGATGAAGCTTATTTTAGATATTTCGGGGGCTTCGTGCCTGATCCGCATGCTTCGGCGGGAGCAACCAGTCGTCTTGTCGACCGGCGCTTCGATGTCCGATACGTAGGCCCTATCAGCGGCTGCTATACGCTTTCGGACCGCCGGGAACTGGGCAATGCGGGGGTCGAGGTCTATGCCTGCCGCACCCAAAGCATCTCAGCGGCGGCGGCGGCGATTACCGCCCCTGTGACCGGGGTGGCGGGTGAGTGGGTGACTGCACGCTTCGATCATATCGGCATCGTCCGCGGACAGATCGAACGGCTCACCCCTGATGGATTTGTATTCCAGATCAATATCTCCGACGAGGAGCGGCAGAAGCTGGCGCTGAAGATCACCTGGTTGAAACGCAAAAGCGTACGGCTGCAGGAAGACAAGCGCGAATTCAGACGCTTCCAGCCCCGGGACCCGCGCTCGACGCTTACGCTCGCGGACGGCGCGGTCATCAAATGCTTCGTAATCGACCTGTCGCGCAATGGCGCCGCGCTTTCGGCGCATCAGCGGCCCGCGGTTGGTGTGCCGGTCGTCATCGGCAAGCTCAAGTCGCACGTGGTGCGGCATCTCGAAATCGGCTTTGCGGTCGCGTTCGAGGCAGCACAAGACGCTGAGGGTCTTGAGCAACTGGTCACAGGCATCGGGCTCAACGCCACCGTTCCTGCCGGCATCTGGTCCTGACCGCTCGCTCTACTGGCGTCCCGCCGCCAAAAAAGAAGGGGCCCGAAGGCCCCTTCCACAACTCTGACGTCCGCGGCGACTAGGCCGAGTAATACATCTCGTACTCGGCCGGATGCGGGGTGTGCTCGAACTTGATGACTTCCGTCATTTTCAGATCGATATAGCTGTCGATGACGTCGTCGCCGAAGACATCGCCGGCCTTGAGGAAATCGCGATCCTTGTCGAGTTCCTCGAGCGCCTGGCGCAGCGAGCCGCACACTGTCGGGATCATCTTCAGCTCTTCCGGCGGCAGGTCGTAGAGATCCTTGTCCATCGGGTCGCCTGGATGGATCTTGTTCTTGATGCCGTCGAGGCCGGCCATCAGCATGGCCGCAAAGCCGAGATAGGGGTTCGCCAGCGGATCGGGGAAGCGCACTTCGACGCGCTTGGCCTTCGGCGACTGGCCGAACGGGATACGGCACGAAGCGGAGCGGTTGCGGGCCGAATAGGCGAGCAGCACCGGGGCCTCGAAACCGGGGACCAGGCGCTTGTAGCTGTTGGTCGTCGGGTTGGTGAAGGCGTTGATGGCCTTGGCGTGCTTGATGATGCCGCCGATGTAGTAGAGCGCATCCATCGACAGGCCGGCATACTGGTCGCCGGCGAACAAAGGCTTGCCGTCCCGCCAGATCGACTGATGGCAATGCATGCCCGAGCCGTTGTCGCCATAGACGGGCTTGGGCATGAAGGTCGCGGTTTTGCCGTAGGCGTGCGCCACCTGGTGGATCACGTACTTGTAGATCTGGACGCTGTCGGCGGCCTTGATGATCGGGCAGAACTTGATCCCGAGTTCATGCTGGGCCGAGGCCACTTCGTGGTGGTGCTTTTCGATCGGCACGCCCATGGCGCCCATCGCGGCCAGCATCTCGCCGCGCATGTCCTGCGCGCTGTCGAGCGGCGGCACCGGGAAATAGCCCTTCTTCAGGCCAATGTGGTGGCCGTGATTGCCCTGGTCGTAATCGGTGTCGTTGTTGGTCGGCAGTTCGGAGGAGTCGACTTCGAAGCCGACTTTGTAGGTGGTGTTTGAATACTTCACGTCGTCGAAGATGAAGAATTCGGGCTCCGGGCCGAAATACACGCTGTCGCCGATGCCCAGCGTCTTCACATACGCCTCGGCCTTCTTGGCGATGGTCCGTGGGTCGCGGGAATAGGGCTGGTAGGTGAGGGGCTCGAGAATGTCGCAATGGATGGCGAGGGTCGAGGCGCCGAAGAACGGATCCATATAGGAGGAGTCCGGATCGGGCATCAGCACCATGTCGGACTCGTTGATCGCCTTCCAGCCGGCAATCGACGAACCGTCGAACATCGTGCCTTCTTCGAAAATGTCCTCGTCGATCATTGTCTGATCGAAGGTGACGTGCTGCAGCTTACCGCGCGGATCGGTAAAGCGCAGGTCGACGTACTTGATGCCTTCGTCTTTGATCTTTTTGAGAATGTCGCTTGCAGTCGTCATGGTCGTCCCCGTTGAAATCCCTGTTTATTGTCAGTCTGTTTTTTCGCGCGCCCGAAACGGAAAGCCGGTTCCCACTTTTCCTGGCGCGCTCCCCGGCGGCGCTGCCTTAGAGCGCGTCGTCGCCGAATTCGCCGGTGCGGATGCGGATCGCCTGTTCGATCGAATAGACGAAGATCTTGCCGTCACCGATGCGACCGGTTTGCGCAGCGGCACGAATGGCCTCAATGGCCTTCTCGGCGAATTCATCCGGGCAGACGACCTCGATCTTCACCTTGGGAAGGAAGTCGACGACATATTCGGCGCCCCGATAGAGCTCGGTATGCCCCTTCTGGCGGCCGAAGCCCTTGGCCTCGGTCACGGTGATGCCTTGCAAGCCGACTTCCTGCAGCGCTTCTTTCACTTCGTCCAGCTTGAAGGGCTTAACGATCGCCTCGATCTTCTTCATTCAGGCCTCCACTCGACCCTTGCGGGTGTTGCCGATGAGCATGCACGGGTCATGCCAGCGGTTGCCGGAGGTGTAAATGTACACATCTTCCAGACATTTATGGGCGATATCTCACGTTGAATGTTGATGGTGAGCCTTCCGAGTTGCACAAATAATGTGCGCCGTGCCTGCGCATCGGTCAAATTGGAAATCGACCGCTTCGAGCGCTGCAATAGGATTGAGCGATTTGATGGGGCCACGCGCTGTGACCCGCGGCGCGAACGGCTTTGACTGGCGCGGACAGTTCATATATCTGACCGCGAGCCCGGCCATAGGGCGGCTGCGGGTGTGGCGAAACTGGTAGACGCAACGGATTTAGGTTCCGTCGCCGCAAGGCATGGAGGTTCAAGTCCTCTCACCCGCACCAGTCTCGCCCGGCATCCCGCCTTGGCCACGATCTAACGAATGGATTTTCTGATGCAGGTCACCGAAACCCTCAATGACGGCCTGAAGCGCAAGCTGAGCGTGGTCATCCCCAAGAGCGACCTCACCAGCCGGCTCGAAACCCGCCTCGGTGAGCTCAAGAATCAGGCCAATCTCAAGGGTTTCCGTCCCGGCAAGGTGCCGGCGACGTACCTCAAGAAGGTCTATGGCAAATCGGCGATGGCCGAAGTGATGCAGGATGCGATCAACACGACGGTTGGCAATGCGCTGACCGAGCGCTCCGAGCGCGCCGCCGCGCAGCCCAAGGTCGACCTGCCGGAAGACCAGGGCACCATCAATTCGGTGCTCGATGGCGAAGCCGATCTGGCCTTCGACGTCAGCTATGAAGTGCTGCCGGCCGTGGCGCTGATGGATTTCAAGTCGCTGAAGCTCGACAAGCCGGTGGTCGAGATCACCGACGAAGACATCGACAAGGAAATGCAGCGCGTGTTCCGCCAGAACCGTGGCTATGAGCCTAAGGCGGACGATGGCGTCGTCACTGACGGCGACAACCTTGGCATCTCGTTCGAGGGTAAGATCGACGGCAAGCCGTTCACCGGCGGCAGTTCCGACCATGCCCATGTGATCGTCGGTGCGGGCGAGTTCATCCCGGGCTTCGAAGAGCAGCTCGTGGGCATGAAGAAGGGCGAGACCAAATCGATCAAGGTGACGTTCCCCAAGGACTATAATCGCGAGGAATTACAGGGCAAGAAGGCCGATTTCGACGTGACCGTGCTGCACATCGATGCACCGCAGGCGGGCGTCCTCGATGACGATTTCGCCAAGCGGCTCGGTCTCGACGATGTCGCGGCGTTGCGCGTTGCAGTCAAGGACCAGATGACGGCGGCGCTTGCTTCGATGAGCCGCCAGGCCTTGAAGCGTCAAATTCTGGACGCGCTCGACGAAGGCCACAAATTCGCCGTGCCGGAGCAGTTGGTCGACGCCGAGTTCGAGCAGATCTGGCAGCGGGTCGAGCACGAGATCAAAGACCACGGCAAGTCGTTCGAGGACGAGGGCACGACCGAGGTAGAAGCGCGCGAGCAGTACAAGACGATTGCCGAGCGCCGCGTGCGCCTCGGGCTGGTCGTCGCGGAAGTCGGCAATGCCAACAAAATCGAAGTGAGCGAGGAAGAGCATCAGCAGGCGCTGATCACCGAGGTCCGCCGCTTCCCTGGCCAAGAACAGCAGGTTTACGACTATTACCGCAAGAACCAGCAGGCTCTTGCCGGGCTGCGGGCGCCGGTGTTCGAGAACAAGGTGGTCGATTTCGTTGCCGAACTGGCGACGCAGACCGACAAGAAGATGAGCCGCGAAGATCTGTCCAAGATCATTCAGGACGAGGGCGACGACGTGCCGTCCGAGCATCATCACGACCATGACGATCACGAGGGCCATGACCACTGAGGTGGCCAGTCGCTGAATTCAAAGGCCACCTCCGGGCGGCCTTTTCATTTGGGAGCGTGCGATGCGACTGCATCACGTCCAGTTGGCCATCCCGGCCGGCAGCGAGGAGTCCTGCCGAGCGTTCTTTTGCGGCCTACTTGGCTGGGTGGAGCTTTCCAAGCCGCCGGCGCTGGCGGCGCGCGGCGGTGTCTGGCTCAACACCGGCGCGGGCGAGGTCCATCTGGGCGTCGAAGCCGATTTCCGCCCGGCCCGAAAGGCCCATCCGGCTTTTGCGGTCGATGATCTCGATACGCTGGCGGCGCGGCTCAGATCGGTTGGGACAAATGTCGAGTTCGATGACTCCATCGCGTGGCTGAGGCGGTTCTATACCATCGACGCGGTGGGCAACCGGCTCGAGTTCCTGCAGGATGGCGGGTGATGAGTATCAATGACGATCATCTCCTGCTGACTCCGGTCGAAATGGCTCGTGCCGACGCGCTTGCCGAGGCTGCAGGCCATCCGGTGCTGGAGCTGATGGAGGAAGCCGGGCGGGCCGTCGCCGATGAAATCCTGCGCCGCTACGGCAAGCGCCGGGTCAGCGTGCTGTGCGGCGTCGGCAACAATAGCGGCGACGGCTATGTAGTCACGCGGCTGTTGCGCGATGCCGGCTGGCCGGCGCGCGCCGTCGTCGTCGGCGACCTCAACAAGGCGACAGCGGGCGCAAAAGAGAATGCCCTGCGGATTGTTCGCGAGGGCAAGGGGGCGCTCGCCGCGTACAAAACTGATCCAGCTGAGAGCGATGCCAGCGCTGCGGCGCGGGCGATCGATGCCGATTTCATCGTCGACGCGCTGCTCGGGGCCGGGCTTGATCGCGACCTCGACGGCGAGATGGCATTCCTCGTCGATGCGGTAAACACGAGTGGCGTTCCAGTCGTCGCGATCGACGTGCCCACTGGCGTCGATGGTGCGAGCGGCGCGGTGCGTGGCATGGCGGTCAAAGCCGATCTCACCGTGACGTTCTTCCGCAAGAAGCCTGGTCATCTGCTGTTGCCGGGCCGGGATTTGTGTGGCGAGACCGTACTCGCACGGATCGGCATTTCGACGAGCGTGCTCACTGAGATCGGCGCCAAAACCTATGCGAATGGCCCGGATTTGTGGTCGATCCCCAAGCCCGGCAGCGAGGCCCACAAATATTCGCGCGGCCATTGCCTCGTGGTTTCGGGTGGAGCTCTGCAGACCGGCGCGGCGCGGCTGGCGGCGACTGCGGCGCTACGCTCGGGGGCGGGCGCAGTAACGCTTACGGGGTCGGAAGATGCGCTGCTGGTCCAGGCGGCGCACGTCACGGCGATCATGCTCAAACCGGTGGAGACGGCAGAGGCGTTTCGTGCGCTCATTGGCAGCAAGGTCAACGCGGTGGTGATTGGTCCGGCTGCGGGGGTGACCGACGAAACGCGCGCGCGGGTGCTCGATATCCTGGCGCTGGCTCCGGCGGCGGTGCTCGACGCCGACGCGCTCAGTGTGTTCAAGGACGATCCTGAAACGCTGTTTCAAGCAATCAAGGCGCGGGCCGACCGGCCGGTGGTGCTGACACCGCATGAGGGGGAGTTCGAGCGCTTGTTCGGCCGGCTCGAGGGCAGCAAGCTCGAACGCGCCCGGTTTGCGTCGACGCGATCCGGCGCGGTGATCATCTACAAGGGATCGGACAGTGTCATCGCCGCGCCGGACGGGCGTGCGGCGATCAACGACAACGCTCCGCCCGCATTGGGGACAGCGGGCTCGGGCGACGTGCTCGCCGGCCTCGTCGGCGGGCTGTTGGCACAGAAGATGGCCGGCTTCGAGGCGGCAGCTGCAGCGGTCTGGGTGCATGGCGCCGCGGCGCACCAATTCGGTAAGCCGGGGCTCATTGCAGAAGATTTGCCGAACCTTATTCCAGACGTACTCGCAGGGCTCTAGCCAGTTTTACCAAGCGACGTCGAGCCGCTCGAGTCCGTGGAAATGGTAGACGTTGTTGTAGCTCGGTTGGGCCGCGAGCTTCAGGCCGGGCAGGCGGCGGAACAGCGTCGACAGCGCCACCTGCAGTTCGATGCGAGCCAGCGGCGCACCGATGCAAAAATGGATGCCGGCGCCGAAACTCACATTCTGCCCGTCGGTGCGAAACGGGTCGAAACCGTTGGCGTCCTTGAACCGGACGGGGTCGCGATTGGCCGCGCCCAGCATCAAGCCGATCGTCTCGCCCTTCTTGAAGCTCATGCCGTTGTCGAGCGTGATGTCGTTCAGCGCGTAGCGGGTGAACATGTGGAGGGGTGCATCGAAGCGGAGGCACTCATCGACCGTCGCCTCGGTCTGCTTGTCGTCGGCGAACAGCGCCCGCGGGTCCCGGCCGCTTTCAAGGATGGACTTGGTCGCATTGCCGGTGGTGTGCACCGTGGCCTCATGCCCGGCGTTGAGCAGCAGGATAGCGGTCGAGATGACCTCTTCCTCGCTGAGCGTCTGGCCGTCGACCTCGGAGGTCAGCATGTGGGTGAGGAGGTCTTCCTTTGGGGCACGGCGGCGCTCGGCGATGATGTCCAGCAGATAGGCGATGAAGTCCTCGGACGCGGTGTTGGCGTCGCGTTCGGTGTCGGGGGTGACGCCGAACATGTACATCTGGACCATCCGGTTGGACCAGCTGAGCAATTGCGGCGCCATGTCGGCGGGGAGACCGATCATTTCGGCGATGATCACGGCCGGGAGCGGCGCCGCGAAGCTTTTGATCAGCTCGGTGGCGCCATCGGCCTCGAAGCCGTCGATGATCTCGTTCGCGAGCCGCTCGATCCGCGGCCGGAGTTGCTCGACATGGCGGGACACGAAGGCCCGGTTGACGAGCGTGCGCAGCCGGGTGTGAGCGGGTGGTTCAAGCGCCAGCAGCGAGTATTTTTCGGTCAGATCGAACGCCGCCGTGTGCGCCTTGGGCGGCGGCCAGCCGAGCTCCTCGCGGGTCGCCACATGCAGGATCTCGCGGCCGAAGCGCTTGTCGCGCAGCAGCGTGTTGACGTCCTTGAAGCCGGTGAAACACCAGTGCCCATAGTCCTCCCAGACGAAGGTCGGCGTTCCGAGGTGGAGCGCGGAATAGAACGCGTAGGGGTCCTGATAGAAGGCCGCGTCGCGAGGCTTGGCAGTGGCGGTCCGCGCGTCGGGGGCGATGGAGAAGGCGGGTGACTCAGAAATCGAAGAAGTCCTTGAGATCGCCGATCTTCTTGTCCCAGAGCTTGACGTTCTGATTGAAAACGCTGGCGGTGACGCCGTCGAAGGTCGAGAACGAGAAATCGAGGGTCGGGTCGGAATTGTCGTCAGTCCAGACGCGGCCGGTGATCTGCTTGCTGTTCCACTCATTGACCTTACCGGGCGTCGTGCCGCTCTTGAGGTCGAGGCTGACGTTGAACAGCAGCGTGTAGCAGTCGGTCAGATCGTCGGCACAATCGTAGAAGTCGATAAAGGTCTTGAGCCCCGAGACCTGCACGGCAATCGAGGTTCGGCCGCTGTCGAGTTTCTCCAGCTTGCCGGGATAACCGAGGTTGCTCAGTGCTTTGAGGATCGTTTGCGGGTCTTTGGCGGTGACATTGTCGGCCGCCGGCGGCTTGCCAGCGGCCGCTCCGGCAGCGGCGTGATCGTCGGCCAGTGCAGGCGCGGCGGCGAAAATCATGGTGGCGCCCAGCAGCGCAGCGAGCAGTTTCATTGGTATCCCCAAGCTGTTTCCCAGCTAGTTTTGCCAAAAGTCGGCGCGGCGCGCAAATGACGATCGAACCGTCGCTTCCGGCGGCTGTCCGGGGCGTTAGCCCGTCTTATTCACACTGGGGCTGAAATTGGGTTGGCGGACGTAGCGTAAGCGGCTGATTTGGAATAGGTTTTGGTTGCTTAGACCAACGCATTCCAGACCACTGAGGCACCACGCCCACCATGGATGACGATACCGGTTTTCTGTTCGATCTGCCAAGCGTTGGGCGCAAGAAAGTCAGCGCCGCCTTCGATGGCGGGCGCATCACCTCCGACGGTGGGGTGGCGCTGCTGGCGCTGGCTGACCGGCGGATCGGCATCGTTGATCGGCTGGCGCGGCTGATCGCCGACCGGCGCGATCCGGCCCTTGTCGCCCATTCGTTGGCCTCGATCCTGCGGGCGCGGGTTCTGGCCATCGCCTGCGGCTACGAGGACGCCAATGACCTCGACCGCCTGCGCGGCGATCCAGCGTTCAAACTGGCCTGCGGGCGGCCGCCGGACAGCGGCGACGACCTGTGCTCGCAGCCGACGGTCTCGCGCTGGGAGAACGCACCGGATCTCAAGACCATCATC
>JBDTLB010000079.1:0-39803 GCA_039934955.1 Devosia sp.
CTGTCGCTGATCGTGCTGCTGCCGGTCCTATGGTGGGTGTTCGGCGATCTCAACGTGGCGCTCGGCACGGCCGAAAAAGCGTTCACGCCGTGGTCGCTGTTCTGGTGCGGCGTGACGGGTCTCGTCATTACCGCGCTGATCATCGTCATTACCGAATACTACACCGCCACCGGCAAGCGCCCGGTCAACTCGATCGCCGAAGCCAGCGTCACCGGCCACGGCACCAACGTCATCCAGGGTCTTGCCGTCTCGCTCGAGGCGACTGCCCTGCCGGCGCTGGTGATCATCGCGGGCATCATCGTCACCTACAATCTCGCGGGCCTGTTCGGCATCGCGTTCGCGGTCGCCACCATGCTGGCCCTGGCCGGTATCGTGGTCGCCCTCGACGCCTTCGGTCCGGTTACCGACAATGCCGGTGGCATTGCCGAAATGGCCGGCCTGCCCAAGGAAGTGCGCCACAACACCGACGCGCTCGATGCCGTGGGCAACACCACCAAGGCGATCACCAAGGGCTATGCCATCGGTTCGGCCGGCCTCGGTGCGCTCGTGCTGTTCGCCGCCTACACGCAGGACCTTGAGTTCTTCGTCAAGAATGCCGTCGAGGGGTCGTTCTTCTACGGCATGCAGGCGGTGAACTTCTCGCTCGCCAATCCCTATGTGGTGGTCGGTCTGCTGTTCGGTGGCCTCTTGCCGTTCCTGTTCGGCGGCATGGCGATGACCGCCGTGGGCCGCGCCGCGATGAGCGTCGTGGTCGAAGTCCGCCGGCAGTTCAAGGCGGACCCCGGCATCATGGCCGGCACGTCCAAGCCCGACTACGCCAAGGCTGTCGACATGCTGACCAAGGCGGCGATCCGCGAAATGATCGTGCCGTCGCTGCTACCGGTGCTGAGCCCGATCGTGGTGTTCGTGCTGATCTTCTGGATCGCCGGTCGCGACCAGGGCTTTGCCGCCCTCGGCGCCATGCTGATGGGCGTCATCGTCACGGGGCTGTTCGTTGCCATCTCGATGACCGCCGGTGGCGGCGCGTGGGACAACGCGAAGAAGTCGTTTGAGGATGGCTTCGTCGACAGCCATGGCGTCAAGCACCTAAAGGGCAGCGAGGCCCACAAGGCCTCGGTCACCGGCGACACCGTCGGCGACCCCTACAAGGACACGGCGGGCCCCGCCGTGAACCCCATGATCAAGATCACCAACATCGTGGCGCTGCTGCTGCTCGCCGTGCTGGCCCGCATGGGCGGCGTCGCGTAAGAGCGACGTTCTGGCGATTTGAACGAACGAGGCCCGGGAGCGATCCCGGGCCTTCCTGTTTCAGTTGCCGTAACAAATGATGTCGTCACCGCGCAGCAGATCTCGCGCATTCTTCGGGACGATCAAACCGTAGCTCCCCTCTTCGCTCTCACCCCAGGAAAGCTTGTGTTCCTTGTGATAGCTCGTGAAGTGAATTTCGGTTTGGTGGAGGGGGCGGCCCCAACACCGGCGCAAGCAGCCGCCCCCTTCCGGCGCTTCGCGCCACCTTCCCCCGTTTCACGGGAGAAGGAACCGACTGCAAGTTTTGGAGGCCGAGCGATGCGCTCACCGATCTTGACGCAGAAGCGGGCAAAGGGACTCCGGCGGACGATGACGCAGCCGGAACGAACGCTTTGGGCGTTGCTTCGCCGCAACCGGCAACGGTTTCACTTCCGCCGCCAGCACGCGGTCGGTCCGTACATTCTCGATTTCTATTGTGCCGAAGCGCAGCTCTGCGTCGAGGTCGATGGGCCGGTTCACGCTAAGCGCGCCGAGCATGACGCGCGCCGGACGGAGTGGCTGCCCGGGCAGGGGATCAGGGTGATCCGCATCTCCGCTGACGATATCGAAATGCGCTCCGCTTGGGTCGTTGCCGCCATCGTGCAAGCGGCCGCCCCCTCCACCGCCTGACGGCGGTCCCCCTCCCCCGTGCTCCGCACAGGAGAGGACGCCGACTGCCAGCCTCCGCGGCTTAAGGCTGTTTCACCAAATGCCTCGGGTCCATCTCGGCACGCTTTAGTCCCGGGCCGCTGACCGTCGTCCACTCGTGCGGATAGCCCATGGCCAGCGGCATGGCGTCGGTCAGCCGCTGGCGCACCTCTCCCGGCAGCTCGAACTCGCCGGCATCGAGATTTTCGGCGATCTGCTCGACGCGCCGCGCGCCCACGATGGCGGCGGTGACGCGACTGTCGCCGAACAGCCAGCTCAGGGCCACCTGGCTCGGGGTCTTGCCCAGCTCCTTGGCGGCCGTCACGACGGCCTCGACCATCTTGGCCGCCTCGTCGAACCAGTAGCGGCCAAGCACGATGTTGGCCTGGTGGCCGTGGCGCGTCCCCTGTTCGGGCTTGTCCTGGCCGCGATATTTGCCCGACAGCATGCCGGCGGCGAGCGGGCTCCAGCAGATCATGCCCAGCCCCTCGGCCTCGCACGCGGGCAGGATCTCGCGTTCGATGTCGCGGCGCACCAGATTGTAGAGATGCTGCGCCGAAACCAGCGGCTCGAAACCCCTGAGTGCAGCGATGCCGTTGGTGCGGGCGATCTGCCAGCCATAGAAATTCGAGCAGCCGAGGTAGCGCACCTTGCCTGCGCGGATCAGATCATCGGCGGCCCGCAGCGTTTCCTCCATCGGCGTGTACGGGTCGGGACCGTGGAACTGGTAGAGATCGATGAAGTCGGTGCCGAGCCGCGTCAGGCTCTGCTCGCAGGCCTCGACGATATGCTTGCGGCTGAGCCCGCGCGCCGTTACCGGCTCGCCGGTGGGGAACCAGGCCTTTGTCGCCAGCACGATGTCGTCGCGGCGGTATTCCTTGAGGATGTCGCCCAGCATGCGTTCGGAGTCGCCGCCCGAATACATGTCGGCGGTATCGATGAAATTGCCGCCGCCGGTGACGAAGCTTTTGACGATGGCGCGCGCGGTGTCGAGGTCGCAGCCCCAATCCTTGTTGCCGAAGGTCATGGTGCCGAGGCAGATACGCGACACGAGCAGGCCCGAGCGGCCGAGATAGCGGTACTTCATCGTTTCCTCCGGACAAAATTGCTGGGGCGGCTGTCGAGTCCAGCGCCGCCCGTTCGTCGTCTGCATGAAGGCGGCCGCAGGAGCCGTCAAGCCAAAGGAAATTCACATGCGCAAACTCACCGCGGGCCTGTTTCATTCTGTCGATGGCGTCGTCGAGGCGCCGAACCTGTGGCAGTTCGATGCGTTCGATGACGAGTTGGGCGGCTTGCTCGGTAACACGCTTGGGTCGACCGACAATGTGCTGCTCAGCCGCGCTGGCTATGAGGCCTGGGCCAAGGATTTTGGCGAGGGCGGTGACGAATTCTTCGGCCCGTTCATCAACAATGTGCCGAAATTCGTCGCCTCGCGCACCCTCAGAGGCAAGCTCGGCTGGCAGAATTCGACGCTGATCTCGGGCGATGTCGAGGCGTTTGTGCGCGACCTCAAGCAACAGCCCGGCAATGAGATCGCGCTGATGGGCGGGATTTCGCTGGTGCGGCAGATGTTGTTCGCGGGCCTGCTCGACAGCCTGACGCTGATCACGCATCCGGTGGTTGCCGGGAGCGGCCGCCATCTGTTCGAGCCCGGCGACCCGACCACCCGGCTCGTGCTGCAGGACAATTTGCGCACCAGCAAGGGCGATGTGGTGTCGATCTACGGGCGGATGTAGCGGCGGCTGACTGATCGGGGTTCCCGGTCGTCACCTTCGTGCCCCACCCACCGTTTCCCTCCCCCGCGTGGGGAGGGCCGCGCAGCTTGGCCGAACGGCCTAGCGGAGCTGGGTGGGGGGAGTCGAAATTGGCCCGAGAGTCCCCCCACCCCGGCTTGCTAGCTCGCTGCGCTCACAAGCGCCCCGCCCTCCCCACGCGGGGGAGGGAAACCGAGCAACCGGCACATCTATCCCCTCCAAACCCTCAATCCCGCCAATCCCTTACCGCCGATCTGCGGGTCGCCAATCTTCCCCCCTCGCAGCTGGGTGTATGATCTGCCCATCTCCACACCACAGCGAGATCATGACGAGTGGTTGGTGTGGGGAGGTCGGGTGGGTGGGGTGTCGACCTCATCCGGTCCGCCATTGCCTGTCCCCGCGGAGCAGTCAACCTGGGTCTGGGGCCTGGCCCGTCGGGGAAGCGTTGCCGCTCCTTTGGAACCGACGCCGAAGCTGGCAGCAGCAGAGGCGAAGGCAACGGCGCCGCGCTCGTGGTCAAGTTGACCGGGCATCGGAGATGGAGGGCATAAACTCCCGATCGCGTGGCGAGGCTCTGATCCTCACCTAACACGCCGGACTACCCGGCTCCGGGGATCGGAGCCTCGCCCGCCGCTGACCTTCGCGGCGAACCGAATGCCCCGCCACCCGGCCCACCGGGCGCGTTCGCTCGTCCGGAATCACATTAAATCCGCCATGTCGCATTGCCGACGCACCGGGGCTCCCGTACAAAACCCTATGACATCACGCACCCCCGACATTGCCGTCCAGACCAGCGAGCTCGCCTGGCTCAAACGTCTGATGCCCTATCGCTCGTCCAATGGCTGGCGCGGCACGTTCGAGCTCGCCGTGACGGTGGTGCCGTTCCTGGCGTTCTGGCTGCTCAGCTGGTTCCTTGTCGCCAATGGCTATTGGTGGGGCGTCGTCTTTACGGTTCCGGCCGCCGGCTTCCTGCTGCGGCTGTTCATGATCCAGCACGATTGCGGGCATGGCGCCTTCTTCGGTAAGCGCCAGCTCGACGACTGGCTGGGCCGCACGATCGGCGTGTTGACGCTGACGCCGTATGATTGCTGGCGCCGCACCCACGCCATCCACCACGCCTCGAGCGGCAATCTCGATGCGCGCGGCATTGGCGATGTCCGAACCCTCACGCTTGCCGAATACCGGGCGCTCGGTGTCTGGGGCCGGCTCGGCTATTGGCTCTATCGCCATCCCGCCGTGATGTTCGGGCTTGGCCCGGTCTATCTGTTCGTGCTGCAGCATCGGGTGCCGGTCGGCGCCATGCGGGTCGGGCCGCTGCCCTGGGTCTCCACGATGGGCACCAATCTGGCGATCACCGCGCTGGTGGTGGTGCTGATCTGGCTGATCGGCATCGTGCCGTTCCTCCTCGTCCATCTGCCGATCGTCCTGATGGCCGGCACGGCCGGCGTCTGGCTGTTCTATGTGCAGCACCAGTTCGAGGAAACGCACTGGTCGCAGAAGCCCGAGTGGAAGTTCGAGACGGCGGCGCTGCATGGATCGTCGTTCTACGATCTGCCAAAGCCATTGCATTGGCTCACCGCTAATATCGGCATCCACCATGTGCATCATATTTCGAGCCGCGTGCCGTATTACCGGCTGCCGCAGGTGCTGCGCGATTTCCCCGAGCTCAAATCGATCGGCCGGATCTCGATCCGCGAGAGCATCCGCGGCGTCAAGCTGGTGCTGTGGGATGAAACGCAGCGGCGGCTGATCAGTTTTCGCGAGGCTCGCGCGCTGGCCTGAGGTCGCGGTTCTGGATCAACGGAAGGTGGCGCTCCAATGAGCGAGGACCACGACCACTCCGAGCACTGGAAGCACGATGGCGTGCGCGTCATCAAGGGCGGCCAGCTCGACCCGAACACCGCCCAAACTCCCGGCATGTTCCGGCAAGCGGCGATCAACGCGGCGCGGGTTGGGGCGCAGAAGATCTGGGCGGGCACCGTCGCCATAGCGCCCAACGCCAAGACCGGCGTCCATCATCACGGGCCGCTCGAGAGCGTGATCTACGTCGTTTCCGGCCATGCGCGGATGCGCTGGGGCGATCATCTCGAATTCGTCGCCGAGGCCTATCCGGGCGACTTCATCTATGTGCCGCCCTTCGTGCCGCATCAGGAGATCAACGCCGATCCGGAGCAGCCGCTGCAATGCGTGCTGGTGCGCTCCGACAATGAGGCGGTAGTGGTCAACATCCCGGAGATCGAGCCGGTCGAAAAGCCCGAGGCGGTGTACTGGATCGATCCGATCCACAAAGCTGGCGGCTAGATTTCGGGGCCGTCGATTTCGGTGAAGCGCGGGACGCCACGGCGGGCGCGGAATTCGCTCCAGCGTCCGGCGATGCGGGCTTGCGCGCCGTCCGAGAAAATCGTCGCGGCGCCGGCGACAACAAGCATCGCCAGCCCGAAATAGCCGAGCTGGTCGGGAAACTCGTGGTAGAACACGGCTCCAAAGATCACCGCCCAGAGGATCTGCACATACTGCGTCGGTCCGACCTGGTTGGCAGGCGCCAGCTGCAGCGCGCGGATCACCAGGATCTGGGCGCCGCCGCCGAGCAGGCCGATCACCGCCAGCCGGGCGAAATCGAACCAGCTCAGCAGAGCAAAGCCCAGTACCAGCATCAGTACGCCGCACACTACGAGCTGATAGGCGCCGTTCATCGCAATGATGCTGAATTGCTTTTCGCGGCCCGAGACGATCCGCAGGATCGTGGTCGCGGCGGCAGCGGCGAAAGCGGCAAGGATCGCGGCGAAATGGCCGGGCTGCAAGTCGCGGAAACCCGGGCGGACGACGATCAGCACGCCGATGAAGCTTAGCGCGACCAGCACCCAGCGCGTCGCCGAGACGCGCTCCTTGAGTACGATCACCGAGAGCAGGCTGACAAACAGCGGCGTCAGAAAGACCAGCGAATAGGCCTCGGCGATCGGGATCGTGGTAAGCGCGAAGACGAAGCAGACGGTGGCGATGGTGTAGGCGAAGCTCCGCCCATGCATCAACCAGGGCGACCCAAGCTTGAAAATGTCGCGCCAGCGATCGTCCCTGGGCTTGGTTAACATGCCGGGGACGATGGCGAACAAGTTGATGAAAAAGTTGATTTCGAAGACGGAGAATTGCCCGGCGAAGGCCTTCGTCATGGCGTCACCGAACGAATACAGCGTGAAGCTGAGGAGCGCGAGAAGGACGCCGAGCGGCATCGTAAAAGAAATCCGAGCCTGCGGGGAAGGCGGCTGCCTGCTTGTAAAGGCGCCATGCGACGCTGTCGATGCGGCGTTCGGCGCCGAAAATCCTCAGCGCTTGTCGATTCAAGGCCGCGCCGTTCGTCTTGATGGTGAAGCCGGAGAAACGGGCGTCGCTGCTGACATGATCTGTCAGCGGGGCCGGGCATCGTGTCTCCACCACAGCAGGACGGAGATCGGGATGACGGTTTGCCAAACGGATCGCTTAAGTCCACTTTTAAGTGTTGTTGCCTCTCCGGGCGACAATTCACATCGCATTTCGTTTTCCCGTCGCGGCGTCTCTGCTATGCCGTGCGACCTTCAACTCGTTTCGCGCTAGGAGCCCGACCATGACCTCCGAAACTCTTGCTCCCGGTGCAAATTTCGCCGAGCCGGCGCATCCGTCGAACGCGGCGCGCAACAGCCTCGTGATCAATCTGCTGCTCGCTTCGGCGTTCGTGCTGATGCTCAACGAGACGATGATGAACGTCGCCATCCCGACGATCAAAGACTCGCTCGGCACCACTGCGTCCGGCGCGCAGTGGCTGACGACGGCGTTCCTGCTCACCATGGCGGTCGTCATTCCGGTGACGGGTTTCCTGCTGCAGCGGCTCAATACGCGTCCGGTGTTCATCCTCGCGCTGTCGCTGTTCTCGGCGGGTACGGCGCTTGCCATCGTGTCGCAGAGCCTGCCGCTGCTGATCGTTGCCCGCGTCATCCAGGCGTCCGGCACAGCGGTGATGATGCCGCTGCTGATGACGACGGTGATGACGCTGGTTCCGCCGGAATCGCGCGGCCGGATGATGGGCAACATCTCGATCGTCATGTCGCTTGCCCCGGCCCTCGGTCCGGTGGTCGGCGGCACGATCGTGCATTTCCTGCCGTGGCAGTTCATGTTCATCTTGGTGCTGCCGATCGCGCTGCTTTCGCTCGGTCTCGGGATGCGGCTGATGGTCAACGTGACGACGCCGCGTTATGCGCCGCTTGATGTACTTTCGGTGATCCTATCGGCGTTCGCCTTTGGCGGCGTGGTCTATGGGCTATCGGCGTTCGGCAATCGCGACGGGTTCGATCCGATGATGGCCTGGGGGCCGCTTAGCGTCGGCGTTGTCGCCATGGTTTTCTTCGTCTGGCGGCAGCTGCTTTTGCAGAACAAGAACGCAGCGCTGCTCGATTTGAGAACTTTCAGATCCTACAATTTCACTGTCGCCAACATCATGTTCGTCGTCGCCATGGCATCGATGTTCGGCGCCATCGGGCTATTGCCGTACTATCTGCAGGACGTGCTCAAGCTCGACGTCATCTATATCGGCGGCATCCTGCTGCCGGGTGGACTGCTGATGGGCTTTCTTGGACCGTTTGTCGGCCGCCTCTACGACAAGATCGGACCGAAACCGCTGATCATTCCGGGCATTATCATCGTCTCGGCGGTGTTGTGGGCGGCTACGCAGCTGTCGACCGGCACGCCGTGGCAGGCGGTGCTCATCGTCTATTCGATCATGTGCATCGGCTTCGCACTGTTGTTCGGACCGCTCTTCACTTTGAGCCTGGGATCCGTCAAGCCGGACCTCTACTCGCACGGGTCGGCCATTCTCGGGTCAATTCAGCAGGTGGCCGGCGCGGCCGGCACGGCGCTGCTGATCTCGGTGATGTCGGCAACACAGGCGGTCAATCTCGCCAATGGCGCTATCGCAACCGAGGCGCTCGCCGCAGGCATTCGTGCGGCGTTCCTGATCGCGGCCATCGTGTCTCTACTGGCCGTCGTAACGGCGTTCTTCTTCAGGAAGCCGGAACCGCAGGCGCCGGGCGGCTGGGGCGGCGGCCACTAAGCCAGATGCAACTAGGGAGACATCGAATGGCATGGACCGCTCAGGATATTCCATCGCAGGCCGGGAAGCTGACGATCGTGACAGGCCCAACGGGGCTGGGCTACGAGACCGGGCTGGAACTGGCGCGGGCCGGGGCCGAGGTGATCCTCGCGGGCCGCAGTGTGGGGCCGGCCAACGAGTCGCTGAGCCGGATCCGGGCGGCGGTTGCGGGGGCCAAAATCCGCTTCGAGGTGCTCGATCTGGCGAGTCTCGCCTCGGTGAGAGCCTTTGCGGATAGGCTCCTCGCCGAGGGGCGGGCTATCGATATTCTGATCAACAATGCCGGCGTGATGATGCCGCCCAAGCGGCTCACCACCAAGGACGGTTTTGAGCTGCAGTTCGGCGTCAACTATCTCGGTCATTTCGCGCTGACCGCGCATTTGCTACCGCTATTGCGCGGCGGGCGCGTCGTGGAGCTCTCGAGCATTTCCGCAAAGCCGGGGGTGATCGAGTTCGACGATCTGCAGCGCGAGCGGAACTACAAGCCCGAACCCGCCTACTCGCAGAGCAAGCTGGCGATGATCCTGTTCGGCTACGAGTTGCAGCGGCGGAGTGCCGCCAATGGCTGGGGCGTCACCAGCATCGTGGCGCATCCGGGCGTGGCGCGGACCGACCTCATCGACAAGGGGCCGGGACCGACGAGCCTGTTCGGGATCGCCACCAAGCTGCTGCCCTTCGTACGCCAGCCAGCGTCGTGCGGCGCCCTGCCGACGCTTTATGCAGCAACGGCACCGCAGGCAGTAGGGGGCGGCTATTATGGTCCAGACGGTTTCCAGGAAATCCGCGGCTATCCGAGGCGGATCGAGGGTCCGCCGCAATCCAAGGACCTGGCTGTGGCCAAACGGCTATGGGAGGTCTCGGAGGACCTTACCGGCGTACGGTTTGCCGAAGCTGCTCGAACGCACTAGGCGCGGGTGGTGCCTGGAGCGCCGCTCTAATTCTTGCGGCGCATTCCTCCGAGCTGAGTTGCGATGTGTCGACATCGAGGTCGTAGATACCGGGGGTGTGGACGGCCTCCTGCCAGCGCGTGACAGTGAGCGGCGCCACGGCGCCGGTTTCATAGGTTCCCTGCGGGTCGGCGTTGCGGCGCGCCATAATCACATCGATCGGGCAACGGATTCCGACGAACAGCACCGGCAATCCAGCAAGGCGTTCGGTGCTGTCGTGCAGAATACCGAGCGGCTTTGAATACCAATCGTGATGGCCGAAATCGGCGACCACATTCAGCCCGAGCCGGCTGTGCGCGGCGATCGATTCATAGAGGCCAGCATAGAGCAGCGGCAGCTTCGGCTCGAGTTCAGGACGCTCGCCACCCGGGCGTAGCCCGATACTCGGTGATAGCTGCTGTGTCGCCGTCATGTAGACGTCAACACCCAGATTGATCCAGATGCCGTCGAAGGTCTCCTGAATGACGCGGGCGATCGAGGTCTTGCCCGAGCGCGGCGCGCCATTGAGGATGACGATCTGTCCCGTCAAGGGCGGGTGCGCCGGCGGTTTGCCCACCAGATGACGGCGAAGCCGACGAGTGCCACGATGACGCCGATGATGGTCCAACGTGACTCGCCGGACATGACGCTGCCGCCGATCATGTTGGAGCCCTGAAGCACCCAGATTGCGCCGAGCAGCACCAGAATGATGCCGACGATATTGCCTGCAATACGCATGTGACTACTTCGCTTTCCTGGCCATCTCGATGGATTCGAGAATGACACGCTTGGCTTCAGTGGCATCGCCGACATGCGAGATCTTGGCCCATTTGCCTGGCTCGAGATCCTTGTAGTGGGTGAAGAAATGCTTCACCCGCTCGACTTGGATTTCCTGAATGTCGGAGATGTCGATCACCTTGTCGTACATCGCGGTGAGCTTGTGGACCGGCACCGCGAGGATCTTCTCGTCCTGCCCGCCATCGTCTTCCATGAAGAGCACGCCCACTGGCCGGCAGCGAACAACGCAGCCCGGCACCAGCGGTCGCGAGTTCATCACCAGCACGTCGAGCGGGTCGCCGTCGCCGCACAGCGTATGCGGCACGAAACCGTAATTTCCGGGGTAGCGCATCGGGGTATAGAGGAAGCGGTCGACGAACAGCGCGCCCGAGGCCTTGTCGATCTCATATTTGATCGGCTCGCCGCCAAGCGGCACTTCGATGATGACGTTGAGGTCGTCGGGCGGGTTCTTGCCGATCGGGATGGCGTCGATGTTCATGCGTCAGGCCGGATTTTGCGGATGTGACGGCGTTGTCGCTAGTCCGGCCGCGCTTTGCAAGGCATAGTTCCGTGATCGGACAGGAGGGAGATTTGCGATGAAAGCATGGGTTGCGGGGCTTGCCGCACTGATGCTGCTGCCGGGCGCCACGCTGGCGCAGGCGAGCGGCGGCCACATGGATTCGCAATATACCGACATCGATTTCGACCAGTGCACGACGATCGAAGCCGACGACATGGGCTCGATTTCGGCCTGTCCCGGCTACAAGGGCTATCCGGTGGTGATCGGCGAGGGCGACCTCAGAATGTTCGTCAGCTTCGGCATCAAACCGACAGAGGAGAGGGCGGCCGAGCAGACGCTCGGGCCGTTCAACCATCTGGGCAAGAAAATTGAGTGGCGCATCGAAAGCGATGACGACAATTTCCAACCGCGCGCCACGATCATCCGCTGGTTCACGGCGGGCGACAATGGCCAGGACAAAGGTCAGGTGCTGGTGGTGACGCAGATCAAGTTCGGCGCCATTTGCCAGATTGCCCTGATCGACGCTCTGGCGAACAAGAATGCCAATGAGTTGGCGCGCAAAATTGCCAACGAAAAAGCCGGCAGCTTCGATTGCAGCAAGGAGCCAGACATCATCCAGCCCTTCAATGCTTTTTAGGGGGCGATAGCGGACCGGGCCATCTGCTTGCGCAGCGTGGTCCGGTCACGGGCTGACACGCCAATCAGCTCGGCGATGCGCCAGACCATGTTGTCTTCGAGTTCGTGGTTCTTGCCGTCGGCAAACACCACCTGCCACATCATGCGGACGATCTCGATCCGCTCCTTCTCATCGAGCGAAGTGATCGCGGAGGTGAAGTGGTAGAAATCCACCGCCTCCTTGTCGCGCCGGGTCGCCTCGGCGATCAGCCGGTCCACGTCGGCTTCCTCGAGCGAATAATAGTCCCCTAGCGCGCCTTTGACCGCGGCGCGCTCGTTGTCGGTGACCTGCCCGTCGACCGCCGACAGATGCACCAGCAGCGCCGCGACGGCGAGCTTGGGTTCGTTGTGGAACTCGTCCTGGGCGGGCGCCTGGTTGAACAGGCGGGAAATGGCGTCGAACATCGTGGGTCTCCAGACTTCTGCAGAGATAATGCGTAAGCCCGGTTGTCCGATAGGCGGCGTCCTACCCTCACGCGCTGTTGAAGGCAAAGCGCGGCGTTTGGGTCACAAATTGAGGGCGGGCCAGACTCAGCTTGACTCTTGTCCCGAGTTTGCTGTTCTCTCTTTGTTCTTTTCAAGCAGTGGGAACAGGGAGCCCTCCCCATGTTGGGCGACAGAACAGCCACTCTCGAAACACTCCGGCAAAAGATCACGGCGCTCGAGACCAACCCGATGCTGCGTGAGGCCGATAATTTGTCGGCCGGTTCCGGCCTGCTCGCGACGTCGCGCGGCAGTGTGCACGAAGTGTTCGCCGATACACTGATGGAGTCCGGGGCGGCGCTCGGCTTCGCGCTGGCGCAGGCCAAGAGCCTGCTTGAGCCTGGCCGGCTGGCGATCCTGTTCCTGCAATTGCAGTCTGACGCGCTCGAGATGGGGCTGCCCTATGGGCTGGGCCTCAGGAGTTTCGGGCTCGATCCGGACCGGGTGATCCTGATCCGGCCGCAGACCATCGTCGAGCTGCTGTGGGCCATCGAGGAAGCCGTGGCCTGCCGGGCTGTGGCCGCCGTGGTGGCCGATATCGTTCACCCCCATAAGGCGCTCGATTTTACCGCCTCGCGGCGTTTGGCGCTGCGCACTGCGGCGTCGGGAGCATCCGTCTATCTCGTGCGCTATGCCCGCGATCGCGAGGCCAGTGCCGCGCGGTTCCGCTGGAAGATCACGCCCCAACTCAGCCGCTCGCCGCCCTTCGATGATCGGGCGCCGGGGCCGCCGCGATGGCGGGTCAGGCTCGAGAAGGGAAGTCTGGGCCGGCGTCGCAAGGCTGACCTGGAGAGTGATGGGTTCCTTGTGGACTGGACAGACAATGGTTTCGTTCTGGCAGACATCGACGGCAGAGAGGATGCCGGTGCTGCGCGCGTCGCGGCGCTATCTGATGCTGCATTTGCCGCGCTGGGCGACCGATTGTCTGAAGCGGGCTGATCCGGCGCTCGCCGCCTCGGCCCGGCCGCTGGCGCTGTGGGAAAAGCAGAAGGGCGCCATGCGGATCGTGGCGCTCGATCTGGCGGCGTCGGCAGAGGGGTTGTTCGCCGGGCAGAGTGTTTCCGATGCCCGGGCCTTGGTCCCACATCTCGAAGTGCGCGAGATTGACCCCGCGGCGACCGCGCAGATCTTTGCCGATTTCGCCGATTGGCATTCCAATGCCTCGCCGGTCGTCTCGGTGGTCATCGACCACATGTCCTATGGCGACCTCTGTCTCGACATCACCGGCGTCAGCCATCTGTTTTCGGGTGAAGCCGCGATGCTGGCGCAGCTCACCAGCCGGCTGAGTGCGCTTGGGTTCAGCGTCGAGGGCGCAATCGCCTCGACCATCGGCGCGGCATGGGCGCTGGTGCGTTACTCACCCGGCAAGATCGTTGCCGAGGGCGATGAGGGCAAGGCGCTGCATTCGTTGCCGGTCGCCGCATTGCGGCTCACCGAAAAGCAGATCGACGGACTGACGCATCTGGGGCTGAAGCGCGTCGGCCAGCTCTATGAGCGCGATCGCAAATCGCTGCAGGCGCGCTTTGGAGTGTCGTTCCTGCTGCGGCTCGATCAGGCGCTGGGCTGGGTCGAGGAAAACCTGAAGCCACGTCTGCCGCTGGCCGAATATTTCGCCGAGCATCGCTTTGCCGATCCGATCGGGCTGATCGACGATGTGCTGATGTGCGCGCACGATCTGGCGGTGCAACTGGCGCTGCGGCTCGAACGTGAGGGCGTCGGCGCGCAGGCGTTTCATCTCTTTCTCTATCGCGTCGACCACAAGGTGATGACGTTGTCGGTCAACGCGGCGCGGGCGACACGCGACGCCCAGCACATCAGCCGGCTGTTTTCCTATCGCGCCGAACGGCTCGGCGGCGAGTACGATGCCGGCTTCGGCATCGACATGGTTCGTCTCGCGGCGAGTTCGATCAGTCCACTCGATGCGACCCAGATAGGTGCGTTCGGCACCGATAGCGGCGCCGCCAGTCTCGATCATCTCTACGACCGTATGACGAGCCGGTTGGGACAATTGGCGGTGGTGCAGTCGACATTCGTCAACACCCATATTCCTGAGCAGGCCGTCAAACTCGAGCCGGTGATTGCAGCCGCGTCTAAGCCGGCTATTGCTGTCCCCGACGTGACGGCGCAGCGACCCCTGCGCCTTCTGCCGCATCCAGAACCGATCATTGTGATTGCCGAAGTGCCCGATGCGCCACCCGCCCGCATGGTGTGGCGCCGGGTCAGCTATCGCTTTGTCAAATCCTCCGGCCCCGAACGGATCGCTGCCGAGTGGCAGAATGCCGGCCAGAAACTCAGCCTCACCGCCGAGACTGCAAAGGCGGCTGGCACATCCGACAATATGGTCAGCTATTTCGAAGAGGGAGAAACCTCGCGCGACTATTACATCGCCGAGGATGATGGCGGCCGGCGGTTCTGGCTGTTTCGCATCGGTCTGTTCGGCGTCGCGAGCGAGCCGCGCTGGTTCCTGCAGGGGTTCTTTTCATGACCTCGGACACGCCAGGTTACGTCGAACTGGTTAGCACCTCGAACTTCTCGTTCCTGCGGGGTGGCTCGCATCCCGAAGAGCTGGCGATCACTGCTGGCTCGCTCGGCCTCGACGGCTTAGGCCTCACCGATCGCAACAGCTTTGCCGGCGTGGTCCGCGCCTATGTGGCGCTGCGTGATATGGAGCCCCGCCCGCCGGCAGGGTTCCGCTATTTCGTCGGCACGCGGCTCTGTTTCAGCGACGGTACGCCCGACATCGTCGCCTATCCGACCGATCGTGAATCGTACGGCAGGCTCTGCAAACTCCTCAGCAAGGGCAACCTCCATAAGGATAGCGAGAAGGGAAACCCGAAGCTCCAGTTCGGCGATCTTGCTCCCGGTCTCTCAAGCGACAAAGTCGTCGACCTTGCGGCAGAGGATTTCACCCACGGTCAGCTGTTCATTCTCATTCCGGATGAGACGGACTGGGGTAGTACCGAGATGACGCTTCGCGCGCTTGCCGCGAAATCACCTGGCCGAGTCTGGATCGCAGGCGCCTGCCGCTTCGGGGGCAGCGACCGGGCGCGTCTCAACCGTATTGCTGATCTGGCCCGCCGCTGCGGCGTACCAATGCTGGCGACCAATGATGTGCTCTATCACGAGCCGGGCCGGCGGGTGCTGCAGGATGTCGTCACCTGCATTCGCCAGCACATGACGATCAACGAGGCTGGTCGTCGGCTCGAACCCAATGCCGAGCGGCACCTCAAGACGCCCGAGGAAATGACGCGGCTGTTCCGTGAGTATCCCGCCGCAATTGCCGAGACCATGCGTTTTGTATCGCTGATCGGCTTCACGCTCGATCAGCTCAAATACAATTATCCAACTGAAGCGATCGCCAACGAAACCACGCAGGAAACGCTTGAACGCCTGACTTGGGAGGGCGCAAAAAAACGCTTCGGCAAAGCCATCCCGAATGATGTCAAGGCGACGCTTTGGTCCGAACTTTGTCTCATCGCCTACAAGGGCTATGCGCCATATTTCCTCACGGTCTACGACATCGTCCAGCACGCCCGCTACGAGCTCAAGATTCTCTGCCAGGGCCGCGGGTCGGCGGCCAATTCGGTGGTGTGCTTCTGCCTCGAAATCACCGAGGTGAATCCCACCAAGGTCGATCTCGTCTTCGGCCGGTTCCTCTCGACTGAGCGCGACGAGCCGCCCGATATCGACGTCGATTTCGAGCATGAGCGGCGCGAAGAGGTGATGCAGTATGTGTACAAGAAATATGGCGGCAACCACACCGGGCTAACGGCCAATGTCGTCACCTATCGCTCACGCGGCGCCCTGCGCGAAGTTGCGAAAGTCTTCGGACTGTCCGACGACACGATCGATGCGATCAACCAGCTGCATTGGGGCTGGGACACCAAAGCGACGCACGAGGATATGAGCGCGTTGGGGCTGGACCCGTCCGAGACCACGCTCGGCATGGTGCTCGAATGCACCAAGGAGATGCACGGTTTCCCGCGTCATCTCAGCCAGCATGTCGGCGGCTTCGTGATCACCCGCGACGATCTCGACCGGCTGGTGCCGATCAGCAAGTCGGCGATGGAAAGCCGGGCGATCATCGAATGGAACAAAGACGATATCGATGCGCTCGGCATTCTGAAGGTCGATATCCTGGCCCTTGGGATGCTCACCTGTCTGCGTCGCGCCTTCGATCTGCTGCACATGCACTATGGGCTCGATGTGAACATGACCGAGCTGCTCAGCGAGGAGCACGATACGCCCGAGGCCGCACGACCCGTCTACGAGATGACGCATCGCGCCGATACGATCGGGGTGTTCCAGATCGAGAGCCGGGCGCAGATGTCGATGCTGCCGCGGCTCAGGCCCAAGGAGTTCTACGATCTCATCATCGAGGTCGCGATCGTGCGGCCCGGGCCGATCCAGGGCGGCATGGTGCATCCCTATCTGAAGCGGCGGCTGGGCGAAGAGAAGGTCATTTATCCCTCGAAGGAACTCGAAGCCGTTCTCGGCCGCACCATGGGGGTGCCGCTGTTTCAGGAACAGGCGATGCAGATCGCCGTCAAAGGCGCCGGCTTCACGCCAGGCGAAGCCGACCGGCTGCGGCGCTCGATGGCGACTTTCAAACGCACCGGCGGCGTCGGGGTGTTCCGGGACAAGTTCATCAGCGGCATGCTGGCCAAGAGCTATCCAAGGGAGTTCGCCGAGGCCTGCTTCAAACAGATCGAAGGCTTCGGTTCCTATGGCTTCCCAGAAAGCCATGCCGCGTCGTTCGCGCTGCTCGTCTATGTCTCATGCTGGCTCAAATGCCATTACCCCGATGTGTTCCTCGCTGCACTGCTCGACAGTCAGCCGATGGGGTTCTACGCGCCTGCCCAGCTTATCCGCGATGCGATCGAACATGGTGTCGACGTCCGACCGGTCGACATCAACCGGTCCGATCTATGGAGCGTGCTCGAAGATGGGCCCAAGGCCGGTCCGCGCGCCTGGGACCGTCACAAGCAGCTGAGGGAGCAGATCTGGTCCACCAAGGCGGTGCGCCTCGGTTTTGAAGAGATCGTCGGTTTAAAGCCCGACCATGCAACGCTGCTGATGGCGCGGCGTGGGTCCGGTTATGGGTCGGTGCGCGACCTTTGGCTCAGGACCGGCCTGCCAATCTCGGCGCTCGAAACGATGGCCGAGGCCGATGCCTTCCACTCACTCGGTCTCAATCGCCGCAAAGCGTTGTGGGCGGTGCGCGGATTGATTGGAACGGACGGCGCGGAGACGCTGCCGCTGTTCAAGCAGTCAGGCAGTCCCGGTGTTCAGGGAGAGTCCGATCCTGCGCTGCCCCTGATGAAGCATAGCGAAGATGTCGTCCACGATTACAGAACGATGTCCTTTTCGCTGAAAGCACATCCAGTGAGTTTTATGCGCAAGAAGCTCGATAAGCGAGGCACGGTGCCGTGCTCGGATCTCAACAAGCTCCGGGATGGGCAGCGCGTCGAAGTCGCTGGCCTGGTGCTGGTCCGGCAGCGGCCGGGCACGGCCAGCGGCGTTGTGTTTGCAACGCTCGAGGATGAAACCGGCATCGCCAACATCGTCATTTGGTCCAAAGCGTTCGATGCCCATCGGCGGACCATTCTTGCCTCGCGCCTGATGGCAGTGCGCGGCAAGCTGCAGATCGAGGGGATGGTCATTCATGTCGTGGCCGAAAGCTTTACCGATATGACCGACGAGCTCATCGCGCTGTCGAGCGGGCAGTCATTTGGTGACGCGGTTCTGGCGCGGGCCGATGAAGGCACGCTCGACGTCATCCCGAATTACGATCTGCCGCGTCTCAAGCAGGAAGAGCAGGCCGAGCGCCAGGCGCGGGCGGCGATGCCGAAGGGGCGTAATTTCAAATGAGCAGCTTGTCGATCGCCTCGGCCAATGTGGCGTCCTTGGCGGTCAGGCCGCCGGCGTCGTGGGTAGTGAGGGTGATCGACACCTTGTTGCAGACGTTCGACCATTCCGGATGGTGGTCGGCGGCCTGCGCCAGCAGCGCGACACGGGTCATGAAGCCGAAGGCCTCGGAGAAATCCCTGAACTTGAAGTTACGGGAAATAGAATCGGCGGCCGCGTCATACGTCCATTCCCCAAGGCGGGCGAGGATCGTTTCTCGATCGTTTTTGGTGATTTTCCCCATCGTACATTCTTCTGAAAAATGCCAACGCACGACGACCATATGCGTTTCTAGCGGCACTCGACTCCGTTCGATCCGCACGGCAGTATCGTCAAGATGGCGGACGATCTCGGTAAACTTCTGCAGGCAGCGGCTGACAGCTGGCAAGCCCAACTGCGCGGTGCGCTGGCGGACCATACGCCAGCTGCGGCTCTGGGCGCAGGCGCTGCGGTGCTGCCGCATCTGGGCGGCGCGAGTTTGCTGCAGACCGAACTCACGGCCCGCATGGGGCTTAGTAAGCAAGCCGTGCAGCAGCTCCTAGATCAGCTCGAAACGCAGGGGCTGGTTCGGCGTGTGCCCGATGCCGCCGACAAACGCGCGAAGCGGGTCGAGCTTACCGAATCCGGCGCAGCAGCGGCTGCGAAGCGGCAGCATGCCGAAGCGGTGCTTGAAGACGGTCTGCGCGAGGGTCTTGGCAAGAAGCGCTTCAAGTCACTTCGCAAGGCGTTGCGCGAACTCTCCGCCGGCTAGCGCTTGGCCCGCGTTGACTCGCGGATCACGAGATCCGGGTCGATCTGGGTGACGCGCGGCTCGGGCAGCACGTCGCCGGACGAGATCAGCCGCATCAACCGGTCGACCGCCATGCGGGTCACTACATCCACGGCGTAGTTGACGCTCGACAGCGGCACGGAGGCGTATTCCGCAAACTCGATATTGTCGAAGCCCACGATGGCCATCTCGTCGGGCACCCGCACATTGTGGGTTTGGCACCAGCGCAGCGCCCCGATGGCCAGCGAGTCATTGCCGGCAAGGATGGCCGATGGCCGCTTGGCGCCGCTCATCAGCGTGTCCATGGCCCAATAGCCGCGTTCCGCCGTATGGCCGCGGGGATCGACCGCCAAGTCTGGATCATGGTCGATCCCGGCTTCTTTGAGGGCCTGCTGGCGGCCCTGCGATTTTTCCAGATTTCCCAGCGGATGGGAGCTGTCGAGGATACCGATCTTGCAATGCCCGACATCGATCAGATGGCGGGTAGCCTTATAGGCGCCGCGCCGCTCGTCCATGCACACCGCGTCGATCCCGGCATCGGGGTCGCCGACCAACAGCACCACCGGATAGTTGGCGCGCCGCAGTGGGCGGATATGCTCGAGCACGCGGTGGCTCGTGGGATAGATCAGCATGCCATCGACCTGACGCGAGCGGAAAAGCTCGATGGCCCGGACTTCTTCCGCCAGGGTGTTGTTGGACGTCGCAAATAGCGTCCCGTAGCCGCGTTCCGCCAGCGCAATCTCGATCGCCTGCGCGGTGCGGGTCAGGGTGGGATTATTGATGTCGGTCAGCACCAGTCCGATGGTCTTGGTCTCGCGGCTGACCAATGATTTGGCGATGTGGTTGGGCAGGTAGTTGAGTTCGGACGCTGCGCGCTCAATGATGTCGCGCGTCTGCTGCGGAATGCGTGAACTCTGGCGCAGCGCCAGCGAGACCGTATTGGTCGAAAATCCGGTCTTGTCGGCGATATCCTTCAGCCGAACAATGGATCTGGCCAAGCCCACCACCCGTTCACATTCCCGACGGCTCCCCAGTACTGGCGCGCGGTCCTGAACCGCTTAGCGCAGTTCAATCCTGAATTGCACTGTAAAAGCTGTACGGCGGGGGATTCCGAGGATTTCTCCCGTCCGGCCCTTATCGGTGGTGCCGCTCGTTCGCCTGCTCTGATCACGACCGTAATAACGTTAACATCGTTGGTCAACCAGCTGGAGGTCAGTCCCAGGCCGGGCTCCAGACCGGGTTCACCTGACGCTCGTCGCGGTCGAGGCCGCGGAGGGTGGTGAGTTCGGCCGGGGTGAGGCGGATGGCGCGGGCGGCGAAGTTTTCGGCGATGCGCTCATGTTTGCCGGAGGTTGGGATGACGATGTGGCCCTGGTTGAGCGAGAAGGCGAGGGCGATCTGGTGCGGGGTGGCGTCGTGGGCGCGGGCTATGGCTTCGATGGCCGGAACGCCGGCGCAGGCGCCGCGGGCAAGGGGCAGGTAGCACGTCACCGCGATGCCCCGGGCGGCGCAAAAATCAACGAGTTTTTGATTTTGCAGCAGTGGGTGACGCTCGAACTGGTTGGTGGTGAGGCGACCGGGGCCGATCAGGGTTTCGGCCTCGGTGAGTTCGGCGATGGTGAAGTTGGAGACGCCGATGAGGCGGGTCAGGCCCTGCGCCTGGGCCTCGACGAGCTCGCTAAGGTATTGCGGCATCGGCAGAATTCCGTCCGGCGAGGTCGGCCAATGGATCAGGGTCAGATCGACCGCGTCGATGCCGATGGTGTCGTTGCTGGCCTTGAGCGAGTCGATCAGCCGACCGCCAGTGCAGTTGGAGGTGGTGATCTTGGTGGTGAGGAAGGCCTCGTTTCGCTTGAGATTTGAACGTCTTAGCGCCTCGCCGCATTCGCGCTCGGTGCCGTAGCTCTGGGCGGTATCGAGATGCCGATAGCCGGTCTCGAGCGCGCACAGCATGGCGGCGATGCCGGAATCGCCGGTGCGGTCGAATGTGCCGAAGCCGATTGGCGGGATGCTATTGGTGGTCACGTCCTAACTCCTCCTCTGCATTTTTTGCCTTCCTGTTCGTCCTGTTCATGTGCGCCTTCGTGCCGTTCCAGATCATCATGATCCCGCTGATCATCCTGATGTCACATACCGGCTTTTACGGCTCCTACCTCGCGGTGGCGGTGGTGCACGCGATCCTGTCGCTGCCGCTGTTGACCCTGATCTTCCGCAATTTCTACAAGGACATTCCGCCCGAGCTGATGAATGCCGCGATGATGGATTCAGGCAGCTTCCTCAGGGTGTTCGCCGAGATCATCCTGCCGATGTCGGGCAATATCATGGTGGTAGTTCTGATCCTGGTCATCACCGGTGTGTGGAACGATTACCTGATCGGCCTGACGTTTGCGGGCTTTAGCGCCCAGCCGATGACCCTGATCCTCGCCAACTCGATCATCACGTCACGCGGCGAGGTCATCTACAACGTCGACATGGCAGCCGCGCTGCTGACGGCCATTCCGCCACTCGTGGCCTATTTCGGTTTGGGCCGCTTCTTCGTCCAGGGCATCACGGCCGGGGCGATCAAAGGGTAAATGATGCCAGATATCGCGTTCAACCAGATCGTCAAGCAATACGGCGCCGTCACGGTGCTGAAGGACCTCGATCTCGCCGTCCACGAAGGCGAGTTCCTGGTGCTGCTCGGGCCGTCGGGTTGCGGCAAGACCACGCTGCTCAATCTGTTGGCGGGGCTGCTCGACGTGACCTCGGGAGAGATCAAGATCGGTGACCGCGACGTCACCGAACTCGACCCGAAAGATCGTGGTCTTGCAATGGTGTTCCAATCCTATGCGCTGGATCCGACCAAGACGGTGCGGGGCAATCTGAAGTTCGGCATGGTGTCGCAGAAGCTGCCGCGCGACGAGGTCGAGCGGCGCATTGACTGGGCCGCCAAGATGCTGAGGATCGAGCCGCTGCTTGATCGCAAGCCGTCGCAGCTGTCGTGTGGACAGCGGCAGCGCGTGGCGATCGGCCGGGCGCTGGTCAAGAAGGTCGGCGTATTCCTGTTCGATGAACCGCTGAGCAATCTCGACGCCAAGCTGCGCACCGAGATGCGGCTCGAGATCAAGAAGCTGCATGCTGAGCTGAAGCAGACCGTCGTCTATGTGACGCACGATCAGATCGAAGCCATGACCATGGCGACGCGCATCGCCATCATGGACCGCGGCGTGATCCAGCAGATCGGCTCGCCCGACGAAGTCTACGAGAGCCCAGCCAATCTGTTTGTCGCCAAATTCATCGGCGCGCCGCCGATGAACGTGCTCGACGTCAAACTCAAAGTGGAGGGCAATTCGGTGACGGCGGTCCTCGAGCCGACCGGCACACCGATGGACCTGTCGGACTACGCGTTCGCCAGCCGTCCGCAGGACGGGATGGGCGCCGCTGTCGGCCTGCGCCCAGAGAACTTCACAATCGGTGACGGCAATGGGTCGCGCCCGGCGGCGGTGTTCAACCTGCCGCTGCTCTACACCGAAAAGACCGGGTCGGATGCGACCGCGTTCCTCACCAGCAAAGACGATCTGCTGGCGGCGCGGATCGAGCCGTCGCTGGTCAGCAAGCTCACACTGGGAGCCCCGCTCAGGCTGAGCTTCCCACGGGAGAAACTGAACGTCTTCGATGCCCGGACAGGGCTGCGAATGTAGGTAAACGCCTAAACAGGGAGAGAGAAATGCACCTTCGTCAAATGCTACTGGGGACGGCCGCCGCGCTCGTGATCGCCGCTTCCCCGATGGCGGCAAGCGCCGTCGAACTGACATTGTTCCACACCTGGTCCAATGAAAGCGAAATGTCAGCGCTCAATACCATCCTCAACGCGTACACAGCCAAGACCGGCAACACCGTCAAGTCGGCCTCGGTGCCGCATGAGACGGCCGGCGAATCGCCGCTCACCAGCCTCATCGTCGCCGGCACGCCGCCGAACCTATTCATCGCTGCAGATTCGGGCACCTTCCGCGACCTCGCATCGAAAGGCGAAGGCTCGGACGTTGGCGCATTGTTCGACCAGATCGGCGCCACCAAGGCGTTCCCCGAGACGGTGCTGAAGGCGATCACCATCGACGGCAAAGTCATGAAGGTCCCGACCGCGGTGCACCTCGACCGCATGGTGTATTACAGCAAGGACGTCGCCGCGAAATCGGGGATCGATCCGACCAAGTGGACATCGCTCGACGACATGTGGGCCGACGAAGCCAAGGTCGAAAAGGCCGGCTTCACGTTCATCGCCATCGGCGGCAACACCTTCCAAGCGGGCTATACGTTCCACGCGCTGCTCGCCGCGAACGCCGGACCGGACGTCTATAACCGCTTCTACGGCGCCGACAATGCCAAGGGAATGCCGGACAAGACCGTGTTCGACGATCCGGGCGTGCGCAGCACGATCGAGCTGTTCCGCAAAATCGCCGACCAGACGGACGCAGGTTGGGTGAACCGCGCCTGGAACGACACCACCAACACGGTGATTTCCGGCAAGGCTCTGCTGCAGATCCACGGCGACTGGATGAAGGGTGTCTGGAAGGGCGCCGGCAAGTCGGAAGGTACGGATTTCGGCTGCATCAATATCCCGGGCACCAAGGCAGTATCGGTGACGGTTGACTCGTTCGGTATCCTGGGCGGTGTTGCCCCCGATGTGCTGAAGGCCGAACTGGACTTCGCCGCGACGGTGGTCGATCCGGCGATCAATGCGCAGTTCGCCTTCTTCAAGGGCTCGAGCCCGGTCCGCACCGACGTGCCGACCGACAAGCTCGACGCCTGCAACAAACTGGTGCTCGACGACCTCCAGAAGCCCGGCATGAGCGTCGAGAATCCGTTCTACATTTCGGATAGCGACTGGATCAACTCGGTCTGGAACGTGATGTTCACGGCGCAGGGCGACAAGGCGATGACCACCGACCAGGTGATCGAGAAGCTGAAGTCGGAATACGACGCCGTCTTCGGTTGATATTTCTCCCGACTTCGGGCTGCGCGGGTTCTTCCTGCGCAGCCTTTCCGGGCGGCACATAGATCGTGGTCAAGGCGACGCACGCTGAGCTGACGCAGTAAGTATCTGACCGATAAGGGATTTTGCGAACGAAAGCGGGCCGGATCCGACGGTCTGAGTGGCCCTTACCCGGATTTCGACCCCTTCCCGCCGATGGGTCTACAGGCCGGTCTGCCGGAGAGAAACGACAGTGTCGGGCCGATCGGTGCAATTGGTGTCAATTTGCCGAACTGTTCCTAAACCATCTGCTCGATTTAGCGTCCAAGTGCCGGGAATCGGGCGCTTTTTTTTGAGCCGGCCGCCGAGTCGAAATGCGGCATTAACAGCTTTTCGGCATGATTTCCCCAGAACGCACGGGAACCCATGTTCGAACCTGCCAGCAAATCCATGCCTGCAATCGACTACGTGTCAGCCGTACGGGCGGTCTATGGCGACCGGCGGGCCATGGTCATGGCGGTGCTGGGCTGCGCCGTCGGTTCGGGTGCGGCTGCGTACAAGACCGATTCATGGGCGTTGTGGGCCATTACCGCTGCCTTCGCGGTCATCGTGGTCGGCCGGTTCATCTCGATTACCCAGTTCCTTGCCGCCAAGGTTGGCCCGACCGACGTCTCGGCCGCCGAGAAGTGGGAAGTCCGCGCCACCTATTGGGCAACCACCATGGCGTTCATTTGCGGGCTCTGGTGCGTCATCAGCTTTCTGATGGTGGGCGATGCGTTCGCCGAGTTGATCAGCATGACCACGACGGTCGCCGCGATGGTGGGAATCGTGACGCGCAATTTCGGTCTCGACCGGATGCTGACCATCCAGTTGGCGGTGGCGACGACGCTGTTGTCCGCCGGCCTGCTGCTGAAGGGTGATTTCTACTATCCGCTGCTCGGAGTGCTGCTGATCCCGATGCTGATCTCGTTCCGCTCGCTGGCGCGGGACGTGCGCAACGTGCTGCTCGCCTCGGTGCACGCGCGCGTCGAAGCGAGCCGGCTGGCGAGCGAACTCGATACCGCGCTCGATACCATGCATCACGGGCTCGCCATGCTCGACGCCGACGGCCGCATCGCCGTGGTCAATGGCGAGGCCGAGGAAGTGTTCGACAGTTTTGTACCGGGCAATTGGATGAGCCGCTCGTTTGCGGCACTGATCGCCCAGGCGGCGAGCCGTGGCTCGATCCCGCAACGATCGGCAGAGGATTTGCTGCAGGTGGTCGAGGGCCATCGCAACGGCAAGGTGCTGCTGAAGCTCGCCAATGCGCGCTACAGTGAAGTGACGGTGAGCTCGCGGCAGGACAGGGTCGTGCTGCTGTTCGAGGACATCACCGAGCGTGTGCGGGCCGAAGAGCGGATCAATTTCATGGCGCATTTCGATGCGTTGACCGGGCTCCCCAACCGCGGGCATTTCGCCCAGCAGGTGGGCGCCGATCTCGAACGCCGCCGCACCAAGAAGACCGCCGGTACGGTGATGTTGATGATCGTCGACATCGACGATTTCAAGCATGTGAACGACACGGCCGGCCACCTCGTCGGCGATCGCCTGCTGGTCGAGGCGGCGGAGCGGCTGAAGCGGGCGCTGGGGCTCAACAGCCTCGTGGCGCGGCTCGGTGGCGACGAGTTCGTCGTCTATCGCAGTGGCGACATGAATGCCGCCGACGTCGAGCAAGATCCAGCGTCCATCCTGTCGGCGTTCAAGGCGCCGTTCTCGATCATGGGGGAGAGCCTGTCGACCAATGTGTCGATCGGCATCGTCACCTCCAACGAGGCGGACGAAGCGCTCGACAGCATGATGACCAAGGCCGATCTGGCGCTTTACAAGGCCAAGGGCAACGGCAAGGGCCAGTCGCAGGTCTTCCGCGACGAGATGGACACCGCCTACCGCTACCGTCAGCGCCTCAAGACAGATCTACGTGCCACGGTGGAGGCGAACGGGCTGACGCTGGCATTCCAGCCGTTGATCGATCTCAAGACCCGCAGGGTCGTGGCCTGCGAGGCGTTGGCGCGCTGGACGCATCCGACGCTGGGCTCGATTCCGCCGTCTCTGTTCATTCCGATCGCCGAAGAAACGGGCCTGATCTCCGAGATCACGCGATGGGCGCTGCGCACAGCAGCTGCCGAGTGCCGCAACTGGCCAAACGATGTCTCGGTGTCGGTGAACGTCTCGGCCCGAGACTTCCGCAACGACGATGTCGAAGAGATGGTGATGACGGCGCTTGCGTCGAGCGGTTTGCCGCCGCATCGACTCGAAGTCGAGGTCACCGAGACGGCGCTGATCGAGGAACGCGATGCGGCGACCAAGATCCTGTCGGCGTTGGGCAAGAAGGGTATCGGCATCGCGCTCGACGATTTCGGCACCGGCTATTCGTCACTGAGCTACCTGCAGGCGCTGCCCTTCACCAAGCTCAAGGTCGACCGCAGCTTCGTGATGGACATCACGTCCAACCCGCGCTCGCTGAAACTGCTTTCCAACGTGGCGCAGCTGGGCAAGGACATCAATCTGACGGTGACGGCCGAGGGTGTCGAGACCGAGGAGCAGCTGGCGCTGATCCAGGCGCACACCAAAGTCGACCAGATTCAGGGCTATTTGTTCGGCGTGCCCTTGCCGCGCCGCGAGGTCGCCGAGCTCATCGCCCGCATGGAAGGCGCCAGCGAGCCGATCGATACGCGTATTCGCAATCTTGGTTAACTTTAGTTAACCACTTAGAACTCATCATCAATTGATGGTCACCCGGTTCCCAACACGGCTTGCCGCATGGCCGCCTGCTCTGTAAGCGGTTCAAACGTCGTAAAAAAAGCGTTACACACGATCTTGTGTTTTGGGGATTTGTGTAATGAGTGCGGCAGCTCAGAACCAAGCGGCGACCGGCTCGCGGTTTTCGGGCACGTTGATCGACATTCTGGACCGGGTGGAATACCGGCGGGTTCGCGTCGAAGAGCAGTTTGATCCGGTCTACAAGCTTCGGTACGAAGCGTATCGGCGCGAGGAGTTCATCCCGTTCAATGTAGGCGGTGTGCTGCGCGACGAATTCGACGAGATGCCGAACTCGTATTGTTACGGCGTCTACATTGATGGCGATCTGGTGAGCTCGCTGCGCATCCACTACCTGACGCCCGAGTGCAGGATGTCGCCATCCTATTCGGTGTTCACCGATGTGCTGGATCCGCTGCTCAATGCAGGCGCGACATGCGTCGATCCAACCCGCTTCACCTCGGATTTCGAGGCGACGCTGGCGTATCCGGCACTGCCATTCCTGACGCTTCGGCTCGCCGTGATGGCGACGCGGCACTTCAATTCGAGCTACGGTCTGCATTCGGTGCGTCCCGAGCACGGCGCGTTCTACAAGCGCGTGCTGAGTTCGACGCTGATGGCGGGGCCGCGCTACTATCACGGCCTCAGCTTTCCGATGGAACTGTGGGGGACCAGGGCCCAGGAGGTCTATGCCAAGACCCTGGAGCGCTACCCGTTCTTCGACTCGACCGGGGACGAGCGAGCCCGGCTATTCTCACCGCCGCATAAATCGCAGCTGTGGGTCAGGCCGAGCGCCCGCGCCGCGCAGCACGACAGGTTCGACGATTTGCCGCAACTGCCGGCGCACTCGGACTGATCGGGAACGTTCCAAATTTTAGGCGGCGTGCTTCATCGGGCGGTGCGCGTGAACCATCTTGCGGCTCGCTTGGGCCGGGGGGCGCTTGACGCCGAGAGCTTTGGCTACGGCGGCTTCGAGCAGATGGTCGATCTGGGTCTTGCGCATGTGGGACGTCCTTCCTGACGCATCACTGCTGGATGCATTGCTCAAGTAACGTCCAAAAACACGGCGAGTTGCGGAACACGCTGACACGAGGCCGTGTGCGGGCATCTGGTCAATCTGTCCGGGCAATTACCGCGATGTAAGTTTCACGACAGGCCGAAGCAAAGCGCCGGGGCGAAGAGAGCGCCGCCGGCCGTGAACGGCTGGCGTTTAACCAGAAACGGGAGACTTCCCATGCGCAATTTCACCTTTCCCCTCCTCGTCGTTGCTGTCGCCGGCTTCACGTCCGCCGGTTTCGCGGCGGCTGCCGCGCCGACCACGACTGCCGGCACGATCAAGGCGCTCGACGCCAAGGCCTGCACGGTCACGCTCGACACGACCGTCTATCACTTCGACCCGAAGTGCGATTTTTCGAAGCTGACGGTCGGCGAGAAGGTGTCGATCACCTGGACCGCCAAAGACAAGGCCGACTGGGCAAGCAAGATCGTCGCCGCGAGCTGAGCCTGGTTTCGCAGCGATGACCGGGAGCGGGGGCGAGCGCGCCTCCGCTCCTTTTTTGTCGCTTTGCGGTCCCGCCATCCGGGCTGCGACAAGAAGAGGGGTGACAAGCGGATGCGGTTGGGCGAACCTGATAGCTGCTTCGGGGGGAGCGAGAGCGGCAAAACGCTAGCGCCCGAGGACTGTCAGGGGGAGCCGGATGGTCGATTCCATAGCGCCGCAACGAAGCCTTACGCTGCCGGGTCTTACGGCTGGGTTGGGAGTATTGGTGGCCGTCGTGCTTGGGTATGGCTGGTGGAGCACCGGCCAGAACGTCACCGCGCTCGACAAGCGAACCACGACGCTCGAAAGTGGCGCTGGCGCCACGGCCAGTGCGGTCGATTTGCAGAAATTGCAGCTGGATCAAGCGGATCTCGCCAAGAAGCTGGATGCGGTCGCAACGCCCGACACGACGGGACTGACGGCGTTGACGGGTGATGTCGCGGCCCTCAAGACGGCAGTCGGCGACCTCACCCGCAAGATCGGCGACGCGCCGGCCAAGCTGGGCGCGCTCGAGACCCGAATCGCCGCGATCGAGGCGAAGGCGCCAACGGACCTCATGCAGGCGACGGCCGACCTGGCTGAGGTGAAGACCGGGCTGGCGACGCTGAAGACACAGATCGGCGATTTCGCACCGGCGACGCTGGCGGCTCTGGCCACGCAGGTCAGCGATCTGACCGCCAAAATTCCGCCCACCGAGGATAGCAGCCAGCTCGCCACAATGGTGGCGGCGCTCGGCGGGCAGATCGATACGCTCCGCACGCAGATGGGTGATGTGTCGGCCGACAAGATCACCACGCTGCAGGGCAACGTCACCGCGCTGCAGGGCAACGTCACTGGACTCACCGATAGGGTGGCGACGCTGTCGACCGGCATCGGGGCTGCCGCCAGCGCCAGCGATCTCAGTGCGCTACAGACCAAGCTCGACGAACTCGCCAAGACCATGCCTCCGGCCACCAACATCGCGCCACTGGCCGCCGATGTCGGCTCGCTGAAGATGCGTGTCGCAACCCTCGAAACCACCGGCACCGCCGACGGCGCGATTGTTGCGGCGCTGGGCGCGCAGCTTGATGGGCTGACGGCGCGGGTGGGGACGGTCGAGTCCGCCAATCCGGCCGCAGATTTGGTCGGGATCAAGTCCGACCTTGCCGGCCTGCGGAGCGAAATCGGGACGCTCGCCAAATCGGCGGATGTGGCGACGCTGCAGGCCGCGGTGCAGGATCTGCAGCTCAAGCCACGGCTGGCGGTGACTCAGCCCAAGGTGCTGGCGCAGATCTATTTCGACCGCGGCAGCTACAAGCTCGTCGATGCCAGTGTGCAGACGCTCGATGCGCTGGCCAAGGATCTGCTCGCCAATCCCCGCGACGTCGCGATCATGGGTTTCTCCGATACGCAGGGGCCGGTGGAGTTCAACAGGGCGCTGTCGCTGCGGCGTGCCTCGGCGGTGCGCAAGGCGCTGATCGGGCTGGGCATTGACACTTCGATGGTGACGGCGCTGACCGGGCTTGGCGAAGATGGTCCACCGGTGGCGACCGATGATGGTACGCCCGAGCGCGGCAACCGTACGGTGGTGGTGCTCGCCAACAATTAGGCCGGTGGATGCCGTCGCGCCGCCGAACGACGGCGCTCTCAGGTCTTGGCGAGGTCAGGCAGATCGCCAATTTTGGCATGCTTTAAGGGCGTGCGTTGAGGCGTAAGATCACGCGATCGGCCATGTGGACGCAGCGCTCGCCGTCAAACGGGAACAACGACGCGAAGGCGCCGCTGAGCTGCTCTTCGAGGGCCGAGCGCATCAGCCGGCGCGCGCGGTGCAGCCGGGTGCGGACGGTCTCGGGCTTGATGTCGAGATAGGCGGCGGTTTCCTCGCCGCTCAGGCCCTCGACGTCCATCAGGACGAACACGGTGCGGAACGCAGCTGGCAGTTTGTCGACGGCGGATTCCAAGAATGCCCTGATCTCCTGCCGCGCCATTTCGGTCTCCGGATTTGTGGTTGCCTGCAAGGCGGGGAATTGGATGATTTGGGCGCTCAACGGGCTTTCGAGATCGATCTGCTCGACGGAGACGGTCGGCCGCGCCGACCGCATCCGGCCGATAGCTTCGTTGAGAACAATTCGCGTCAGCCAGGTGGAGAGTTGCGCGTCGCCCCGGTATCCGTCGAGATGGGTGAAGGCCTTAACGTAGCTTGCCTGCACCACGTCCTCGGCATCTGCGTCGTTGTGGACGACGGAGCGTGCAACCCGGAACATGCGCTGATTGTGCCGTTTGATGATGGCGCGGACCGCCGATTCATCGCCGGCGCGTGCCAATTCGACGAGTTGGGTGTCGTCGAAGGCGTTGGGATCGCGGTGGGGGGCGGTTGGCCCCCTATTGGCGCTCGTGTCACGATCGCCAGCAGTCCGGGTCATGGGCATTCTCCCGATTGATCCTCGATCCCAGTGCGTATCACCGGAGGGGCAATAATTGGATGCAACTCGCGTGAAAATGTTCCCGCAGGCGCAGCGAGCCTGAGTACGACGCGCGATCCGCTTGGATCTTGACGTCGATGGCATGCAACCAACTATCGTAATAGTCAGCAAAAGGCGGACTAGATCGTGCCCAGTTGCAAGGCGGTTTGATTTGTGTGATTAATCGATGAGAAAAGCTTTTCCCAAAATTGGTGATCGGGCGTGCAAAACGTACGCCGGCTCAGTTCGGAAAAGGTTTTCCCGCGCGGCGTGAGGATGCTGTGCCGGCAACAGGGAGGAACCAATGACATTGCCGATCTTGACTAAGGCTGCCGTCGCGCTTGCCGCGCTGATGATGGCCGTGCCGACCGTGGCGTTCGCCGCTGACCCGATGGGCGTCGATGACGGAACGCAACTGACGCTGTGGACCCGCGCCGCGACCCAGGTGCGCGTCGACGCACTGGTTCAGGCGTACAACGCCTCGCACAAAAACCAGGTAACGGCGACCTATGTCGTGACCGATGACTACCAGACCAAGATCGGCGCAGCGGCTGCGGCGAACGCTCTGCCGGATCTGTTCTCGGCAGACGTCGTGTTCATGCCGAATTGGACGTCTGCGGGCTTGTTCACCGATCTCACCGCCCAGATCAATGGTATGCCCGGCATCGACAAAGTGGCTCAGGCCGGCATCGACGTTGGGACCTGGGACAGCAAGAAGTACGGCATGCCGTTCATCGCCGATCTGTCGGTGTGGATGTGGAACAAGAAGCTATTCAAACAGGCTGGCCTCGATCCCGAGAAGGGACCGGCGAGCCTCGAGGAATTTGCTGCCGACGCGCGCGCCGTGGCCAAGCTCGGCAACGGTGTCTACGGCACCTACTGGGGCGGCAGCTGCGGCGGTTGCGAGGTGTTCACCTGGTTCCCGATCGCCTGGGCCGATGGCGAGGAAGTTCTCAACCCAGAGGGGACCAAGTCCCTCGCCAACAGCGACGAGTGGAAGTCGATCTTCAAGATTTTCCACGACATGGCTGCTGACGGCACCGCGTTGATGCCCGACACGCAAACCGAAACAGGCGCGACCTGGACCGCGAACTTTCCCAAGGGGATCATCGGTGTGCAGCCGATGCCGGCCACGCAGATCTCGAGTCTTGTCGGTAGCGGTCTCGAGGATGCCGATATCGGCGTGACCCCGATCGCGGGCGTCAAGGGTGGCCAGTCGACCTTCATCGGTGGCGACGACATCGGCGTTTCCCGTGACAGCAAGAAGCTGGATGCGGCCTGGAACTTCATCGCCTGGGTGCAGAGCGATGAAGCCCAGATCGAAGTTGTGGCCAAGAACGGCAACGTGCTGACCCGCACCGACCTCGCCAACAACAAATACATCACCGATCCGCGTGTGCAGCTGTTCAACTCGATTGGCGCGAAGGGTAAGACCCCGTTGGCCAAGAACTTCGGCGCGACCTACAACGACCCGCAGGGGCCGTGGATCACGCTGATGCAGAACAGCGTGTTTGGCGACGGTGCAAACCTCGAAGCCAACAACGATGCGATGAACGAGTCGCTCAACCCGTAACTTGACGGGCAGGTCTGGCACGGCTTCCATCTCCCAGCGGAGGCCGTGCCAACCATCTGAGACGAGGAATCACCTTGGCCACCACATCGATGACGCCGGACGTGCCGGAGGTCAGGACCGCGCAAAACCGCGCGAGCTTTTTTCTGCGCCGCCAGCTGATGGGTTTCGCCTACTCGGTCCCGGGGTTGGTCTTCGTCGTCGTGCTGTTCATCACCCCGCTGCTGCTCGTCGCGCGGATGTCGCTGAGCAGCTGGGGCCTGCTGACCGGGCAGGGCGATTTCAACTTCCCGAAGAACTTCCTGTCGATCACCAAGAATGTGCTGTTCTGGCCGTCGGTGGTCTTCACGCTCGAATACACAATCCTCGTCACCGTTCTGTTGCTCGGCCTTGGTCTGGGTCTCGCGCTCCTGGTGCAGGTGCAGAGCCGCTGGGCCAACATCATGCGAACGGTGTTCCTGCTGCCGGTGTCGCTCGGGCTCGCGGCGGCGTCGTTGCTTGCCTACGGCTTCTTCTCGCCCTCGATCGGGCCGATCGGGCCGACCCTCGAGGTGATGGGCATGGCACACGGGACCATCCAGTTCCTCGGGACGCCGCTCAACGCACTGCTGTCGACGACTTTCCTGATCGTCTGGAAGTATGCGGGCTTCTACATGCTGGTCCTCGTGGTGGGGCTGCAGGGTATCCCCGACGATCTGTTTGAGGCGGCGGCACTCGACGGAGCGACGCGCGGCCAGACCTTTCGTTACGTGACGCTGCCGCTGCTGCGGCCGTCGCTGTCGCTGGCGCTGATCCTGTGCGTCACCGGCTCGCTGCTCGCTTTTGATCAGTTCTTCATCCTGACCAAGGGCGCACCCAACAATTCGACCGTGACCGTCGTGCAGGTGATCTATCGCGAAGCGTTTCAGCGCCAGAACCTCGGCACTGCAGCAGCACTGTCGATTATCGTGCTGATCGTGCTGGTCCTGCTCAACGCCATTCAGTTCCGCTTCCTCCGCGGCAACGATCGAGATTGACCATGGCCGTCACCACAACCCGAGGCTCCAGCTACACCACGACGCCCTACTACGTTCTCACGGGCGGCCTTGCCATCATCTTCCTGTTTCCGCTCGCGTGGAGCCTGTACGCGTCGCTGAGCCCTCAGGCCGGTACTGGCCAGGTTACCGGATTCGGCTTCGGCAACTACACCACGATGTTCAATTTCGGCGCTGGGCTGCCGGTGTTCCTGTTCAACAGCTTTCTTGTGACGGGAATGACCGTGGCGATCACGCTGATCATCTCGACACTGGGCGGCTACGCGTTCGCGCGCTTCAAGTTCTGGGGGAAGGATGCGTTGTTCCTGCTCACCCTGTCGATCCTCATGGTGCCGTTCGCAACGCTGATCATTCCGCTCTACGTGATGCTCAACGCCCTTGGGCTCAGCAATTCGCTGATCGGGGTGGCGCTCATCGTTTCGATGTTCCAGCTGCCGTTCGCCACCTACATGATGCGGATATCGTTCGAGGCCATTCCACGCGACCTCGAAGAGTCGGCCCTGATCGATGGCTGCGGCACGTTTGGCGTGCTGTTGCGCATCATGCTGCCCTCGACAGTCCCCGGGCTGGTGACGGTTGGCCTGTTCGCATTTCTCGCGGCTTGGAACGAGTTCTTCGCGCCGCTCATCATGCTGACCGATCCGACCAAACAGACGCTGCCTGTGGCCATCGCCAACCTCAGGCAACAGACCATCGGTGTGATCGACTACGGCGCCACGGAAGCCGGGGTGGTCGTGCTTGCGGTTCCCTGCATAATCCTGTTCCTGCTTCTGCAGCGGTACTACATCCGCGGCTTCATGTCGGGCGCGGTCAAAGGCTGACGCATGCGGGGCGGGACACACCACGTGGCAACGAAATGAGCGCGGTAGACGACGACGGCGTGCGGCCGGGTGCTCGCATCAGCGCGCCGACCATCCGCGACGTGGCTCGACTGGCCGAAGTATCGATCGGCACTGCGTCCAAGGCGCTCAACGCCAACGGGCGGCTGCGGCAGGAGACGCGCGACAAGGTGATGGCTGTGGCGCAACAGATCGGCTACCGGCCCAACGATCTGGCGCAGAGCCTGCACCGGTCGAAATCGATGACGGTGGGCATCATCACCAATGACAGTTTTGGCCGGTTCAGTTTCCCCATCGTCGAGGCGCTGGAGGAGCGGCTGGCCGATCGCGGCATAGCGGTGTTCATGTGCAACGCCACCGACGATCCGGCGCGCGAGCGGCAGCATCTCGATCAATTGCTGGGCAAGCGCATCGACGGGCTGGTGGTGACGGCGCGCCGCGCCGACAAGCGGCCGCCGATCGGCATCTTGGTGCACGGGTTGCCGGTGGTCTACGTCTATTCGCAGGCGGACGACCCGGATGCCCTGTCGCTGGTGCCCGACGACAAGGGGGGCGCGGTTCTGGCGGTGACGCATCTGCTTGAGCTTGGCCGTAAGCGGATCGCCCATATCACCGGGCCAGAGCGGTTCGACGCCGTTCGGCTGCGCCACGGCGGCTATAGCAAAGCGCTGGCGACCGCAGGGATCGAAGCGCGGCTCGACTATTATCTATCGGGCGCGTGGTCGGAGAACTGGGGCCGTGAGGCGGTGCAGAAGCTGTTTACGTCGCGCCGCAACGCACCGGACGGGCTGTTTTGCGGCAACGACCAGATTGCTCGCGGCGCCGCCGATGCATTGCGCGAGTTGTCGATCGATGTGCCGACCGACGTCGCCATTGTGGGCTTCGACAATTGGGACGTGATGACCAGCGCCAGCCGGCCACCGCTCACGAGCGTAGACATGAATCTGCGTACCCTGGGACTCGCGGCGGGCGAAAGTCTGCTGAGCATGATCGCCGGCCAGCACCAACACGGTCTCAAGCGCCTGCCGTGCACGCTCGTCGTGCGGGGATCGTCTGTCCCCTGATGTCCCTGCCCAAAACCAAGACGCGCCTCGCACGGTCAACAACATGAAGGAACCCCGCATGAGCGATTTTCGACCGATCGGATTTACCGACGTTCGTCTCAACGGCGCGTTCTGGCGCGAGAGACTCGACACAGTGCTGACCCGGACCATTCCGTCGCAGCATGCCAAGCTCGACGAGCATGGCATACTGGAATCGCTGAGCCTGCCGCAGCCGCCGCCACCGCTGCGCAATCCGCGCAATGGCCACGGCTTTACCGTGCAGGTGTTCTGGGATTCCGATGTTGGTAAATGGATCGAGGCGGCGAGCTATGCATTGTCGCACCGCCGCGACGAGGCGATCGAGGCCAAGATCGAGGCCATCATCGATGATCTCGAAAAGGCGCAAGCGCCGGACGGCTATCTCAATTGTTGGTATCTCGACCGCGAGCCCGAGAACCGTTTCACCAATTTGCGCGACAATCACGAACTCTACAATCTCGGCCATATGCTGGAGGGCGCCATCGCCTATTTCCAGGCGACCGGCCGGCGGCGCTATCTCGATATTCTCGAGCGTTATGTCGCGCTGGTCCGAGAGACTTTTGGGCCTGGGCCGAACCAGCGGCACGGCTATTGCGGACACCAGGAGATCGAGCTGGCGCTGATCAAGCTCTATCATTTGACGCATGACCGCCGGCATCTCGACCTCGCGGCCTATTTCATCGACCAGCGCGGTGCGCAGCCGCACTATTTTGACCAGGAGGCCATCGCCCGCGGCGAGGATCCGCGCTCGTACTGGGCGGGGACGTACGAGTATTCGCAATCGCACAAGCCGGTGCGCGAGCAGGACAAGGTCGTCGGCCATGCCGTGCGCGCGATGTACATGTACACCGCGATGGCTGATCTCGCTGCCGAACTGGGCGACAGCGATCTGCGCAAGGCCTGCGAAGTTTTATGGAACGATGTTCTCGCAACCAAGATCTACATCACCTCGGGCCTCGGTCCTGCTGCCGCCAATGAAGGCTTCACCGAGGATTTCGATCTGCCCAACGAGTCGGCTTATGCCGAGACCTGCGCCTCGGTGGCGCTGATCTTTTGGGCGCAGCGGATGCTGCATCTTGACCTCGACGGCAAATATGCCGACGTGCTCGAGCAAGCTTTGTTCAACGGCGCGCTGACCGGCCTTAGCCGCGACGGACAGCACTATTTCTATGCCAATCCGCTCGAGAGCCATGGCCAGCATACGCGCTGGGCGTGGCACAATTGCCCATGCTGCACGATGAATGCGAGTCGGCTGGTGGCGTCGGTGGGTGGCTATTTCGTTTCGGCCAGCGCCGACGCGATCGCCTTCCACCTCTATGGCGGCATCTCGACCTCGTTGTCGCTGGCGTCGGGCGTCGTCAAGCTCACCGAGACCAGCAATTATCCCTGGTCGGGTTCGGTCAGTATCGCGGTCGATCCGAAGCGGCCGGCGAAGTTTGCGCTGAAGCTGCGCGTCCCGCGCTGGAGCCATGGCGCCTCGGCGGTCGTCAACGGCGTCGCGGTGCCGATGGTTCTCGAGCGCGGATATCTGACAATCGAGCGACAGTGGACGGCGGGCGATGTCGTGGCGCTGGAGTTGCCCATGCCGGCCGAACGCATCTACGCGCACCCTGCCGTCAGCGCCGACAATGGCCGCGTTGCGCTGAAGCGTGGGCCGCTGGTCTATTGCCTCGAGCACGCCGACCATGATGGTCACCGTGTGCAGGACTACCGGCTGCCACGGCAGGCGGCCATCGAGACCGAGATGCGGGCAGATCTGTTCGACGGCATCGTGACGCTGACGGCTCAGGGTCTTCGGCTTGAGGCCGGTGACTGGGACGAGGTGCTTTATCGCGCCTCCCCGCCGCGCGCCGAGACGGCGACACTGACGGCGATCCCCTACTATCTGTGGAACAACCGCGGGCCGGGGACGATGCAGGTCTGGGTGCCGGAAGGATTGTAGACCGCGCCAGCTGGTCGGCTAGAGCTGCTTCAGGCCTTCGGCGGCGGTGAAGCTCTGGATGGTCTTGCCGCTGGTCGCGTCGATCACCTGCAGCGGGACGGAGCTGGCAGCCCCGTTGTTCACGTAGGTGTAGACGAGCGAGATGAATTGCTGCTGGAGGCTGGCGTTGAGACCCAGAAACAGCGGGGTCACGCCGACCTTGGGGGGCGAGCCGACCGCCTCGATACCGGTGAAGATGCCCTGGTCGATCAGGGTGCTCAGCAGCGCTTTGCGCGACGCCTGATCCATTGCCGTTGGGTCGATGACTCGAAGCCCAGGGTCGGATGGGGGTGGCGAAGACGATTCCGCAGCGGAGTCCGGCTGAGACGATGTGGGTGCAGCGGCGGACGAACTCGAGGGCTGCGACACGACAGGAGCGGATGCCGCCAGCGCCGATGTCGATGGCGCGGCGCTCGACGCCGTGGACGCGGTTGCCACGGACGAAGTCGGGCCAGCAGGGGCGCCGAGCCGCGAGACCAGGAGGATCCCGACAATGAGCAATGCCGCTGCGGCGAGGATTCCCCATCCGGCGAGCTTACGGGCCGAGCTTGTTCTTCTCACGGTCGTGTCACTGCTCGCATACTGCCTCGGGACCCCTCATGCTGGCGCCTGCTAGAGTAACATCGGGTCTTTGTCGAGACGACATGAAGGCAAACGGCGGAAAATCGGCGGCGCGCACCGTCGTTACGCGAAGGCCAATTGGACCTTCATCGAGTGCCGTCGGTCGCTGGCCAGCTCGAAAGCCCGTACGGCGTCGTCGAGCGGCAGAGTGTCGCTCAGCAGCGGCCTGACATCGACGCGGCGCTGGTTGATCAGCGCGACCGCGAGGGCGAATTCCTCGTGGAACCTGAACGAGCCGCGGATGTCGACTTCCTTTCCGACCACGACGTTTTGCGGCATCGCCACATCACCGCCGAGGCCCAATTGGACGAGGACGCCGCGCGGCCGCAACGCCGCAATGCCCGAAGTCAGCGCGGCGCCGTTGCCCGAGGCCTCGATGACGATGTCGACCGTCCCCTTGCCCTCGGCGAGCGCTGCAAGTGCGTCGGGCGATTTGGCGATGTTGATTGTTCGGTCGGCGCCGATTTTGCGGGCATAGCCAAGCGGTTCGTCCAGCACGTCGGTGATGATGATCTCGCGGGCGCCATGGACGCGCGCCGCCAGCACGCAGAGCGCACCGATCGGCCCGCTGCCGCTGATGAGCACATTCTTGTTCAGCAGCGAGCCGGCGCGGCTGACTGCGTGCAGCGTCACCGCGAACGGCTCGGCGAACGCGCCCTCCGCCAGCGTTACGCCATCGGCGAGTTTGTGGCACTGGCTGGCGTCGGCGATGACCGTTTCGCTGAAGGCGCCGTCGACATGCGGCATGCGCATGGCACTGCCGTAAAAGCGCATGTTGAGGCAGTGGTTATGCAGCCCTTTGAGGCAGTATTCGCAAGAATTGCAGGGGAGCGAAGGCGATAGCGCAATCCTGTCGCCGGGTACGATGGTTGCGACGCCAGACCCGATCTCGGTGATTGTCCCGGCCACTTCGTGTCCCAGTACCATCGGGTGTTTCACCCGCACCGCGCCGAAGCCGCCATGGTTGTAGTAATGGAGGTCGGAGCCGCAAATGCCGCCGGCGCCGATAGCGACACTCACCTGGCCGGCGCCGGGCCGGCCGACGTCGCGCTCTTCGACGCGCAAATCCTTGGCGGCATGGATGACGACAGACTTCATTGGATGGTGGTACCGTCGTTTGCCCCGAACAGGCAAGGCCATCGCGGCGTGGTGGATGCCGTCTAACCGTCGCCCGGCAACTTTGCGTTCTTGTCCGCGTTCGGTTGCGCTACGATCCACTCCTAGTCCCAGGATATTCTCTTTGCCCCAACCCATGCACTTTGCCTTGCGATCCCCCCGGATCATCGCGGCCGTCGTCGTCGCGGCGTTGCTGACCGCGTTCGGGTTGTTGGCGGACGAGGTTCTGGAGGGCGATACGCTGAGCTTTGATATGTCGATCATCGACCTGTTCCGGGTGCCCGGCAATCCGGCCGAGACGATCGGGCCGGCATGGCTGCAGGAAGCGGTGCGCGATGTGACGTCGCTGGGCAGCTTCTCGCTGCTGGGCTTCATCACCATCGTGGTCGTGGTGGGAATGTTGCTGCAGGGCAAGATCCGCACGGGTTGGTACCTTGCGGCGTGTGTGGTGGGCGGCGATATTCTCAGTACGGCGCTCAAGGCGCTGTTCGACCGGCCGCGGCCGGACCTCCCGGCGGTCGCCAAAGTGTTCACCGCCAGTTTCCCGTCGGGGCACGCGACCGTCTCCGCGGTGGTGTTCCTGACGATCGGCGTGCTGCTGGCCGAGGCGGCGGAGACCAAAGCGTTGCAGGTGTTCTATCTCGGCGTTGCGATTTTCATGACGCTGGTGGTTGGCGCGAGCCGCGTCTATCTCGGCGTCCACTACCCGACCGACGTGCTTGCCGGATGGATGCTCGGCACTGCCTGGGCGCTGCTCTGCTGGGCGGGCGCGCAGTTCCTCAAGCATTCAGCTGGTGCGCGACCAGCTAGAACGGAATTGCATTCAGGTTGAGGCGGAAGCCTCTTCGCGCGTCAGCCAGCGATCCTTGGTCCATTCCCGCACCCGGACGGTGACGATGCCGTCGTCGATATCGATGACGTTGTAGGCATTGGGCTCGCCGCGAAGGCGTGTCGAGATGGTCGAGCTTGC
>JBDTLB010000080.1:0-36458 GCA_039934955.1 Devosia sp.
CCCCTCCGTCACGCTGGCGCGTGCCACCTCCCCCGCTTCGCAGGGGAGGAAGCCGACTGCCCGCTCAGATGTCGGCGCCGTTCTGTTGCAGCAAATTGACGAGCTGCCGGGTGACGCGACCAGTGACGTCGTAGTTGAAGTAAACCTCGAAGTTCCGTATCGCCTTGGAGGTCGCCTCGCCGGCAACGCCGTCGACCTGCTGGTGCAGGAAGCCGAGATTGTTGAGCCCTTGCTGCACCGACGCAACTATCGTCGGATCGTTCGAGGCATCGACCCCATTGGAGATCGGCGAAATCTCGGTCGGCATCTGCTGCGTTTCGGCGGCAGGCTTCGGGGACACACGGACCGCAATGGTCGGAACGGCCCGCTTGATGATGGCGGATTTTGTGCTTTGCAGCGCCAGAGGCGCGGCAGCGTCGCCCGAATCCTCGGCGGTTGCGGTCAGCACCGGATCGCTGCCGTCAGGCACGATCGCGGCGTCGGGAACGAGCGCGGCGTCGGGAACGAGCGCGGCGTCGGGGACGAGCGCGGCGTCGGGCGCAATCGCGGCTTGGGCCGCAGTGAGCAATGGCGCCGGTGCGGGCAGCGGCCTGGCCTGCTGCAGGGGCAGCGGCTTGGCCGACAAGTCGCCGCCAGCGGGCACCGGCGGCAGATCGGCTGTGACGGCAATCGCCGGGGTAATTGCAATTGCAGGCGCGACAACCGGTGCGGCGGGCGCGTCCTCGGTGCTGCGGATCAGAGTGATGATTGCAGGCGTCAGCAGGCCGCGCGGGGTGCGGCCGACGCTGGCTTCGTAAGCCTTGATGGCCTTGGCGGTGCGCGGTCCGAACAAGCCGTCGACGCTGCCGGTAAAGAGGCCAAGACCAAGGAGCTTCTGTTGCAGCATGAGGACGTCGTCGTGGCCGATCAGCGATGCCGCGGACACGGGTTCGTCCACGCTACCGGTGGTTTCTTGACTGATCGGCTGCGCCAGTTTGATCGGCCGCTCGGCTGGCATCACCGTCGCCTTGGCCTTCTTGGGCACAGGGGTGGCGGCATCGAAGCTACCGAACAGCGGCGCCGGGTGATGATGGGATTGCTTGTAAAGCGCATTCGAGCCGGCCATCGCCGAAAGCCCGATCAGCGCCGCCAGCGCCGTATTGCGCAGGGGCTGCCGCATATACGCGGAAATAACCCAAAGGGCAGTCCGGCCGGCTGCTGCCGCTACCGCACTGCCGGCCTGGAAGGGCAGGCTCGACATTGCTTCGACCGTCATAGCGCTCGTCTTTTTTCGTCTTGCCATAGGGACGTCATGGCCACCTGGGGCTCGCGAACGAGCTGGGTGACTTGTGCACTTTCCGCCGTTTTGGTTGCTGGACCGTTTAGAGGGAGCAAAACTGTGATCGTGGTGCCCTCGCCCGGGCTGGACATCGCTTTGAGCGTGCCATCGTGCAGTTCGACCAGGCCTTTGACGATCGAAAGACCGAGGCCGGTGCCTTCATAACGGCGCGACAGCCCGTCCTGGGCCTGGAAGAACGGCTCGCCGATGCGGCCGACCGATTCGCGATCCATGCCGATGCCGCGGTCGATGACCGAGATATTGAGCAGGCTGCCCTGCCGCTTGATGGCGAGGGTGACGACACCCTTCTCATTGCTGAACTTGATGGCGTTGGAGAGCAGATTGATGACGATCTGCCGGAGGGCGCGCTCATCGCCGACCAGTTGCGGCAGGAGCTTTGGCATATCGGTGACCAGTTGCACCTTGCGCTCGCGTGCCATCACTTCGACCATCTTGAAGCATGGGTCGACCAGCGCCTGCGGCTCGAACGATTCTGTTTGAAGCTCGAACTTGCCCGCCTCGAGGCGGCTCATGTCGAGTAGCATCCTGACCACGTCGAGCAGATGATGCCCGCTCTGGTGGATAATGTCGGCATATTCGCGGTGCGTGGGGCTCAGTTCGCCGACGACGCCGCTGGTCATCATTTCCGAAAACCCCACGATGGCGTTCAACGGCGTGCGCAGTTCATGGCCGATCGTCGCGAGGAATCGCGATTTGGCGTTCGAGGCGTCCTCAGCGGCGCGGCGCGCCTCGCGCATCTCGATCTCATTGGCGTGCCGGTCGGTGACGTCGCGCAGCAGCGCCACAACCTCATGGCGGGGGTCCTTGACCTCGGCGTCAAGCACCGGCGTCAGGCTGACCTCGACCCAGACGAATTGTGGGATACGGGCCGGCGCCGCCGGATCGTCGCGGCGCATGCGCACTTCAACGATGCGGCCGCCACCCGCGTGGTTGGCCTCCGAGAACGCCGTCATATAGATCGGGCGGTCGAGCACGTGGATGCGGTCGAGCAGGCCCGTTCCCGCCAGTTCATAGCGGTGGCAGCCGAACAGCTTTTCGGCGGATTTCGACGTGAACAGCACCGAGCCGTCACTGCCAAACCGCATCACCGCGTCCTGCACATTCTCGACCAGATGCTTGTAGGCATTCACCTGCCCGCGCTCATAAACCGCAAACGCCGTATTCAACCGACTCGCGGAAAAGGCGACGATCAGCGCCGTCATGAGGAAGGCGAGGCCGGAGATGATTGGATATTCCGGCCGGTTCGCTTCGGGCCAATTGACCAGCCCGAGCGTGCCCAGGCAGCCGATCGCCACCACCGCCAGCAGCAGCACCCAGGCGCGCTTCTTGGCCGGCGAGCGGCCCAGCAGAGATGCCTGAACCGGCGCCAGCAGCGCGATAGCGAGGCCGAAATCGACGATCTGTGGATCAACGAGCGTCAGCACCAGCCCGACGATCAACGTCGAATACACCTGCCCGAAGGCGGCGCGCTCGAACTGGCCGCGGCGATGCATGTTGAGCGTCAGGAAGCCGGTGGTCAGGCCCACCATGACGATGACGAACGGCATCAGCGCGCCCTGCACCAGCAGGTACAGCGCCGCCGGGGTCGCCAGCATGCTGGCGACGAGGATAATGCGGGAATTGGCGGCGATCGTGCCGCGCCGCAGCGTCTCGGGACGGCCGCGTGCCGATCCGGCCTGATCGGCATCGGTCTCCCTGCCAAAGAGCAAGGTAAAGAGGCTACGCATGTACAAAAACCGCTTCCCGGGAACGCCCGTATTCTTGCCGTCACCCTTCCATCGAAGAGCTAAGACGGACTTAAGGGGAAGCGCCCGGCAACCTTTGCATGCGCTGTGCTCAGCCCGAACCGGTGGCTTTCGCCGCATAGCGTAAACAATGGATTGACCAATCCCCCGGCACTGGCCGGACACGCCTCCAAATCCCGATGCGTTGCATTTTATTGAATTGTCTCGCCGTGCCTTAATTCGCCCCGGCTAGTCTCATTTTCGAGCGGTGCTTGGTCTGCCGCTTTTTCGATAGGGCAAACTCGAAATGATCATCCGTTCCGCCTTCTGGCTCACCATTGGTTTCCTCGTCGTCGCGCCGCACGGCACCGATTTCGGCGCCGCCGCGTCGCAGGTGAAGGACCAGGCGCTCGCCGCCGGCACCGAAGCCGCTACGCAAATCATCGTCAGCCAGGTCTTCCGTGATCCGGTTGCGCAAATTATCACCGCGAAATTTTCCTCTCCCCCATCAGTCGCCTCACCCATGCAGGACTCGACGACAACGGCCTTCGTATTTCCCCGAAAACGACCGGCCGCGATGGGCTAAAGCCAGGGGCCGCGTCACTCCCCCGACGCTACTCCACTCCAAGCGTTCTCTGGCTTTGAGCCGCAAGCCCGCTGCCCCGGACTTGCGGCTTCTTCTTTCCCGCTGTTCAAGCTGAGCGGCTGGCGATCCGGCGGGCGAGCGCCTAAATAGCCGCTATGCATCATCCTGCCGCGTTCACCGAAATCGCTGAAAACCTGTCCTATCTCGACGATTGGGAGGACCGGTACAAATACATCATCGAGCTCGGTCAGGCGCTGCCGCCCCTGGCCGAGGCCGAAAAGAACACCGCCACCAAGGTCAATGGCTGCGTGTCGCAGGTCTGGCTGGTCAGCGAGCGGGCCGGCGACTTGCTCAGCTATCGCGGCGAATCCGATGCGATGATCGTGCGCGGTCTCGCGGCGATCCTCATCGCACTCTACTCCGGCCGGCCGGCGCACGAGATCGCCGACACCGATGCCATCGCGACCTTCGACGAATTGGGGTTGCGCGAACATTTGTCGACGCAGCGCTCCAACGGTCTCGTCGCGATGGTCAATCGCATCCGCGCCGAAGCGCGAGCGATCGCCGCCTGACCGGCGCTACTCGAAGCGCTCTGGGCGCGCGCCCTCATCCATCCATGTCCGGCGCCGGTGGTTGGTCTGTCCCATTGCAAACGGCTCAAGCCCATAGTGCTGCGCCAGCTGCTCGAGGCCGATGCGCAGGACGAGCTTGGCGCTGCGGCGTGGCCAACCGCGATCCCGCTCCACCTCCTGCAGTCCTTTGAGCAGGCCGCACACATCCATCACCACCCCCGCACAATCGCGCGGCAGGACAGTGTGGAGCCTTGCGACCTCACGGCGGGCATCGGCGGCCAGATCCGAAATCTCGGCCGCGATCTGGGGGCCGGTGTTGACCGTCCACCAATTTTCTTCGCCCTGACTCGACTTGAGAGCTTGTCGAGTGAAGGTACCGACAATTTCGACGGCAGTAGCCCACGCGTGTTGAAACTGCGAACGGAACTGCATCTCGATCTTCAGATCGTTGTAGGTGGCGATCTTGTCGGAATAGTACCGATAGATGAGGTGGCGCCCTCGATACCCAGTGTCTTTGGGCGAGATGATGTAGTCGTCGTTGGTGTGCAGTTTGTGCTTTAGGTCGCTGGTCAGGTACGAGTCCACGAGATCGTTGACCGTCGATGCGTCGCTCACCACGGCGCGACACCCGCCGATATCCTGCATCTGGGACAGGGTCATCGTCGGGAAGCGCTGAAGCTTCATCTCGATAGACGACATTCGCTTGATGCGTTGCGCGACGAGGATGTCGGGGTCCACCAACCTACCCTTGATTCGAAGAGTGGTCTGAAAGGTGCTGAGAGGATGCCCGTGAATGGACCGAAAGTTGTTAATGGTGTCGAGGGCAGCGATATAGGTACCGACGTCAAAGTTGCCAACCACGTCGAAAGGTCTCGCCAGCTGCTCCCCCGCGCGATTGACCTGTTTCTTGCTGTAGAGCGGTGTAGCCCATCTCGACATCTGACTGCGCGCTAGGCTCAGGACTTCTGTGGTTGCCGCCCGTGGTGCAAGAGGTTTCTGACTGTGTGGGTTAGTGATCGAGTGCGGTCTTCTGTAAGGCCTTTGGTTACGGCTTCAGAAGCCGCTGGCCGGTATGGTGATCAGCGGATCAGCTCCAAATCTCATTGGCGAGCTGTGGCGCTCTGAGTCCTGAACTGGTTTTTCTGATCCAGATCTGTTCGATCGTTTTGCCCATTCGGGTCGTCGCCTTCTCACACTCCCGTTATCCGGCCTCAAGGCAGAATTTGCAGCATGGTACCTATGCTGCTCCCGCTTGTGCCGGAACTCGATAATCCTCATTTTTCGTCAGCATCGCCCAAGCTGTCCGTGCCATCTTGTTGGCTAGCTAGGCGACTCCGTTAGCGGAAGTCCGTCTCGTATCATTCTTGTCGTTGATACGCCAAGAATGGCCCAAATATCTTCCTATCATAACGCACGCGGATTCATGGCGGACAAGTATTTTTCAAACATCCAAAATGTTTCTTGTCGCTAGTAGGCATGCTCAAAAACCGAGCGCCAAGGGCAGCCGCAAACTAGAGTCGAGAGTGAACGCCTATTTGGCCGCCAAGCGATTGTCCTTGGCGAGGTGAGCGGGTCGCGGAGGCGTTCGGGCGCAATCAGCGGATCGTCGACCTGCGTGCCGAATGTCCAATATGGAACAGCCATCTTCGAAGAGAGCTTTGGCCCCGAGCGGTGCGCCCCCGGGCCAATACTCTAGAACGTTAGTCCGCAGGCCTTGCGTATCGCCATCTGGACGGGCGAAGGCGGCAGCGCTGGATCAAACTCACCTGTCGGCAACAAGGGGCTGGGCCATGAAGCGCGGCCGACTTCCCCGATGGGGCTGCGCCGAATGGACGAGAAACGGATGGCATAGATAGACCGTGCCCGTTTGCCCCGTGGCCAGTGCCTCCTCGCACGAAGCGGTCGACCCGAAGCCGTCGGCAGCAAGCTCCTGCAGTGTGAGCCCCCGGTCACCACGCGGCAGCAGCTGCCGCGCGATGTCGGAATGTGAGCCCTTGCGGATTTTCGTGGGCGCATCGTCGTCGTCCACGTCAGAAAACAGGAAGAGCATGAGCAGTGCCGGTGCTCTTCACATTGACCCGCCACTGCATGAAATCGGGATTGTCTAACCCGAAGCTCGCATCGACGTGCCAGCCGTCATCACCCGGATCGTCCGTCGAGGGAAAGCGAACCGGGAAGGTTCCAAGACCGTTCGGCCTCGCCCAGCGCCCCTCCCCCACGAGGGCGTCATAGGCCTGATGCAGCGTCGGCGTGTTGGCGGCCTCGACAAAGGGCTTCCCTGACATGAAGCCCAGCCGGACTATTGGACGTGTCCACATCTCGGGCGCATCGGGCGACAGACCCATGGCGCGCCAGAGTTCACCGCGCCCCTGCCGCGCCAAATCGGCGTCGAAGGCGTCTTCGAGTTTTAGATATCCATGATCAGTGAAGCGCTCGATCTGAGCCGTACTCAGACCAGAATGAGAAGAGTCGGACATTCGATATTTCTCCACACGGCGCCACCGGAGGCGAGCCGTTCAACTGAATGGCGCTTACGCGCCGCGACGACTTTGGATCGTCAGATCAGTAGAAAACACGTGGACTTGAACATCATGAAGCGACGGATAGCAAAGGCGCCCGGTGGCCGCAAGTGATGCACAAAGAGAGCGGCCGCCTCGAGGGCGGCCGCAACTACAGTAGAGAGTGAGCTCTTACTTGCCGGCTTTGCGGCCGAGGCCGTTGTCCTTGGCGAGGCGCGAGCGGGTGGCCGAGTAGTTGGGCGCGACCATCGGGTAATCGGCCGCCAGACCCCATTTCTCGCGGTATTCCTCGGGCGAAAGGTCATAGTGCGTGCGCAGATGGCGCTTCAGCGACTTGAACTTTTTGCCGTCTTCGAGACAGATAATGTAGTCGGGGGCGACCGATTTCCGCACAGCAACGGCGGGCTTCAGTTCCTCGACGATGGTCGGCGCGGTTTCGGAGCGCAGCCCGCGCAGCGCCAGATGTACATCGGCAATGAGCTTCGGCAAATCCGTCATGCTCAGCGCGTTGTGACTTACATAAGCACTGACGATCTCAGTGCTTAGATCGATGAGATCGTTGTCAGGCGAGGCAGCAGCGCCGTTGTCGTCAGTCATTTCAGTTCCTTTTGTTTTTCTATCGCAGCAAGACGGGCGCGTTCTTGCCTTGGGAACGATTCTGTACGTCTGCCCATGGGGGATTGCAACTTACGAATCCCATATTGCCCCGATACGTTGCAGTGCGTCTAATCTATCAGTCTGTTCAGGGACTGTTGTCGTATTCGTTAATACTGGTGATGCGCGATGGTGCCGTGCCGGTGCGCAGCGCCGCGCGAGCCAGCAAATGGGCCGAAACCGGGCCAACAAGGACCAAAAAGACAAGTCCGAGCAGGCAGCGGATGAAAATCAGCAAATCGCCCGACGCGAAGCCGGCGCCGATCAGGATCAGCCCGGCGCCGAGCGGGCCGGCGTTGGATGCGGCGTGAAGCCGCGTGTAGAGATCGGGGAAGCGCAGCACGCCAATTGCCGCCAGCATCGCGAACGTTGCGCCGATGAGCATCACGATGGCCGCCAAGTAAATCATGGCTCATCTCGCGACAGCAGATAGCGGGCGAAGGCGGCGGTCGACAGGAAACCGACCAGCGCCAGGGCGACGGCGATGTCGACATAGAGATAATACCCTGCCCGCACCGCGAATACCGCGATCAGGCCGACGCCCAGAATGTTCAACATGTCGAGCCCGAGGATGCGGTCGGCGAGCGTCGGGCCGCGCAGGATGCGGATCAGGGTCGCCAGCACTGCCACGCCGAGCATGGCGAAGCTGAGTGTCGTCGCAAGATCAATCGCCTGAGCTTCGGTCACCGGAGCACCCCCAGCACCCCGGTTTCGAAGCCGGCGGCGATTTCGCCGATCAACTTCTCGCGGTCGGCAACGTCGATGGCGTGGATGAACAGCGTGCGGCGATCGGCCGAAACGTCGATGCTCAGCGTCCCTGGCGTGAGGGTGATCATGTTGGCCAGCAAGGTGATCTGGGCGTCGGTGGTCACTGTCAGCGGGTACGCGATGATCCCCGGGCGGAGGCGCGGCTTGCGCTGCACCACGAGCCAGGCGACTTTTAGCGCAGAGACGATCAACTCGCGCAAGAACAGGCCGATCAGGGCGAGCCATTTCATGGGCTTAACCCCGTCGCGATGATGTAGCTTGAGGGGTCGAGCAGTTCGGTGGCAGCGACGCTGGCGGCCTTCAACAGGAGGCTCGGGAACAGTCCGAGGAGCACGATTGTCCCGGCGATAAGCACCGTGCCGCCCATGCCTTGCGCCTTCTGCAGCTGCTCCGCGCGGGGCTTCCAGAAGATGTGCGACCACAGTCGGGTGCCGGCGATCAGCGTGAGTAAGCTATTGAGAAGTATGGAGAGAACCAGCAACCAATTGCCGTAGGTCACGAAGCCCTGCAGCAGCAGCAGCTTCGGCCAGAACCCAAGGAACGGCGGAATTCCTGCGACGGCCAGGATCAGCGTGAAGAAGACGATCGAGATCAGGGACTTGGCTGAGTATATCCCGCCCATTTCGCGAGTGTCCGTGGTGCCGGTCAGGGTCTCGATGACGCCGGCTGCGAGGTAGAGGCCGGCGATGATTAACATCGATGCGCTTATGTACGAAACACCACCAAAAATGACGAGTAAATGGCCGTTGGGGACACAGCATATGGCGATCCCGACGCCACCCATAAGCAAGAAACCGATCGACCGGCGCAGATTGGTTTCGGCGATGGCGGAGAGCGGTCCGAGGATCATGGTGGCGATGGCGATGGTGGTGATGGTCGGCGCGAGAATGTCGCGCGCGGCCGGCAGCAACATGACCATGACGCGGATGAACGCGTAGACGCCAACCTTGGTCAGCAGACCGCCGAACAGCGCCGAAATCGCGGCCGGTGGTGCGTGGTAGGAGGCGGGCAGCCAGGCATTCACCGGGAAGACCGCGGCTTTCATGCCGAAGGCGAGCGCGAAGAGCGCGGCGATGGCAGTGAGCAGCGCCGGGTCGGCTTTTTTCGCGGCGCCGATGATGTCGGCCATGTTGAGCGTGCCCAGCGTGCCGTAGAGCAGGCCGAGAGCCACGAGGAACAAGGTCGTGGCGATAAAATTCAGCACACCATATTTGACGGCTCCATCGAGCTGGAGCGGATTGCCGGCAAGGATAATGAGACCAAATGAAGCGATCAGCATCACCTCGAACCAGACATAGAGGTTGAAGAGGTCGCCGGTGAGGAAGGATCCCGTGACGCCGGCGAGCAGCAGGAGGATCAGCGGATAAGCGCCGTCGCGCACTGGTCCCTCGGGGATCTTGGCCTGCATGGCGAGGACCACGCAGAACGTCACAAAGGCGGCCATGAGCGCGAAGCCGGCCCCCATGACATCGACAGTGACGCTGATGCCGAAGGGCGGCAGCCATTTACCCATCGTCATCGACAGCGGGCCACCAGCCAGCACTCGGTTGAATAGAATGCCGTCGCAAACGAGAACGAGCACCAGCACGCCGAGGCAAATCCAGAGTTGCGCCCGGATAGCGCTGCGCAGCATTAGCAGCAGCGCGCCGCCGATGAGGCAGAGGAGCACCGGCAGGATGACGACCCAATCGGCCAGCGGCGTGATGTGCGAAATCACCGCTCAATACTCCAGCGGCGGTTGCGGCTGATCGGGCAGCTCGGCCAGACGCATGTGTTCGGTGTCGTCGGCATCCATCTCCTGATAGGCGCGGAAGGCGAGCACGACGAGAAAGGCGAACATGGCAAAGCCGATGACGATAGCGGTGAGGATCAGCGCTTGCGGCAGCGGATTGGCGAAGGGCTGCACCGGGATTTTCGCGCCGGCCGGGATGATTGGCGGGATGGCGCGGGTCAGCCGGCCGGCGACGAAGATCAGGAGGTTCACCGCATTGCCGAGCAAGACGATGCCCAGCAGCATCCGCACGAGAGCCCGCGACAGAATGAGATAGACCGCGGCCGCCATGAGCAGACCGACGAGCGCGGCGAGGAGCGTCTCCATCAGTCCACCTCCCCGCGGTCTTCGAGCGCCAGCGCCATGGCGGTGACCGTGCCGAAGACGACAAAATAGACGCCGATGTCAAACAGGCCCGGCGTGCCGAAGAGATGGCCGGGCAACCACAGACCGGTGAGGAAGGGATCGCCGAAGGCGGCCGACAGCAGACCGGATGCCGCGGCGAGGAGAACTCCGAAACCCGCGAAGGCCAGCGGATTGAAGCGCAACAGCTTGCGCACCGCGCCGACGCCCAGGGCCATGCCATAGACCGCAGCCGCAGACGCGACGATCAACCCGGCAATAAAGCCGCCGCCGGGATCACTGTGGCCACGCAGCAGGATGATGAAAGAGAACAGCACCATCGCGGCGGCAATGACCGGCGCCGTGGTGCGGAAAATCAGCGTGTTCATGCCGCCTCCACCTTCTTGCGGGGCACGCGTTTTGGCTTCTCAGGCAGCCGCTCACGCTTGTGCTGGCGACGGAGCAGCGCAAGCACCGCGATGCCGGCGGTCATGACGACCGAGATTTCACCCAGTGTGTCCAGCCCGCGGAAGTCGACGAGGATGACGTTGACGATGTTGCGGCCATGGGCGATGGCCGCGCTGTTTTCGGCGAAGAAGGCGCTCAGCCTGCCGTCAAACCTACCCTGAACAACGCGCAGCAGAACCAACGTTACCGTCACGCCGACGGCGATGGCCAGGAAGCCATCGCGCAACCAATCCTCGAGCGGGCGCGGGTCATCAGCGGCGAGTTGGAGGCGGGTGATCACTAGGGTGATGATGACCACCGACAGCACCTCGATCAGCAATTGCGTGAAGGCGAGGTCTGGTGCGCCGAACAACAGGAAAATCAGCGCCAACGCGAAGCCCTGAATACCAAGGGCGACGACGGCGAACAGTCGCGAGCGGGCAAAGACGACGGTAGCGATGCCAACGACCGCCAGCGCCACAGTTCCCCATTCGTAGAAATTGAGCGGCGCCAATGACGGCAGCGCCGGCCAGCCGCCGAGCGTGGCCATCGGAAACAGCAGGACGAGGATCAGCGCGGCAAAAACGACAACAATGTAGAGCTCAAGCCGCCCGTGATGGAACACCCGCGTCCAGCCACCGGCAAAGCGAATGAGACCGAACATGACCTGGTCGAAGCCCTCGTCGAAACTCCAGCTGAAACGACGATTCAGCGCGAACAGGACTTCGCGGATGCGGTCACTCTGCCAATAGACCAATCCAGCGATGACCCAAGTGACCACCGACAGCCAGATCGCTAAGGCGAGCGGATCGACCGCCAGCGTCAAATGGCTCTCGACACGAACGCCGACGATTGCTGTGGCCATCGGCGCCAGCACCTGCTGGCCAAAGGTCGATACCCCGAAAACGACGGCGAGGCCGATGAGACCGAACAGCACCGGGCCGATCCACAGGGCGAAGCCGCCTTCGCGCGGCGTCTCGGGCGTGGGCTTGAGCGCCCCCATGAAGGGACGGAGGACCAGCGCAAGGGCGGTCGCACCGAGCAGTGCGTTGCCCAGAACCACGACCACGAGGACGATGATTGCCCAGGGATCGGCCATACCGAGGCTCGCATTGATCTCCTCCTTGGCGATGAAACCAAGGAACGGTGGAATGCCGAACATCGAGACGCCCGCCAGCCCCGCCGCGATGAAGCTGATCGTGAGACTGTCACGCAAACCACCGAGTGCGATGATGTCGCGCGTGCCGGTGCTCTTGTCGATGATGCCGGTGACGAGGAACAGCCCAGCCTTGTAAAGCGCATGGGCGACAAAATAGGCGGCGACCGCCAACGCGGCGTTCTCGCCACCGATGCCAAGCAGGATCACCAACAGACCGAGCGAGGCGATCGTGGTCTGCGCCAGGATCTGCTTGAGGTCGGTCTCGCGCAGCGCGAGCAGCCCGCCCCACAGCAGCGTCGCGCCACCGAAGCTGCAGAGGATCGCTTGCCAGGCCACCGAGCCCGCGAGAAGCGGCGACATGCGAGCGAGCAGATAGATGCCGGCCTGCACCATGGTGGCCGAATGAAGGTAGGCCGAGACCGGCGTCGGCGCTTCCATGGCGTTCGTGAGCCAGATGTGGAACGGGATCTGCGCCGATTTGGTGAAGGCGGCGAAGACGATGAAGCCGAGCACCCAAGGATAGGCGGCCCCGGCATCGTGCAGCGTCGGCGACGCGGCAAGCGCCGAGATGTCCCAGGTGCCGGAGATGACGCGGAACACGACGCCACCCGCCATCAGCGACAGGCCGCCAAGGCCAGTGATGATCAGCGCCTGGATCGCGCCGCGCCGCGCCGCCATGCGGTCGTGATCGAAGCCGATGAGCAGGAAAGACGTGACCGCCGTCAGCTCCCAGAAGGCGAACAGGGCGACGAGGCTGTCGGCGAGAACGAGGCCGAGCATGGCGCCCATGAACAGCATCATAAAGGCGAGGAAGCGACCGCGATGCGGGTGCCCTTTCAGGTAGGCGGCGGAGTAGATCAGGATGAAGGCACCAATGCCGGTGATCAGCAGCGCGAAGGTGAGGCTCAGGCCGTCGATGAGGAAGCTGAGCCGCAGGCCGAGCACGGGGACCCAGTCGAGGCCGAATTTCACCGCAGGGCCAGCGGCGACTTCGGCGAGCAGCGAGAACAGGGCCAGAAACAGGCCAGCGGGGACGATGGCGACGATCCAACCTGCGGCCGGCCCGGTTTCGCGCGAAATCAGCGGCGCGATCGCCGCGACGAAGAACGGCGCGAGCAGCAACAGGATGGCGAAGGAGTCGAAGTCTAAGGCCAAGCCGCCGCTCCGGGATTCGGTGGGGAGAGATTAGCGGGGTGGGCGGGGATTGCCACAGGCTTTGGGCGAAGGCTCTGCTGGCCTCCACCGTTTTGGCGGTTTCCCTCCCCCGCGTGGGAGGGCGGCGCGCTTGCGAACACAGTGAGCTAGCAAGCCGGGGTGGGGGGAGTGTCGGCCGATCCACAGACTCCCCCCACCCAGCTTCGCTAGGCCATTCGGCCAAGCTGCGCTGCCCTCCCCACGCGGGGGAGGGAAACCGACTGCGGATTTGCAGGGAGGACCTGACTTCGGGCTTCGGGTTGGCATTCGGGTGGGCAACCTCTAGATACCTGCCATGACCTCACCAAAAACGTCCCTTGCCCCGCCGATGGCGGATCGCCGTCAGCATGCCGTGACCCAGTTTGGGGAGATTCGGCAGGATCCGTATGCGTGGCTGCGGGCGGAAAATTGGCAGGAGGTAATGCAGGCGCCGGAGACGCTGCCGGGCGATATCCGGCAGTATGTCGAGGCGGAGAACGCGTATTTCGCCGAGGCGTTCGAGGCGCCGCATGCCGAGTTGATGGAGACGATCTATCGCGAGATCCGCGGGCGCATCAAAGAGGACGACAGCGGCATCGCCTCGCCCGATGGGCCGTGGGCGTACAATTCGCGGATGCTCGAGGGGAAGCAATATCCGCTGATCGTTCGGACGCCGCGTGACGGCGGAGCGGAGACGATCCTGCTCGACTGCAATGTGGAAGCCGGTGAGAGTTATTTCGGCTTCGGCGGGGCGAACCATTCGCCCGACCATCGGCTGGTGGCTTGGGCGGCGGACCGGCAGGGGTCGGAATATTTCACCATCCGCATCCGCGACCTCGCGACGGGCGCCGACACCGGCGAGGTGATCACCGAGACGGCGGATGGCGGGACTTGGTCGCCGGACGGCACGGCGCTCTACTACACCGAACTCGACGAGAGCCACCGGCCGTTCCGAGTCCGCAAGCATCAACTGGGGACGCCGCAGAGCGCCGACGAGATCGTGTTCGAGGAAGCGGACCCAGGGTTCTTCGTCGGCGTTGGCGAGACACTGAGCCGGGAATTCATCACCATCGACGTGCATGACCACCAGACATCGGAGGTGTGGCTCATCGGCCGGGATGGCGGCTCGCCGCGGCTGGTGTCGGCGCGGATGGAGGAGCGGGAGTATGACGTCGAGGAGCGCAGGGGCACGCTGTATCTGCTGACCAATGCCGATGGGGCCGAGGATTTCAAGATCGTCACGGCGCCGGCAGCGACGCCGGACGCGGAACACTGGGTCGATTTCGTGCCGCATGCGGCGGGCGTGCTGATCCTCGATGTGATCGTGCTGGCCAATCATCTGGTGCGGCTGGAGCGCGTCGAGGGATTGCCGCGGATCGTGGTGCGCGATCTGCGCGACAGCCGCGAGTGGACCGTGAAGTTCGACGAGGAGGCGTATTCGCTCGGAATGTCGGCGGGTTACGAGTTCGACACGAAGGCGATCCACATGAGCTATTCGTCGCCGACGACGCCGAGCCGGACCTACGACCTCGATCTGGAGACAGGCGAACGCACGCTGCTCAAGGAGCAGGAGGTGCCGAGCGGACACAATGCCGACGATTATGTGACGCGGCGGATTTTTGCGGATGCGTCCGACGGCGAGCGGGTGCCGGTGACGCTGCTCTATCGCAAGAGCACGCCGATCGACGGCACGGCGCCGACGTTGCTCTATGGCTATGGGGCGTATGGCATGTCGCTGCCGGCGGCGTTTTCGGTGTCGGCGCTGTCGCTGGTCGATCGCGGCTTCGTTTATGCGACGGCGCATGTGCGGGGCGGCATGGACAAGGGTTATGGCTGGTACAAGAATGGCCGGCGCGAGACCAAGACCAACAGTTTTACCGATTTCATCGCTGCGGCGGAGAAGCTGATCGCCGACAAATATGCGGCGCCGGACCGGATCGTCGCAGAAGGCGGCTCGGCCGGCGGCATGCTGATGGGGGCGATCGTCAATATGCGGCCGGATTTGTGGGCCGGGGTGCTGGCGCTGGTGCCGTTCGTCGACGTGCTCAACACGATGAGCGACGAGACGCTGCCGCTGACGCCGCCGGAATGGCCCGAATGGGGCAATCCGCTCGAGTCGGAGGGGGATTTCCGGCGGATCGCCGCTTATGCGCCGTACGAGCAGGTCAAGGCGCAGGCCTATCCGCCGATCTTTGCGCTGGCCGGGCTGACCGATCCGCGGGTGACGTATTGGGAGCCAGCCAAGTGGGTGGCGAAGCTTCGGGCCAGCAAGACAGATGGCAATCCGCTGTACCTCAAGACCAATATGGGAGCCGGGCATGGCGGGGCGTCGGGGCGGTTCGACCGGCTCAAGGAGACGGCCCTGAGCTACGCTTTTGCGCTGGCATGCGTGGGTTTGGCATAAACGTCCAATCGCGGCGTTGGCGCGCCATGGCAAAAGGCCTATATCGATCTCGGACGGCTGTGCAGGCGGCGCGGCCCAAGAAAATCAATGATTTGGAGCGAAACCCATGGCACTGACCCTTCCCGAGTTGCCCTACGCCTATGACGCCCTCGGACCCTATATGTCCAAAGAGACGCTGGAGTTCCACCACGACAAGCACCATCAGGCGTATGTCACCAACGCCACCAAGCTGATGGAAGGCAAAGGCCTCGACGTGCTCGCGCTCGAAGACCAGGTCAAGGAAGTGTTCGGCAAGGATCCGGGCCTCTTCAACAATCTGGGCCAGCACTACAATCACACCCATTTCTGGAACTGGATGAAGCCGGGTGGGGGCGGTGGCGCCTCGAAGGTGCCGGCGGCGCTGGCCAAGGCGATCGACAGCGATCTGGGCGGTTTTGACAAGTTCCGCACCGATTTCATCGCCGCGGGCACGACGCAGTTCGGCTCGGGCTGGGCCTGGCTCAGCCTCAAGGACGGCAAGCTGCAGGTGACCAAGACGGCGAACGGCGAGAGCCCGCTGGTGCATGGTAACGCCAAACCGCTGCTGGGCGTCGATGTGTGGGAGCACAGCTATTACATCGACTATCGCAATGCGCGCCCGAAATACCTCGAAGCGTGGTTCGACAATCTCGTGAACTGGGAACACGTCGAGTTCCTGTTCGACGAAGCGAAGTAACAACAAGTTGGATCCCCGCTTTCGCGGGGATGACACGGGATGGAATGAGCCCGCCGGACACTCTCCGGCGGGCTTTTTTGTGGACTGTGATCGGCGGACCGCTTCTAGACGGCAGGACGGCGTGTTAAGACTTGATTAACCATGATGCCGCCGATCAAGACCGTTGCTGTGCTCGTCGCCAATCCGGCGCTGTCGTCGATCCTGTCGATGACGCTGGCGGGAGCGTCGTCGCTCAGGGTGCGGCCGTTCGATACGCAATTGGCGTTGTTCACCTATTTGCACCTCGCGCCGGCTGATCTGGTGGTGGTGGATTTCGACAGCATCGCGTCGCGAGCCGACCGGCTGGCGGAAGATTTGCGGGGCGACCTGGCGATCCCGTCGCGCGACCTGCAGATCATCGCGCTGGCCAGTGAACTGACGCCAGAGACCAAGATAGCGTCGATCCATGCCGGGATCGACGAGATCATCATGAAGCCGATGTCGCCAAGATATCTGGTCGAGCGGGTGCTGGCGCGGCTGGCAAAACGGGCGATTTTGCGGCCGGAGCGCCGGGCGCTGCGCAAGACCGATTGGTCGCGGTTCGGCGACAATGTCGTGCCGCTGTTCCGACAGCAGCCAGAGCCGCAGCTTTAGAGCACCGTTGCGCCCTGGTCGATGAGCCAGGAAATCTTGTTCCACAGATCGTCGGTCGAGGTCGCGAACTGCAAATAGCGGTCGTGGTTTTTGATCGAGTTGGAGATAATGTCGGCGGTGTAGCCGCGGACGACCTTGAAGGCGTCGCGATGATCGAAAAAGACGACGGGCTTGCGCCCTGCCCCGCCGCCGCCTCGCACCCAGGTGAGATAGAGGCTGCGCGCTGTGGCGAGTGAGCCGGGCAGCGCGACGTAGATTTCGGAGAGCTGAGCCAGACGGGCCAGCCGCGCTTCGTGGTCGGGCAGATGCTCGACGGTGACGCCCTCGAACGCGGACGGCTCGATGTAGTCCTCGGCGGCGATCAGGGTCACAGCGCCGCCGGCGGTGCGGGCGCTGGTGATCAGCGGCACCGGCACGACGCCGTCATCGGCGATGCAGACAAGCTTCGCGCCCTTGCGGGCCAGGAAGCTGCCGACCTGCGACATGATCGAGGCCCGCTCAGCATCGCCCGGTCCGTGATCGGACGCGAAGACGCCGAGGACCGGATGGGTGTCAGAGTTCATCGCAGGCCTTTGCTCAGGCTACCCAAGATGCCGCGCACCAACGCGCGGCCGAGTTGGCCCGTGACATTGCGGGCCAGCGACTTCATCGCCGCTTCACCGACACTTTCGCGGTTTGACGGGCGAGCGGCGGGTGGGCCACTGTTCTGCCGGGCCGGGGGCGGACCGCTGCGCGGCGCCGGCGCGGGTTGATATTGCGGCGACGCGTCCGCCGGAGGAGGAGGAGGCACGGGGGCCGGGGCCTGAGCGGTCTTGGCGTCGGCCTTTTTATGCAGCACCTCGAACGCCGATTCGCGATCGATCATGGTGTCGTAGGCGATGCCGACGGGGGAACTGGCCAGCACGGCCTTGCGCTCATCGGGCGTGACGGTGCCAACGCGGGCGGCGGGCGGCTGGATCATGGTGCGGGCGACGACGGAGGGCACGCCGCCATCTTCGAGGACACTGACCAGCGCCTCGCCGACAGCGAGTTGAGTGATTACTTCTGCGGTGGAGAATGCCGGGTTGGCCCGGAAGGTGTCGGCCGCAACCTTGACGGCCTTCTGGTCGCGCGGCGTGTAGGCGCGCAACGCGTGCTGCACGCGGTTGGACAATTGCGACAGCACGGCATCAGGAATGTCGATCGGGTTCTGGGTGCAGAAATAGACGCCGACGCCCTTGGAACGCACCAGCTTGACCACCTGCTCGACCTTGTCGACCAGCGCCTTGGGGGCATCGTCGAACAGCAGATGCGCCTCGTCGAAAAAGAAGACGAGTCTGGGCTTGGCGGGATCGCCCACTTCGGGAAGAACCTCGAACAGCTCCGACAGCATCCACAGCAGGAAGGTCGCGTAAAGCCGCGGCGACTGCATCAACTGGTCGGCGGCGAGGACCGAGATGACGCCGCGGCCGTCGGTGTTGGTGCGCATCAGATCGGAAATCTCGAGCGCCTTCTCGCCGAAGAAATTGGCAGCGCCCTGTTGTTCGAGGACGAGCAGCGCACGCTGTACCGCGCCGATGGTGGCCGTGGCGACGTTGCCATAGGTGGCGGACAATTCCTGCGACCTGGACTCCACTTCGACGAGCAGCGCGCGGAGATCTTTGAGGTCGAGCAGCAGCAGGCCGTTGTCGTCGGCGAATTTGAAGGCAACGTTGAGCACACCTTCCTGCGTGTCATTCAGATTCAGGATGCGCGAGATCAGCAACGGCCCCATCTCGGAAATGGTGGCGCGAACCGGGTGGCCCTGCTTACCGAACAGGTCCCAGAAGATCGCCGGGAATTTGCCATTGGTCCAGTCGTCGAAGCCGATCTCCTTGGCGCGCTTGACGATCCAGTCCTTAGAATCACCCATCTGCGAAAGACCCGCGAGATCGCCCTTCACGTCTGCCAGAAAGACGGGCACGCCGGCGCGGGAAAACCCTTCAGCGAGACCCTGCAGCGTCACGGTCTTGCCGGTGCCGGTGGCACCGGTGATCAGCCCATGGCGGTTGCCGTATTTGAGCAGCAAATATTCTGGCTTGGTGCTGACGCCCATGAAGATGCGGTCGTCGAGGAGCATATTGGGCAAGGCATTTCCCTTCAGAGTCGGACACTTGGGTGAAACTATACCGCCCGGCAGGACGCCGCCACCCCGGCTTGCCGTCCCGTTCTGGGCTTCCTATCTCAGGCTTAGCTGAACGGAGGCGACGTTCAACGGAGGCGACCTTAACCGGAGGCTTGGGGATGCTGCTGTCGACAACCGAAGAATTGCAAGGATTCACGATCACCGACTATCTGGGCCTCGTGCATGGCGAGGTGGTATCGGGCGCCAATATCCTGCGCGATGTGATGGCGACCGTGACGGATTTCGTCGGCGGTCGCTCGGCCGCCTACGAGGAAGAGCTGGTTCATTCACGCCAAGCGGTACTGCGCGAGGTCAGCGACCGGGCGCAGCGGCTCGGCGCCGATGCGGTGGTCGGGCTCGCGATCGACTTCGAGGTGATCGGCAACCGTGGCGCCATGATCATGGTGACGGCGGTCGGCACGGCGGTGCGGCTAAGGAAGGCCTGAGACCTGGTGGCGCAAGTGACGGGTCCACGAGCGCCGAGCAATATCCCGAGCCTGGCGCAGTTCGCCTGGCTTGCAGCTATGATGGATTCATTTGGACAGCAGGGTAGACGAGTGAGGCGCCCTCGGCCCGTGCTGCCGGCGTGATGCTGGCGACATCGGCCCGGGCCGGGTCCATCAAATGAAAGACATCACGGCCAGCCTGGAGCAAATAGTCGGCGACGAACCTGCGATGGCAGCGCCACCATACAGCCTCTGAACACATGATCGCCACCCGCTGCTTGAGACTCACCTGCGTGAGCTGCGACAGCCCCCAGCGAAATTCGTCGGACAGGGCGTAGTCGGCGTAGTTGTGGAAGCTCTGATTGGTCCAGAACCCATTCACCCCGGGCGGCACTATGCGGGATTTCGGCCGCCGGCCGCCGAGTTCCTCGATGCGAACATAGTCGATCTGCCAGGCCGAAAGCGCGGGGGGCAGCACGTCGCCATCGAACTGAGGATTGGCGTGAGAACGCGGCGTCTTGCGGATGTCGACGACCATATCGACGGAGCCGACCTGCAACAGTGCGGCGAACTCGGTCAATGTCCGCAACGAGTGGCCGATGGTGTAGATGGGAGGGCGTTTCACCGGCATCGTGGAACCAGATTTTGGATCTGAGTGTTGCGGCCGAGCGCGTCGATAGAAGGGTTAGTCATGATGGGACACTTCAAGATTGGCGATCGAGTCCAGTGGAACTCGGAAGCCGGGCAGGTCAGCGGCACAATCATCCGAATTCACACGGCCGATTTCGACTATAAAGGCCATACGCACCACGCGAGCCAGAAATCTCCGCAATACAAGATCAAGAGCAGCAAAACCGACCACATTGCTGCACACAAGGGCTCAGCGCTTACCAAGCTGATCGATTGAGGCCAGTCCCCGCGGCCTTGCCGATATCGGCTCGAACCCCGGCGTGGGGATGCCACGGAAGATAATTCACCAAGGCGCGTGACTTCGGTGGCCCCCTCGACAGAGTTGAGCGACAATCGCAGCATGACCCTATTTCGTCCGAACCGCCGCCGCCTTTTGACCGGCCTCGCTGCCGGCCTCGCTTTGCCGGCCATCATAACGGCAGCAAGGGCCGCGCAGCCGATCGATGCGGTGGGCGATTTCGGGCTCGGCAGCAACGATCAGGCGGACCAGAGCAGCAAACTGCAGGCGGCGCTGAATGCGGCGGCCGCCGAGGGCCGCACGCTGCTGCTGCCAGGTGGCGGGTTCGAAGTGAAGAACCTTGAATTTCCCAACGGTCTGCGGGTCATCGGCATTGCCGGTCACACGCTGCTGATGACGCCGGGCGATGTACGGCTGGCGCATATTGCCGGGGTCAACGGCATGGTGATCGAGGGTATCGTGTTTCAGGCCAACGCGCCCGAGACGGCGGCGGGCGTGAACGGCCTACTCGAGATCGAGGGCAGCAGCGGCATCAGCATCCGCCAATGCGGTTTCTACAACGCGGCCGGCAACGGCATCGCGACGACGGCGTCGGAACTCAGCGTCGAGGATTGCGACTTCGAGGGGTTCGAGGCCTCCGCCATTCATTCGCAAAATGGCGATGGCTTGATGATCCGCGGCAATCGCATTCGAAAATGCGGCAATGCAGGCATCCGCATCTGGCGCGACGCGGCGGGAGGCGACGGCTCGATCATCACTGGCAACCGCATCTCGGGGGTCGACTGGCGCGATGGCGGCAACGGCCAGAACGGCAATGGAGTGTCGATCTATAACGCCGACGAAGTGATCGTTTCGGACAACCACATTGCCGATTGTGCGTTCAGCGCGGTGCGCGTCAACGCCGGCAAGGACTGCCAGATCCGCGGCAACATCTGCCTCAGCTCAGGCGAAGTGGCGATCTTCTCGGAGTTCGGCTTTTCGGGCTCGGTGGTCGCAGACAACACCATCGATGGCGCGGCGACCGGCATCTCGATCACCAATCTCGACAGCGGCGGGCATCTCGCGACGTGCACCGGCAATATCGTGCGGAACATTTCGCCGAACTCGAAGACCAACCCCGACACGCGGCCGGTCGGCATCTACGCTGAGGCCGATACCGTCGTGGCGAACAATGTGATCGACACGGTGCCGGGCGCCGGGATCGTGGCGGGCTATGGGCCGTTCGTGCGCAACGTCGTCGTCACTGGTAATGTGGTGACCGGCTCGATGATTGGCATCGGCGTCAGCGTCGTGCAGGAAAAATCGCCGGGCCTGGTGCGGGTCAGCGGCAACATCGTCAGCGGCGCGCAGAAGGGCATTGTCGGCATGGAATGGGAGAAGATCGTCAGCGACGATCTCGCCAGGGATGCCGGGCGCTATCCGAATGTGACGGTTAGCGACAACACCGTCGGCTAAAGCTTGGGCAGCATCGCTGCAGTCGCCTTGATCATACCGACATCGAGACCGCGGACGTTGCAGATCACCTGCACGGCGAAGCGCTTCAGGACGTGCTGCTGCTCTTCATTGGCGCCGGAGATGGCGAGCAATAGCGTCGCGACCATGGCGTGCGAGGCGGACATGTGGCCGTCATCGACCTTCAACGCGTAGCCCCAGCCCTTGTCCCGGATGGCGCCGCACTGGACGCCTTCGGCGCCGCCCTTCTGGAAGACGCGGCCGCTAAAAGCCTTCATGACCTCGGTATCGAGACTGCCGGTGCCGCCGACGAGATGCGGATGCGCGGTGGCGGCGTCGAAGATGCGTTTGGCGCCGGCGGCAATTTTGGGCGGGAGCCCCTCGCCTGTCGCCATGCGGGCAAAGCCCGTGGCGAAATCGTGGAGCGGCGCAGCCCAGGTGGGGATGGAACAACCGTCGGTGCCGCAGCGATCGGTATTGAGCGGACCGTGCAGCACGGTTTCGATGCCGGAGCGGACCTCCTGCTGCACCGGATGATCGCGGTCGACATAGTGACCGGTGGGCACGCCGAGCGCTTCGGCGACGGCCAGCATGCCGGAGTGCTTGCCGGAGCAATTGTTGTGGACGGCCGACGGCGCCTGGCCGCTGTCGCGCAGCTTTTCGCGGGCAGCGGCGAAGGTCGGGGCGTGGGCGCCGCATTCGAGATCGGAAATGCCGAGCCCGATATGGCCGAGGTATGAGGTGACGCCAGCGACGTGAAAATCCTCGCCCTGGTGGCTGGCGCAGGACAGCGCGAGCTCTTCGTCGGTGAGGTTGAATTTCTCGATGGCGCCGGAGGTGATGAGCGCGATGGCCTGCATCGACTTGATGGCGGAACGCGGAAAGACGGGGCGCTCGATGTCGCCGGCAGAGGCGATGATGTTGCCCTGGGCATCGGCGACCACGAAGGCGCCGCGGTGGCGGTTCTCCACCCAATTGCCGCGGGTCATCTCGGCCAAGATCGGATTGGCGGTCGGATTGGCATCCATAAAAATTCGGCCTCCGTGATGCCTTTGGAGGACATCAGGAGGCCGCTAAAGTCAATCTTTTGCATGGCCTGATCCGAAAACCGGAAGCCCAACTTTCGGGGCCATGCTCAGGAAGAGGAGGAGGTCGTCTGTAGGCACTTGTGCATGGGATCGGCTGGGAGGCCGGGGAGAAACTCAGGTCCTGGCGGTGAGGCGCAGGGTCAGCACGTCGTAAGATGGGCCGGTCAGCTCGGAGCCGGCCTTTACGCCCGCTTTGCCGGCAAGCGCCGGCTGGATGGCGAATGCGCCGGCTCCGGCGATGATGATGCCGGCAAGGATGCCGATCAGCAGCTTTTCGTGGGCTTTGGTCATGTCAAACTCCCTCGAGGGTTGAATTCGTTGTGCCGGTTCTACGTGGGCGCAAGTGAAGCGGCGGTGAGGTGGGCGTTCATATTCAGTTCATGAGACGACCATGGACGGGATATCCTTGGCTTGTCGGATCGCGCCCTCGATGGAATGATCCGGCCAAAGCGGAGGAAGAGATGACCAAGGTGATCGTGACCGGTGGCAGCGGCAAGCTGGGCCGGGCTGTGCTCAAGGATCTGGTGGCGAACGGCTACGAGGTGCTCAACATCGACCAGACGATGCCGCGCGACCCGATCGTACCGACGGTTCGCGTCGATCTGCGCGATTTCGGCGAGGTGGTGGCAGCGCTGAGCGGGGTGGATGAGCACAAAGGGCCGTTCGACGCGGTGGTGCATCTGGCGGCGATCCCGGCGCCGGGGCTGTTCGCCAATGCGCGGACCTTCGCCAACAATGTGCCGGCGACCTACAATGTGTTCGAGGCAGCGCGGCTGGCCAAGATCAAGATCGTGGTGTTCGCTTCGAGCGAGACAGTCCTGGGGCTGCCGTTCGATATGCCGCCGCCTTATGCGCCGGTGGACGAGGAGTATTATCCGCGGCCCGAGACGGCCTATTCGCTCGGCAAGCTGGTGGACGAGACGATCGCCGGGCAGTTCGCGCGCTGGGACCCGGAGCTGAAGATCGCGGGACTGCGGTTCTCGAACGTCATGGACGTCGAGGACTATAAGGCGTTCCCCAGCTTCGATGCGGACCCGCAGAAGCGCAAATGGAATTTGTGGGGCTATATCGATGCGCGCGACGGGGCGCAGGCGGTGCGCAAGGCGATCGAGGCGGACTTCAAGGGCTTTGAGGCCTTCGTCATCGCCAACTCCGACACGGTGATGAGCCGCGGCAGTTCTTCGCTGATGGCGGAGGTGTTTCCGAGCGTCGAGACGCGCAAGGGCATGTCAGCCACCGGCACGCTGCTGTCTATCGAGAAGGCCAAGCGGATGCTCGACTACAATCCGCAGCACAGCTGGCGCAATCACGTTTGAGTACGGAACCAGTCGACGAAGGCTTTGACGCCGTCGCCGACCGGGGTCTGCGGGACGTAGCCGATCAGGGCTCGGAGCAAAGTAGTGTCGGCGCGCGTCGCGGCGACATCGCCGGGCTGCATCGGCAGGAAATTGCGCAGCGCCGGTTTGCCGAGACCGGCCTCGAAGGCAGCGACGAAGTCCATCAGGGGCAGTGGCTGGCCGCCGGCGACGTTGACGGCGCGCCAGGGCGCGGCGGGCGACAGCGAGTCGGCGGGCGACGCTGCGTGGCCCTGGACGGGGACCGCGGTGATGAGGCGGGTGACGGCCTCGACGACATCGTCGATGAAGGTGAAATCGCGGGACATGTTGCCGCCGCCATAGATGTCGATCGGCGTGCCGCGTGCGATGGCGGTGGCGAATTTCAGTGGCGCCATGTCGGGGCGGCCCCAGGGGCCGTAGACGGTGAAGAAGCGCAGCATGGTGGTCGGAATGCCAAACAGATGCGCGTAGGAATGCGCCAGGGCCTCGGTGCCGCGCTTGGTCGCAGCGTAGATCGACAGTGGGAAATCGGTGCGCTCGGTCTCGCGGAAGGCGGTGCCGGGATTGGCGCCATAGACCGAACTGGTCGAGGCGAGCAGCGCATGGCGCGGTGGATTGGCGCGCAGGGCCTCAAGCAGATTGAAGGTGCCGTCGAGATTGGAGGCCATGTAGGTCTCGGGGTGCTCGATCGAGTAGCGGACGCCGGCTTGCGCGGCGAAATGCAGCACGATCTCAGGGGCGAACTCGCTGATGGTCGTTTGCAATAGATCGACGTTCTCGAGGCGGCCGATGACCGGACGAAAATTCGGCGAGGTCTCGAGCATCGCGTGGCGGGCACGCTTGAGCCGGACGTCGTAATAATCAGTCAGCGCATCATAGCCGACGATTTCGTGGCCATCGGCCAGAAGGCGCCGGGCAAGGTGAAAGCCGATGAACCCGGCGGTGCCGGTGACGAAGATTTTCATGGGACGCCTGTCGAGAGCCCAGAGCTACACAGGCCCGTCGCGCTTCACAAGGTAATCTACAGCCGCTTATCGTCAGCGTCGAACAGCAGGCAGATTTCTGGGTCGATGCCGAACTCGACGACGGAATCGGTCGCCATCACCGAGTGGCCATGCTGCTGGACGGTGATCTGCGCTCCCCCCTCGCCTGCCGCGTAGACGTAGGAAACGCCGCCAAGTTGCTCGACGACGAGGGCGCGGGCCGAGAGCCGAACGGGGGCGCCAGCGGCATCGATAAAATGCTCGGGGCGGATGCCGAGCAAGGCCTTGTCGCCCGGTTTGGCCCGGTCGGTGCGGGTGCGCACATTCAAGGTCGTGGCTCCGAAATCCGTGAGCCGGACTTGCGTCTCATTGCCGGAAGCCGAAACGATTTCGACCGGGACGAAGTTCATCCGCGGCGAGCCGATGAAGCCCGCGACGAAGACGTTGTCTGGATCGTCATAGAGCTCGATGGGGGTGCCCTGCTGCTCGATGTGGCCGGCGCGGAGCACGACAATGCGGTCGGCCAGGGTCATGGCCTCGACCTGATCGTGGGTGACGTACACCATGGTAGCCCCAAGCTGCTGGTGGAGCTTGGCGATTTCGATGCGCATCTGGACGCGCAGTTCGGCATCAAGGTTGCTCAGCGGCTCGTCGAACAGGAACGCCTTGGGCTCGCGCACGATCGCGCGACCGATGGCGACGCGCTGCCGCTGCCCGCCCGAAAGCTGCCGCGGCTTGCGCGCCAGTAGTTCTTCGATTTCGAGGATTTTCGCGGCACCGGCAACGCGGGTCGCCACCTGATCGCGAGGCATGCCTCCCATGCGCAGGCCGAAGCCAAGATTCTGCTCGACGGTCATGTGCGGGTAGAGCGCGTAGGACTGGAACACCATTGCAACGCCACGTTCGGACGGATCGAAATCGGTGACATCCTCGCCGCCGATAAAGACCTGGCCGGCGGTCGGCTCCTCGAGCCCCGAGATGGTGCGCAGAAGCGTCGATTTTCCACAACCCGAGGGACCGACGAACACAACGAACTCGCCGTCCCGGATATCGAGATCAACATTGTGGATCACCGGCACGACACCAAAGCTCTTGTGCACGCCGCGCAGTTGCAGATCAGCCATCTTTGTCCCTCCACCCGGACGTTGCCGGAGCCCCCGCGAGCGGGATTTCAGTTCAACCTTCGCGCAAGACGTCCCGGTTCACCCCAGAATTGCGCATTCGTCAGCCAGCCACGGGCAGGTCGAATTTGCAATGCGGTACGTGCACGGGCCGTGAGGCACGTACCTCTTGCTATGATGTAATCGATTGCCTAAAACAAGAGTAGCTAGAGACGGGCTGGGAGGCCCTTCTGGCGAGCGATCACGACTACCCGTAAGGCAACAAGCGGGCGTTGGCCGACCGCTGTTGAGGACACTGAGGAGGATACCAATGAAGCGACTTGCGCTTGCCGCAATGCTTGGCATGCTGGCGTTCGGGCCGGCCTATGCCGATACGACCGTCAATTATTTGCACATCGAGTCCATTCCGGACGAGGTGAAGATCATGACCGACGCGGTCGCCCAATATGAGGCCGCTAACCCCGGCATCAAGATCAACCTGGAATACCTCGAGAACGAGGCATTCAAAGCCAAACTGACAACCCTGCTGCAATCGAGCGACGCGCCGGACGTGTTCCATTCGTGGGGCGGCGGCGTGCTGACCGAGCAGGCGAAGGCGGGCGTGCTGCGCCCGATCGAAGGCGTGTTGACCGACGCCGCCAAGGCGGCCGAAGGTTCGGCCGGTGTCGCGGCCTTTACCCGTGACGGTCACATCTACGGCATTGCCCGCGACGTCGGCGAAGTCGTGCTGTGGTACAATAAGACGCTGTTTGCCAAGGCCGGCGTCGACCCGGCCAGCATGAAGACCTGGGATGGATTTCTTGCCGGTGTGAAAAAGTTCGAGGACGCAGGGATCACCCCGATTGCGCTCGGCGGCAAGGACAAATGGCCGGCCCACTTCTGGTGGAGCAAGCTGGTCGTGCGTCTCGCCGGTGAAGACGGCTTCAATGCCGCTGCCGCTGGCGAAGGCGATGGGTTTGCTGGGCCGGACTTCGTGAAGGCCGGGGAAATCTTCCTGCAGCTCGCTGCACTGAAGCCGTTCCAGGAGGGCTTCCTCGCCGCGACCTACCCGGATGCCTCGGGCTATTTTGGCGACGGCAAAGCTGCAATGCACCTCATGGGCGACTGGGACTACGGTTCCCAGAAGGACAGCTCGGCCACCAAGAAGGGCATTGCCGACGCCGATTTGGGCATCCTGCCCTTCCCGACCATCGAAGGCGGTAAGGGCGACCCGACGGATACGCTGGGTGGCCTTAGCGGCTGGCTGTTCTCGAAGAATGCATCGGACGAGTCGGTGAAGTTCATCGAGTGGTTCGCCAGCAAGGACGTACAGTCGAAATTCGCGGATGCAGCCTATTACATCCCGATCACCGCCGGTGCTGCCGATGGCATGACCAACCCGTTCAAGGTCCAGGTCGCCAAGGACATCAACGCCGCGCACTGGCATGCGCTGTTCTTCGACCAGGCGCTTGGCCCGGCCGTCGGTGGCGTGGTGAACGACGTTTCGGCTGAACTCGCCGACAACGCCATCACGGCTCAGGATGCCGCGCAACAGGTTAAAGACGCCGTCGACGACAACAAGTAACTTTCTCCCAACTAGGCACCGGCGGGTGGGTCTCTGTTCCCATCCACCGGCTTCTTCATCCAAGTAGAGCTAGGGGTTGCGAGGATGGGGAGTATCGCCGCCGGCACGAATTCGACGACAGCGACGCCAAGGCGGCGGCGCTACATGGACCGCAAGAGCCTGGTCCCTCTGCTGATCTTCCTGCCGCCCTCGCTGATCCTGTTCGTGACGTTCGTCGTGCTCCCGATGATCGACGCCGGCACGTTTTCCTTCTTCGACTGGAACGGCTACGGCCCGATCACCGACTTTGTCGGTTTCAAGAATTACCAGGACGTCATCCTGCACCGGAACTTCGGCACGGCGGTCCGCAACAGCCTGATCGTCGTCGCGGTTTCTATGTTGATCCAGCTGCCGCTTGCCATGTGGGCAGCCCTCGCTCTCAGCGGCAAGGGCAAGCTGATCAACATGATCCGAATGCTATTCTTTTTGCCCTACATGCTGGCCGAAGTTGCCGCCGGGCTGATCTGGAAGTTCGTCTATGACGGCAATTACGGCCTGTTGCCGCAGATCGGCGACGCCATAAACGTCAAGATGCCATTCGTACTCGGCGACAAGCTGTGGGTCGTGCCGGCGATCATGCTGGTGATCGTGTGGAAGTATTTTGGCTTTCACATGATGATCTATATTGCCGGGCTGCAGGGCATTCCCGGTGAAGTGATCGAGGCGGCCAAGCTTGACGGCGTCAAGAAGTGGCAGATCATCCGCCACATCAAGCTACCAATGATCTGGCCGTCGATCGTGGTCTCGGTCTTCTTTTCGATTACCGGCGCACTGCAATTGTTCGACATGATCATTCCGCTCTCGAATGGCGGCCCCAATAGCGCCAGCCACACCATCGTGAGCTTCCTCTATGCCTTCGGCATCTTGCGGATGAAGCTCGGCTTCGGCGGCGCGGTCAGCGTGCTGCTGTTCATCGCCTGCGTCGTGGTGGCGCTGATTTACCGGCGGCTGCTGGTTACCGCGGAGCAGGAGTAATGACCGACGCAATCGTGCGTAAACGCCGCCGGCAGCCAGACGTCTCGGTCTGGCAATGGATCGGCCTGGCCGTCATGGCGCTGTTCGTGATCGTGCCGTTCTACACAACGGTGCTTGGCGGCTTCAAGGACATCGGCGAGTTGCGGGTCAATCCGTTCGGGCTGCCCAAGAGCTGGGACCCCAGCAATTTCGTCGGCATCCTGCTGGGCAAGTCGTTCTTCCATTCGCTATGGAACTCTCTGGTGATCTCGATTTCGACGATCGTGATCTCGATCCTGCTTGCCTCGATGACCGCCTTCGCCTTTGCCCATATCAAATTTTTCGGCAGCAAATATCTGCTGGGCTTCCTGCTGCTCGGGCTGCTGTTTCCGTCGGCGACAGCGATCCTGCCACTGTTCATCAAGCTGCGCGATCTCGGCCTGCTGGACAGCCATCTGGGCGTCATCGTGGCGCAGGTGTCGTTCAATTTGAGCTTTTCTATCCTGCTGTTCTACAATTTCTTCCGGCAATTGCCGAAGGAGCTGTTCGATGCTGCCCGGATGGACAATTGCGGCTACCTGAAAATCTACTGGTACGTCACGTTGCCGCTGAGCCTGCCGATCATCGCCACGGTCGGGGTGTTCGCGTTCGTCACCAGCTGGAACAATTTTCTGCTGCCGCTGATCGTGCTCAATTCGGACGCGCAGTACACTTGGCCCCTCGGCATCATGCAGTTCCAGGGACAATACAGCCAGGACTGGCCGAAGATCCTGGCCTTCCTGACGCTGACGATCATCCCGGCCGCCGGATTTTTCCTCCTGGCTCAGCGCTACATCATTTCGGGCCTCACCGGCGGCGCAGTGAAGGGCTGAAAGAGGGGCGGCCCCGGATCGAGGCCGCCCTCTGAGTTGGGCTCAGCTGTGCTTGTGCACGTAGAGCGTTGCGACGCCTTTGACGAGTACGACGCCGACGACGTCCTCGGCGGTGAAGCCGCGGGCGCTCAGCGCGGCCATCGACGCGAAGTTTCTGGCGATGGCGTTTTGCAGCGGCAGCGCCTGGCTCGCATCGATATGGGCCTGACGACCCGGGCCGCTGTTGCAGACCGAGACCACCGATGCGCCGCCTTCGTTGGCGAAGGCATCGACCAGCTTCTCGGGAATTTTCCGCAGATCCCCGAGCGCAGCGTTGCAGGTTTCGGCCATTTGCGAGGTCTGCTCTTCAGGGGTCGGGGCAGGAATATCCGGACCGTTGCCGCCGCCGCCAGGGTTGTCCGGCTGGGACGAGGTCGTCGGCGGGGTGCTCGATGTGCCACCACACGACACCCGACAGCCGGGGGCGGTGGAGGCCGCGAGCGCCGTGGGGGCCCGCGGAATTGCGATGGCGAGCGCGACGATAGCGCCGAGTACCAAAACCGGTGCCTTGATCATCATGCGTAGTCTCCTTTCTGCGGGAGACCGGCCGTGGCTAGAACCGCGGCCGGGCTCCTCACTCATCGTCATGTCGACGACCCTCGGAGACTGAGCGCGTGTGAGTGAATTGGCCTTTGAGCCGGGAGTTCAGCTGAAATTCAACGGAGTGGCGACGGCTTGGCGGCAGTGGATGAGGGAAAGCGGGCGGCCCTCCGGGGAAGGCCGCCCGCTGAAGTTACGCGTTCTTGTGGACGTAGAGGGTCGCGACACCGTCGATGAGGACGACGCCGACGACGTCGTCGGCGTTGAAGCCGCGGCCCTGAAGCGGCCCGAGCAGCGCCGAGTTCTTGGCAATGGCGTTCTGCAGCGGCAATGCCTGGGTCGCATCGATCCTGGCCTCGCGGCCAACGCCGTTGTTGCACACCGGAACGACGCTCACGCCGCTCTGGTTGGCAAAGGCGACGACCAGCTTCTCGGGGATCTTGATCAGCTCGCCGAGCGCCGCGTTGCAGGTGTCGGACATCTTGGTGATCTGTTCGTCCTTGGGGACGTCCGGAAGGTCCGGACCATTGCCACCACCACCACCGGGGGGCTCGGACGAGGTCGGCGGCGTCGAGCTCGTCGGCGGCGGCGGCAACGACGATGACGAGAACGGCGCAGTGCTTGCGGCCAGCGCATTCTGGATAAGGCTGACCTGCTGGGGAAGGACGAGGGCTAGGGCGACAACGCCGCCAAGCGCGAAGAGAGATGTCTTGATCATTGTAGTCTCCATTTGGGGGCGCCGCACTGGGGCGGCGGCCGTTCATCAGTCGCGCTGTGGCGAGTGGCGGCCGTTTAGGAAGGTGGCAGTGAATTGAGCTTGAGGCGGCAGTTCAGACCGCGTTCATCGGCACGGCACGAACCCGGGCCACTTCGAGTCGCGGGCCGATCGAGCTGCGACACCGGCGCGCTGCGCGCGCAAGAGACACAATTACGGTTGGCGGCTGCGACGGAACCCTGTAACAGGCGGCGTCGCACGGGATCAGGAACGGCCATCGCAGGATCGACCGGAGGCAGCCAGCCGATGACCATTCAAGCAGATGCAGCGTCGCCCGCCGGCGGCCTGTTGAATTTGCTGCGGCCCTATTGGCTGTGGATAGGCCCGCTGGTGCTGCTGACCATCATGGGCAACGCGCTCAATTTGGTCGTGCCGCAATATATTGCACATGCCATCGACAGTTTTGCGCACCCCGGCTTCAGCCTGACATCATTGGTGCTGCAATTCGTCGGTGTGGCGCTGGGCATCTTTGCTTTCACCTATGTGCAGGCCATCATCCAGACATTGACGTCGGAGCGTGTCGCGCGTGATCTGCGGCAGCGCCTTGTGGCCCGCATCTCACAACAGGATTTTGCCTATATCCAGACGGTGACGCCGGCGCGCCTGCTGACCAACCTCACCTCTGATGTCGACGCCATCAAGAATTTCGTCTCGCAAGCGATCGCCTCGATCGTCTCGTCGCTGTTCCTGATCGTCGGCGCCAGCGTCCTGTTGCTGCTGATCGATTGGCAGCTGGCGCTCGCCGTGCTGGCCGTCGTGCCGGTCATCGCGGTGACCTTTTACGTCGTGCTGACGCGCGTGCGAAAGCTGTTCCGCCGGGCCCAGGGCGCCATCGACTGGCTCAACAAGGTCATCAACGAATCCATCCTTGGATCCTCGCTGATCCGGCTGGTGAATTCGCAGACCTCCGAATACCAGAAATTCCTCGCCGCCAATGGCGAGGCTTTCGGTATCGGAATGAGCATCCTGCGGCTGTTTTCGGGCCTCATCCCAGCGATCATTTTTGTGAGCAATCTCGCGACCCTGATCATTCTGGCGTTCGGCGGGCATCTGGTGATTTCGGGCGCGATGACGCTGGGAGATTTCGCTGCGTTCAACTCCTATCTCGCCATCCTGATTTTCCCCATCCTCATCATTGGCTTCATGAGCAACGTGGTGGCCCAGGCGCAAGCCTCCTACGATCGCGTGGGCCAGGTGCTCAATGCACCCGAACCGAAGCCCTGGGGCAAGCTCGCGGCGGAGCTGCGCGGCGACATCGAAGTGGCGCATCTCACCGTTCGCTACGGCCAGCGGCTGGCGCTCGACGATGTGAGCTTTGCCGCACGCCCCGGCATGCGTACCGCCATCATCGGGCCGACCGCAGGCGGCAAGACACAGCTGCTTTACGCCATGACCGGTCTGATCGAGCCGGAAAGCGGCGGCGTCACGTATGACGGCATGCCGCTTGAGGACTACGACAAGCAGGCCCTCCATCGGCAGGTCGCGCTGGTGTTCCAGGACAGCGTCACCTTCAATCTGACGCTGCGGGAGAACATCGCCTTCAGCAATGTCGCCGACGATGCAAGCCTCAAGCTGGCGATCGACAGCGCCGAACTGGGGGATTTCATTGCCACCCTGCCAGCGGGGCTTGACACTCTCATTTCCGAGCGCGGCACCTCGCTGTCGGGCGGCCAGAAGCAGCGCATCATGCTGGCCCGCGCCCTGGCGCTGAATCCGAAGGTTTTGCTGCTCGACGACTTCACCGCCCGCGTCGACCAGCGCACCGAGCGCAAGATTCTGAGCAACGTCCGCCAGAATTACCCCGGCGTTACGCTGATCTCGGTCACTCAGAAGATCGCGGCGGTCGAGGATTACGACCAGATCGTGTTGCTGATGGAGGGAAAGGTGCTGGCCATCGGCACGCATCAGACGCTCATGCACGCCTCGCCGGAATACGTGCAGATTTACCAGTCGCAGCAGAGCACCGAGGACTATGAGCTACAAGCTTAATACCTCCACCGCGAGCGACAGCAAGGAGCCGATCTGGAAGGCCCTGTCGCGGCTGTTGCCGCTCATGCAGGGCGAGGGCCGCAAGGTTGCGATCGCCCTCGTAGCGATCCTCATTTCCTCGCTGGTGGCGCTTATCGGTCCGCTGATCATCGCGTATGCGGTGGATCACTTCATAGCGACGCACGACTATAACGGTGTTTTGCTGTGGAGCGGCCTGCTGTTCCTAGTTTATCTGGTCGGGCTCGCGTCGTCGTATATCCAGTCGCGCACCATGGGCGGCGTCGCCCGCCGGATCCTGTTCAATCTGCGCAACGCCATCTTCCTCAAGCTGCAGGAATTGCCGGTCGCCTTCTTCAACCAGAACAAGTCCGGCGACCTGATCTCCCGCATCAACAACGATACGGACAAGCTCAACCAATTTTTTGCCCAGGCGCTGATGCAATTTCTTGGCAACGCCGTGCTGATCGTCGGTGCGGGAATCCTGCTGCTTACCCTCAACATCCGGCTCGGCGGCGCTGCGCTGATCCCGGCGGTCCTTGTGTTGGTTGTCACGCAGCTTGTCGGCGGCTGGGTCAAGCGCGCGAGTTTCAAGAGTCTTCAGACGCTGGGCGGTCTCAGCGGTGAGATTCAGGAGAGTCTCGCCAACTTCAAAGTAATCGTCGCCTTCAACCGGCTCGATTATTTCCGCAGCAAGTTTGCTGAGGCCAATACCGCCAATTATCGAGCCTCGATCCGCGCCGGCGTCGCCAGCAACATTTTCATTCCCATCTATGGGCTGGCCTACAATTTCGGCCAGCTCGTGGTTCTGGCCTATGGCATCTATCTGATTTCGACGGGCGAACTCACCACCGGGCTGCTGATCGGCTTCCTGCTCTACGTCAACAATTTCTACAACCCATTGCGGCAACTCGCCGCCATCTGGTCTTCACTGCAGCTCGCGCTGGCTGGCCTCGACCGCATATCGGAAGTACTGGAACTCCAATCCGATATGAGTGTCGTTCCGGCTCCCCCGACCGCCTCCGACGCCGTCATGTCCTTTGACAATGTGTCGTTCCGTTATCCGGATGGCGCAGATGTGCTGCGCAACATCAGTTTCTCGCTCGAGCGGGGCAAAACCTACGCCCTGGTCGGCCCGACCGGCGGCGGCAAGACGACGACGGCGTCGCTGATGGCCCGACTCTTTGACCCGAGTGAGGGAACGGTCCTGCTCAACGGTCGAGACATTCGCTCGTACGAGCCGCCGGAGCGTGCCGACAAGATCAGCTTCATTCTCCAGGAGCCGTTCCTGTTTACCGGCAGCGTGCGCGACAACATTCTCTACGGCAATGCGGGCTATGCTGGCTTGAGCGATGAAGCGCTTCGCGTGCTTCTCGATGAGGCGGGCCTGTCGGGACTGCTCGCACGGTTCGAGCAGGGATTGGAGACGCCGGTTTCTTCGACCGGCGATACGATGAGCCTCGGCCAGAAGCAGCTGGTCGCCTTCATCCGCGTCACCCTGCGGAACCCCGAACTTCTGATTCTCGACGAAGCGACGGCAAATATCGACACGGTGACAGAGCGGCTTCTCGACGAAATTCTGAAAAAGCTGCCCGCGACGACGACGCGCGTCATCATCGCCCACCGCCTCAACACCATCGACGGCGCCGACGCGATCTTCTTCGTCAACGGCGGCGGCGTGACGCTTGCCGGCTCAATGGAGCAGGCGGTCGACATGCTGTTGCACAGCGCCGCCGCCAGCTAGGCCGGGCGCGATATAGCCCGGGCACGGTTGTCACTGTCATAAGGGTTGGCTGGGGCGCTAGGATTCGCAGCCAGCTTTGGAAAGATCGCTAAGGTGCTGATTTTGCTCACTGGGATGCGAGCCTGTATCCACCTGTGTAGCACAGCAAAAGTGCTCGGTCGATTCGATCGATCGCGCAGATTCATAGTGGCCACTGAGCTTCGAGCGCAGAGCGGTAGATCGTCGCTGTCGGAAGCATTACCTCCTGCCACTTATTGAGAGGCAGCTTGAATAACACGTCGGCCCTATGCTGGATTCGCCGCGGCGAAGGTCCGGCGCCAGACGCGTATGTCGAAGGCGCAGCGTGCGCTCGCCTCGTCTTGTCGGCAGAGTGAGCAGTGCTGGCCGGTGCGCCAGATGCAGGTCTTGTCCAGCCGCCAACAGAAACGCCATTTCAGTCGTCAATCGATGTAAGAAATCCGAAGTTAGCGGCCGTTAGCTTCGGATTGCCCGCTAGAGCCAGCGGCCCAGGTCGCCAGGGCGGAGAGCCCAAGACCGCAATTTTCAATAGGGGGCTTGCGCCTTGCACGAATCGCGGCGACCATTTTTCTACAGATGGCTGGATTCGTTAGGGGTACTGGCTTTGAAGACAATTGTGAATGTTAACGTCGCAGGCAGTTTCGATTACAGCACACTTGCTATTTATGACCAGTCCAGGCTGCGCGCGGCGGCACTGAACGTTGCGTTCGGTGTTAGCCGTGCACTAGACGCCCAACTTCAGATAGGCCGGGCGCTGTTTGAAATAAAGGACATTCTCCCACACGGAGAGTTTATCCGTTGGGTCGAACTAGAGTGTAAATTGAATGTCCGAACGGCTCAAAAGTCGATGGCCGCGTTTAGCGTTGTTGAGCGTTACCCATCTCTCAGCAAATATAGCCTGAAAATCATCCAGCGAGTTGCCACCTGCTCCCGTCGAATCGACCCCACACTTCTAGAACGGCATTTGCAATGTGACCCGGCGCCCAGCGCTCACGAGCTACTTGAGTTCTTGTCGGCAGGCGGCAACGGCCGGAACGGCAACGGCACAGTCGCTGGTGCTCCCCCTGACGAGAACGCCCACCGCTGGACAGCCTGGCAAGGGGATGCCGGTGATCTCGCGCTGATGGAGACAGTTGCAAACCAGCTGGGTGACACCCTGCTTCCCTTTTTGAATATGCTTGAACGTCTTGGAGCGGCGACGTTGACAGCTGCGCTGAGAGACGTTTGGGATCGCTCAAATACGACTCCGAGTCGTATTTGACGATTTGTCGCAGCGCTTTGCCAGCCAGCACAATTGTCGGTCGCGAGCCGCAAGCGTTGGTCTCTATGGATTGTCCGTCAGTCGGTTCGGGGCCGCGACGCTGGCCAGCGCGGGCCCGCCCACGCATCCGAGATTGTCGATAAGCGACCAGCGCGGCTATTGCCAATCCGAGGAGCAGACTGGTCGCTCCCGTCCGCCACGTGTCGGCGATACCCGAACCAGTGGGCAAATGAGGCACCCACCGGACGGGTGACTCATTCTCCATCACCATGCACAAGGTGTTCGATATGTGTCTGGCCGATCCGTTCTTGTCGCTGCCCTTCCCTCAAGGTCGAAAAGATCCCTGTTGCGGCGCCGGGCAA
>JBDTLB010000081.1:0-10933 GCA_039934955.1 Devosia sp.
TGTGAGTAGGCGTCGGGTCTTGCGTGCTCGTGCCCAATCTAACCAATGGTTTACGATGACGATCGGCGTCGGAACCCCTCGCCGATTCACACTTATGGAGGCGGGAAGCTCCTGGAACGATGGAAAATGGCAGCTTTCGGGTTGCTCACGATTGACTGCAAACGACCGCGATTGGGTCGGGAGCGGGCCTTCCCGGAGGCTTCCACGAATTTTCGCTAGTGGCGCCAGAACCCGACAAACAGAAGTGGGCGTTGCTAGTGCCGACACGGATCAGTCGGTGAGATGATAAGACGCGTTGAGCAAACACAATGCGTCGTAAAGCTCACGGAATTTGCCGTATCGGCCGTCGTACAATGCGCGATATTCCGACCGCGGCTCGAACGTTCGATCGAATTGGATGAGGCCCCGAACTGCCCGCTCCAGCGACCCAAAGGCGCCGCTGCCCACGCCGGCGAGCAGCGCGGCGCCCATCGCCGCGCTATCGGCGATTGCTGCCCGTCGCAGCGGTACGCCAAGGACATCGGCCTTGATCTGCGTCCACACATCCGACCGCGAGCCACCACCGCCGATGTTCACGACCTCCACACGGCGACCGGCCGAGGCTTGCAGCGCCTCAAACGCCCACCGGACGGAAAACGCCACCCCCTCCATCACAGCGCGCGACATCGCCGTGGCATCGGCGCGGCCATCGAGGCGCGCAAAGACACCGCGGGTCGCGCTGTCCCAGATCGGCGCCCGCTCGCCCTGCAGGTGCGGCAGGAACAGCGGCGTGCTTTCCGACGGATCGCTCGTTTCGGCCATCGCCGAAAGATCGGCGGCAGACTTGCCCAGAACCTCGGCGAACCATTGCAGCGCTGCGCCCCCGGCCTGTGTCGGCGCGGCGTGCATCCTGATCCCGTCATAGGCCGGAAACAGCACGACCCCAGCTGTTGGCTCGACATGATCGCTCACAATGCCGGCGATCTCGCTGGTTCCGCTCTGGAGCATCGCATCGCCATCGCGGCTGACGCCCAGGCCGAACATCCCACCCCATGCGTCCATGGTGCCGGTGACGACAGGCGTTCCGACGCAGGGCAGGCCGGCTCGCACGCGGCCCGCAACATGGGTGAAGCCGTGGAGCGGCGGCAGCACCTCGGCGGCACGCAGAACAAGATCGAGAAGCGGCGCGACATAGCCCCGCTGGTCGACAAGGCCGACCGCCGAAATCGGATCGCTGCCGACGGCGCCGGTGAGCTGCATCACGCAATAGTCCTTGGGCAGCAGGACGTGCCGCGTGTGCGCAAAAACTTCGGGCTCGGTGCGCGCAACGAAGGCCATGCGGGACAGGGCATGGCTCGCGTCGATCGGGACCGGCCCGCCGAACCACTCAAGCTTCTGCGCCGCGCTGACCTGCGCGTCGATCGTTGCCGCATCCGCGGCCGCCCGTCCATCCTGCCAGGTGATGGCGGGACGAACCGGCCCGCCGCTGCCATCCACGAACACATGCGTATTGACCTGCGAGCAGATGCCGATGCCGGCGAGGCCACTCAAATCGCGCCGCTCGGCGAAGCTGGTCAGTGCTGCCAGAACGCTCCGCATCCAGTCAGCAGGATCCTGCTCCGCGGCATTTGCGCCAGCGCGATGCATGGGGTGGGGGCGTGAGAAATCCGCGAGACGGTGGCCATCAAGGGTGACGAGCACTGCCTTGACGGCGGTGGTCCCCACATCGATGCCAATCAGCGTTGCGACCAACCCGCGCCCCTCCCAAATGCCCGTAGCAGCGGGCATTTGCCTCACCTATAGTGGCCCGAAGCGCAAGGAAAACAATCGCGCGAGCCACAGGAGGGCTTCCACATGCTCAGCAAATCTCTTCGCCGCGTTCTTTTCGCGGCCACTGCCGTCGTCGCCGTGTCCATCGCCAGTTCGGCCTTCGCCGCCAAGGTTGCGGTGATCACCCCGTATCTGGCCCAGCCCGGCACCCAGTTCTACGTCGAGGCGTTCCAGGACGTCGCCAAGCAGAAGGGCTGGGACGTCAACGTCATCGACACCCAGAACGACCTCGCGGCCGTGATCAGCCGCATCGAGGACATGGTGACTCAGAAGGTCGATGCCATCGTCATTAACGTCGATCCGGCGCAGGTCCAAGCTGGCCTCCAGGCGGCCAAGGTCGCCAACATCCCAGTGTTCGGCATGGACGCCGGCGCCGATCCGCTGCTCGTCACCAACGTCACCTCGAACGGCTACGCTATGGCCGCCGAGACCTCGACCTATGTGGCCGATCGCATCGGCGGCAAGGGCTCCGTCGTGATGTTCGTGTTCGACGCGTTCCCGCCAGTCCAGGTGCGCGGCGTCGTCGCCAGCGCCGTGTTCGGCAATTTCCCCGACATCAAGATCCTCGACAAGGTGACCCCGGACGTCTCCGACGGCGGCATCGCCGACAGTCGCGCCAAGATGGAAGCCATCCTCGCCGCCAACCCGACGCCGGGCTCGATCAGCGCCGTGTGGGCCGCCTGGGACCAGCCGGCCCTTGGTGCCCTGCAGGCTATTCAGGCGGCTGGCCGTGACAAGGAAGGGATCGTCATCACCGGTATCGACGCCAACCCTCAGGCCCGCGACGAGATCGCCAAGGGCGGCAATTTCGAAGCCTCAGTGGCGCAGGACTTCAAGGGCATCGGCTCTGCGACTGCCGATGCGGTATCCCGCGTTCTCGGTGGCGAAACGCTGAAGCAGCGCGTCATCTACGTGCCGACCAAGCTAGTCACCGTCGCCACCGCCAAGCAATGATCTGACGTGGGGGCGGGCCATCAGGCCCGCCCCATTCCTCAATGGCGCTGCTTTCTCTCCACAACGTCTCAAAAGCCTATGCCGGCGTCCCTGCATTGCGGGGCGTCGACCTCGACATCGCGTCTGGCGAAATCCATGCATTGATGGGTGAGAACGGCGCCGGCAAATCGACGTTAATCAAGATCCTCGCCGGCGTGGTCGCTCCCGACACCGCCAGCATTGCCATCGATGGCGTCCTTGTGACCATCGACAGCCCGGCCGCCGCGCGCCGCCGCGGCCTGCGCTTCATCCATCAGGAAATGAGCGTCGTTCCCGCCCTCTCGGTCGCCGAGAACATCATGATGGGCCGCGTCTATCCCCGTCGTGCCGGCCTCTTCGTCGACTGGCGCGCGCTGCATCGAATATCGCGCGACGTCCTCGAGACGCTGGGCATCACCCACATTGACCCGCGCCAGAAGATGGCTCGCTTGTCGCTCGGCGACCGCATGCTGGTGAAAATCTCGAGCGCCTTCCTTGCCGATGCTGGCGCTCCGGCTCGCCTCTATGTCATGGACGAACCGACCGCGGCCCTGACGCGCGACGAATCCGAGCGCCTGTTCAAGGTTCTGCGCGGCATCAGGGCAAGCGGCAACTCCGTGCTCTACGTCTCGCACCGCATCGATGAAGTGATGACGCTGTGCGATCGCGCCACCGTGCTACGGGACGGCAAACCGATCGATAGCGGGCTCCTCAACGGCATCTCCCACGACGACCTAGTCGCCTTGATGATCGGGCGCAAGATTGGCGATGCCTACCCACCGGCGACGGTTACCCCCACCGCCGAAATCGCCTATGAGCGCCCCGGTCTCATTCTCCACAAAGGCGAGATTGTCGGCATCGCTGGCCTCTCCGGCATGGGCCAGACGGAGTTGCTGCGCAAGATCTTCGGCGATCCCGGAAAGGCCTGGAAGTCCGGCATCGCCTATGTCCCAAAGGAGCGGCGCTCCGAGGGCCTCATCACCACCCGCCCGATCTATCAAAACATCACTCTACCACATCTGCAATCGCAGAGCCTCGGCGGCACTTGGCTCACGCCGCGTCGCGAGCGCCGCTTCGCCACAACCCTGGGCGAGAGCGTCAAGCTGCGCGCCGTCGGCCCAGATCAGCGAGTACTCGAACTTTCGGGCGGCAACCAGCAGAAGGTGGTGTTTGCCAAGGCGCTGGGTGGCGACCCGAAACTGCTGCTGCTTGACGAACCGACCCGCGGCGTCGATGTGGGCGCCAAGTTCGATATCTACTCGATCATCCGCGATATGACCGCCAAAGGAATGGCCGTGCTTCTTGTCTCCTCTGATCTGCCCGAGCTGATCGGCATGTCCGACCGCATCGCCGTGATGCGCGATGGCGCGATCGTTCTGACCACCCCCGCCGCTGGCCTCACCGAGGAAGCTCTGCTCAACCTCTGCTATGGCCGCGATGCCGCAGCCGCGCAGGTCGCATAGATGCTGGCCTTCCTCCGCCGCTATGGCACGCTCGCCGGCTTTGTGCTGATCCTAATCTTCTTTGTGATCCGCCTGCCGGACACTTTCCTTACCGCCCAGAACTGGCTCAACATCACGCAGCAGCTATCGATGTTGATGGTTGTTGCTGCCGGTATGACCATCGTCATGGTGATGGGCGACTTCGATTTGAGCGTTGGTTCCATGGCGAGCCTGTCGGGCATCGTTGCCGCCATACTGTTCAGCTTCGGCTGGCCAATCTGGGCCGCTGTCGGCGTCGCGTTGCTTGCCGGCCTCGTCGGCGGCCTCATCAACGGCGCGCTGGTGAGCTTCGTCGGCATCCTGCCCTTCGTTGCGACGCTTGCGACCCTCACGATCTTCTCGGGCACCGCTTTCGTCGTCTCGGGCGGCAAGACCATCTCCGGTCGCGCCATCCCCGATGCTTTTGGTGCCTTTGCCCGTGAAGGCCTGCCGCTTGGCCCGGTAACGCTCCCCAACCTTACCATTGTCGCGTTGGTGGTGGTGGCAGTCGTCTGGGTGCTGCTCGAGCACACGACCTTCGGTCGGCGTCTGTACGCTGTCGGCGGCAACGTCGAGGCTGCCTATCTCAGCGGCGTCCCTGTCCGCCGGTTGAAGTTGCTGGCTTTCTCCCTCACTGGTCTGAGCGCCGCTGGCGCCGGGTTGCTCTATGCCAGCCGCGTCGCCTCCGCCAACCCAACCCAAGGGTCCGGCCTCATGCTCAACGCCATCGCCTCAGTATTCCTCGGCATGACAATGAGCGAGGAGGGTGAGCCCCGCATCCTCGCGACCCTCATCGGCGTGCTGATTCTCGGCGTCCTCGACAATGGCCTGACCCAGATGAGTGTCGACAGCTACGTTCGCCAAATCCTCGTCGGCGCGATCATCGTCATCGCAGTATCCGCCAGTTCCCTGTCCAAGAGCACTCGACGTTAGTAATACCGACGACGGAGCGGTTGCTCGTCGTGTGAAAGCGAAGATGCGAACGCAGGACCGCTTTTGGTCAAAGCGGATACGCTGAGTAAGCGAGCAAGGGAGCTTGGTCCCAATTCTTCGGGCGTCCGGTTTGTCCTGCGGTAGTGGGGGCCGCGGGAAAGGGCCCGCGATTGCCCCCACTACCGCAGGACGGGCGGATTGGGTCGTATAGGTCCAACAAATCCCATAGCTGGTGAGTGGTCGAACTGTGTCCGACCCTCATAGCGCTCACAGCCGGGAAGGGCGTGCCAAGCTCTCATCGCCGACGCGTGCGTCCGCGTGGGGGCCAGGTGTCTTGACATCGAGCAGGGATGGTCGCAGCGCGCCTGTTGTCGGCGAGGAACAATCCTTCACTGAGGCCCCACCCACCGGCCCCAGTGTGGGTCCCGAACGACCGGGTCAATGAAGGTCGTGATGGGGTGTCATCCGCGAGCGGCACTAGCTGGGAACGATACCGGTCTTCGACCTCGCCAGCACAAGTTGCTCTTCACGAACCAAGGGTCATGCAGATGACCCGACGAACGACCATGAGCTAGCGGAAACGAATGGTGACATCTCAGCGACGCGACTTGGTCTCTGCGATCGTCCAGCCAGGATGCCAAGACACTTGGCCCCCACGCGGAACGCGCTCGTCGGCGATGAGAAAACGGCGGGTCCTCGCCGGCTGTGAGGGCTATGAGGGTCGGACACAGCCTCACTGAGGCACCAGCTGCGGGGATTTATCCCATCATCTATGCTACCATCCCCCGGCGTCGAGACCATGTCCCTGTCATCGCGCATCAATCCCCCACCGGCGAGGACCCCCTCGTCGTCCATTGCGAATTAACATCACCGGGAGAGGCCCGGAATACGGGGGGCATGGTCGTCTGTTCGAATGGACGACACATAGCCCTCAAAGCCACGGAGATCGTGGTACTGTATCGTCCAAGCCACACTATTTGAGGTTGCGGCCCGAATCGCCCGCTGGTACCTACGGTCGCCCCGTGGGGCCATGCCACGATTACGGGTTGAAAGCCCCCAGCCCGCAACTCGGATGCCGTAGAAGCTCCGCCAGAACCGCGCTGGGTGAGAGCTGAGACAGGCAGATTTCTCGCGCACCCGCAGCCGATGTTTGCAGGTCAGCCCACCTCACTAGGCGCTCAACACATCTAAGCTGGCGCTAGACTTGTCGTCCGGCTCAGCACTTTGTCATCCGCAGCGTGTGAGAGGCCGCATGGTCGAGCAACAGCGCGATGAGAACCCGGCCGTCCTTCATGCCCAACTCGTCCGTCTTGATCGGCGAGCTCAGCGCCAGCGGTGTGCGGGGAGCGCTCAATGGAAAAGCTGGTCGATGACTTTGGACGAAGCTCTGGAATTGGTCGACCGCATCGCTCGTATGCCGCTGACAGATTGCCAGGTCTCGCAGTGAAGCTCGAGGCGATTGTCTCGTTCCTGGACAACACTGATGCGGTGAACATCGGGTTCAAATTCGCTTCAGGAGCAGTGGCGTTTCATCGGTCATCGAACAACGCTCACCCTGGAGTTGAAAATGAAGCCCACTGCTATTGTTTTCGCCTATACGAGCATCGCCGCGGCCTTGCTCATCGTTTCGACGACGGCTCCCGCTGCCGCCAAGGTTACTTCACTCAATACGTCCATGTCCCCGGGTGCCCTCCACGGCTCTTGCAACAATGCAGGAGGGACCTACGGTGCGGCGGGCGACGGTGCAGGGATCTGCATGGGCAAAAACGGCGACTATGTGATTTGTGAGACAAACAAGCATTGCACCCTCAATACCGCCAGAGCCGCCCTTCCGGCGCCAAAAGGCAACGCCGCAAGTACGGTGTTTGACTTGCAAGGGTCGCGCCGACATGACCTGCCTCCCGCTAGCGGGGGGCAACACCCCAAGGCCGATCTCGGCGCCGCTATCCACGCTAGACCCGTCGGACCCGCTGCATTCTCCGCAAAGCTCTCCGACTGACCGCAGGACCCAACGTGGGTTCCAGTCATGACTCATGATGGCTGCCACAACTAGCGGCCAGCACCTAAAGCGATGTGAAAGCGCACGAAGCCACTGCCTATATTTGTGGTCGGTGCGCAGATAGAACGGAAGATCGGTGGTCTAGACGCAGCGCGTCAGGCGCGCAGTCGCTTGCCGGGTGCCATCTGCTGCGTGTCGGCCAAGAACGGGGCAGGGCGGGCGATGGCGTAGCCCTGCAGGTAGTCAACGCCGATCTCAGTGAGTGCCGCGAGGATAGCGGGGGTGGCGACGAACTCGGCGATGGTCTTCTTGCCAGCGACGTGCGCCAGGTGGTTTATCATCTCGATGGTGGCGCGGTCGTATTTGTCGGTCAGCATGTCACGAACGAAGCTGCCATCGATCTTGAGATAGTCGACTGGAAAGCGCTTCAGGTATGTCAGCGACGACATACCGACGCCGAAGTCGTCGAGAGCGAACCGGCAGCCGACGAGGCGCATCGTCTCCATGAAGGCAGCGGCGCGGTCGAGATTGGCTACGGCGCTCGTCTCGGTGATTTCGAAACAGAGCAATTCTGGTGCAACACCAGATGAGGCCAGCGCGTCGCACAGGAATCCTTCGAACAGGTCATCGTTGAGCGTCGCGCCACTAAGGTTGATCGAATAGGTTGAGCGATCGGCCAGCCGCCCACGAGCCGCGATAGTCTTGAGGGCTGCTTTGACGACCCAGCGGTCGATCGCCGGCATCACTCCGAACCGCTCGGCGGCGGGAATGAAGGCGCCTGGCGGAATGAGTTCCCCATTGTTGCCCTCGCGCAAGCGAAGCAACAATTCGACGTGCTCGCCGTCGCCGTTGCTCGCAATAGTCGGGATGATGGGCTGCGCGTAGAGTTCGAACCGGTCCTCTTCGAGAGCGCGGTGCAGGCGTTGCACCCAGCCCATATCGGTGGACATTTCGGCCTCGGCAACATTGTCTGGCGCGTGGACGTAGACGCGGTTGCGGCCCTTTTCTTTGGCAATGTAGCATGCGAGATCTGCGGCCCGCAGCGCCTCGGCGACGCTTAGGCGGGAACCTTCGAGTTGGACGAGACCGATGCTCGCACTCACGGCATGATGCTGACCCTGCCAGACAAAATCGATCTGCTCGAAAGCTTCCTGGATGCGCTGGGCGAGGGCCAGCCCGTTGTCAGGCGAACAATCGGCCAAGATCAGTCCGAACTCATCACCGCCCAGCCGGGCCAGCACATCGCTCGGGCGCAGATATTTCGGCACGAACGTGGCCACCTGCCGGAGCAATTCGTCGCCGGCGGCGTGGCCCCCTGAATCGTTGACCAGCTTGAACTGGTCGATGTCGAGAAACATCAGGGTTAGCCGCGACCGAGGGTCCGCCATCATGACTTGGAGCGACTGCTCAAAACTGCGGCGGTTGGGCAGGCCTGTGAGATAGTCGTGGGCGGCGTGCCAGGAGAGTTCGCCCTCTATCCGTCTACGATGGCGCACGAAGTGGTTCAGCCGCAGGAACGTGACGACAATGAACAGCGCGCCGATCGCGATGTTGGCGTAGAGCAGCGCGCTCTGGACGAAGCGGGCGCCCTCGCCGAGGCTCACCGCGAACTTGCTCGTAAGTGGCGTGATCTGGTCATTGAGGGCATCGAGGCGGGCCATTTCGGCCTCGTGCGAGACGGCAGGCAAATGCGTGTCCACGTCGGCTGCAAAAGCTTCAAGCCTGAGCAGCGCGGTTTCGGCAAGACGCCAGTCATCGATGGCCTGACCCATGTAGCTGAGCCAGTGGAAGTTACGGAACAGCCAGATCATGCCCGGAACGTCGCTCGGATAATTGCCGCCTTGAATGAAGCCGGCTGTTGCCCGCATCAGATCTGGCGGATCGGCTTCGAGCGCAAGCCGTGCTTCGCGATCGCCGAGCGGATACTCCATTGCTCCGTCGAAATGTTCGAGGAAATTGCGGTCGCCTGTGCTGATGTAGCGCCCGAGATAGTAGACCGCGTCGTGCTGCCCCTTGGACCAAAGGCTCTCGCCGGTGACATAGGCGCGTAGCGAGCTGACCATCTGCACGCTGAAACTGGCGACCAGCGCCTGCGTCAGAATGATGGCGACGAACGGCCAGACAACGACAAGCAGACGCAGGCTCGAGTGGGTGGATAGCTTTGGAGCGGCACGGTCTGACACAACGAGCCCAGGAGAATATCAATCGTGGGACCTTTGGCCAGCAAGTCCTCGAATCGCATTAAGGATCGATCAGCAATCAGCGATTTGGTGAATCCTTATGTAACTTTTGCGATGCGATCTGCTGGATGGCGATCAAATACCTTCTAGCTTTGCCAGAATAGCATGGTTTTTCCGGCGCAGCGGAACTCGGACGACCGAAGCAAAGTCGCGTTACAGCCAAGCGATGCTTGCTATACGCAGACGGTGACGATGAGCCCCACTATCGACCTCGGCTTGCCCTCCTGCCTCGTCGCGTCTGCAGGGAACTCGGCCATGAAGTGTGAGGGGATCAGCTTGACCGCGGGCAGGATGCCGAGCGGCAGGATGATAAGGTCGTCCTTAACCAATGCAAGAACGTCGTTCATGTCGGCATGAAAACGGCGGGTCCTCCCTGACTGCGAGAGCGATGAGGGTCGGACACCCGCCGCACAGGCCCAAGCTAGTGAATCGAGGCTTTCCGGCCATGCCTGTGATGCCGAGGATTCCGAGCTTCGCCCTAATGATCGCGCATCATCAGGGGTATTGCCGGAAAGGCCCGGAAGACTGGGGTTCGACCTGACGGTGGGGTATTCCGCCCGCATCGCCCAAAATGAACTGATGGTCGCACGGCAATCTTGGCTCGCGGGCAGGTCGACAGAAACCGCGTTCGCCGCTCGAACCAGTGGCGCGGCTGCCGATCTTCCTGCGGTCGATCTATCCAGCTTTAGGGTGTTGGTGCTGCGTACCGCTGCACGGCGATTTCATCGGCATGCTGGCGCATGTTCTCGGTGTCGTAACCGGCCTGCATTTTCAACAGCAGGTCCATGTTGACCCCGAAAGCCTTCTCGATCCGTAAGGCCATTTCAGGCGACAAGGCGGCTTTCTCGTTCACGAGGTCGAATAGGGTCGCGCGGCGCACACCCAGCACCTCGGCGGCCTTGAGAACCGATAGGCCCAGCTCGTCCAAAATTTCGTCGCGGATGAACGCGCCGACATGCGGCGTCCTCATCCCAATGCGTTCAATGACTTCGTTCATCAGTGATAATCCTCCAAATCTAGGTTGGAAATTTCGCCGTCCTCGATCTCGAACGTGATGCGCCAGTTGCCGGAAACAGAAATGCTCCATGTTCCGGCGCGGGTCGCCCACGAACTGGTGGATTCTCCACCCGGGCGGGGCGCTCACCTCGTCCATGGCCGCCGCATCATGTCGCGCGGCTTGTGGGGCTAGAACGATGCTCGCGTCGGCGATGAGAAAACGGTGGGTCCTCCCCGGCTGTGAGGGCTATGAGGGTCGGACACAGCCTCACTGAGGCACCAGCTATGGGGATTTATCCTATCATCTATCCTACCATCCCCCGGCGTCGAGACCATGTCCCTGTCATCGCGCATCAATCCCCCACCGGCGAGGACACCCTCGTCGTCCATTGCGAATTAACATCACCGGGAGAGGCCCGGAAACTGGGGGGTGGAGTCGTCCGTTCAAATGGACGACACATAGCCCTCAAAGCCACGGAGATCGTGGTACTGTATCGTCCAAG
>JBDTLB010000082.1:0-44257 GCA_039934955.1 Devosia sp.
CCAATCCGGCGCCGATCTGCGTGCTCGACGAAATCGACGCGCCGCTCGACGACGCCAATGTGGAGCGCTTCTGCACGTTGCTCGATTCGATGGCCAAGCGCACCGAAACCCGCTTCGTGGTGATCACTCACAACCCGATCACCATGGCGCGGATGAACCGGCTGTTCGGCGTCACCATGTACGAGCGCGGCGTCAGCCAACTGGTGTCGGTCGATTTGACAGGCGCGATGCAAGTGCGCGAAGCAGCGGTCGCCAGCTAGGCTCGTGCGCCGCCGTTAACATGACTCGTTGTCGCGGGCTTTCTCGGCAACGAAATGTTATTATTTTTCAATGACTTAGATGTCGTTTTGCGCGCTTGACACCCAAAAGAGTCAACACTATGTTGCGCGCGACTTTGAGGGCATAAATTTCCTTTTGTGCCGGGGCGAAGCGAAGGGACGCGATGAGCGAACCGCGTGACGACAATCGCTCCGAAACCGGGTCCGGCGCACCGAAGGTGACGTCGGATTTGGGTGCGCGCATAGCCCGCGCGCGGGGGCAACGGGCGGCGGAAGCCGTTACGGAGCAGACGCGTCAAGGTGATATGTCGGGGATGAGCCGGGGGTTCCGGCTTGCGTCCGAGTTTGTGGCGGCAATTCTTGTCGGCGCGGGGCTCGGATACATCATCGATATGTTCTTACCCACCCGCCCTTGGGCGACCGTGGTGCTCTTGCTGCTTGGCTTTGCGGCCGGCGTGCTCAACGTGGTAAGGGCCACCGCAGATATGAACGCCGCGACCGCGGTGCCCGAGGATACTCCGGCGCTGCGCGACGACGAAGACGACTGAATGTGATCCCCGACCTGATCCGGGGATGACGAGGAAAGGCTCGACGTGGCTGAAAAACCGATTGAACCGATCCATCAGTTCCGGATCAATGACATCTTCAATATCGGCAATTTCGGCGGCGATGGTACGCCGGGCAGCGGCGTCCACATCGCCTTTACCAACTCCGCTCTCTTCATGGTTCTCACGGTTGGCCTGATTGCGGCCTTCCTAATCCTGGGCAGCAACCGCCGCGCCATCGTGCCGAACCGGCTGCAGTTGATGACCGAGATGAGCTACGAGTTCATCGCCAACATGGTGCGCAATACCGCTGGCACGGAAGGCATGAAGTTCTTCCCGATGGTGTTCTCGCTGTTCATGTTCATCCTCGTGGCGAATTTGTTCGGCATGTTCCCGTACTTCTTCACGGTGACCAGTCATCTGATCGTGACGGTCTGCATGGCGCTTTTGGTGTTCTTCACGGTCGTGATCTACGGCTTCTGGAAGAACGGGCTCAAATTCTTCAAGCTGTTCGTACCGTCGGGCATTCCATGGTTCATCATCTGGCTGGTCGTGCCGATCGAGATCATCTCGTTCCTTAGCCGGCCGCTCAGCCATTCACTGCGACTATGGGGCAACATTCTGGCCGGCCATATCGTGCTGAAGGTGTTCGGCGGCATGGTGGTGGCGCTGCTCGCCGCCGGTGCCTGGGGGGTCGTTGCGATCCTGCCGCTTGGCATGGCAGTGGCTTTGACCGGCCTTGAGGTTCTCGTCGCGGCGCTTCAGGCGTTCGTCTTCGCGGTCCTGACCTGCGTCTATCTGAACGACGCAATCCATCCCGGCCATTGACGGCCGGATCACTCAAACAACAGAATTCCAGACACCAAGGAGACTAAGCATGGATCCCGAAGCAGCCAAGATGTTGGGCAAACTGATCGGTGCGGGCATTGCCTGTATCGGCATGGGCGGCGCCGGCGTGGGCGTGGGCGTGATTTTCGGCAATTATCTGTCGGGCGCGCTGCGCAATCCGGCCGCGGCCGCGAGCCAGTTCTCGAACCTGATCTTCGGCTTCGCCGTGACCGAAGCTCTGGGCATTTTCTCGCTCGTTATCGCGTTCCTGCTGCTCTACGCAGTCTGAGATCACCGCGACGAACTGCTGCTCCGGGGATTCTCCGGAGCACGAGCCGAACCAAGGTGACCGCCAATGGCTGACTCAATAATTCTTGTGGCGCAGGCCGACATTTCGTCTGCCGCTCCGGGCGATGCCGTGCAGAACGGTGTCGTCGTACAGGAATCGCCGGCGGCGTCCGCGCCGATCGGCGAGACTCATGCCACGACCGAGCATCCTGAAGCGCCGGTAGGGTTTCCTCCCTTCGAAGCGTCGACGTTTGCCAGCCAGTTGCTCTGGTTTGTAGTCGCATTTGCCGTGCTCTACGTGGTGATGAGCCGCGTGGCTCTGCCGCAGATCGGCTCGACCATCGACAAGCGTAAAGCGCGGATCGATGGCGACCTCAAGGAAGCCGAGCGGCTGAAGGGCGAAACCGACAAGGCCATCGCGGCCTATGAGGCGGCACTCGCGGAAGCTCGCAAGAATGCGCACGGCATTGCCGAAGAGACCCGCACCTCGATCAAGGCCGATCTCGACGGCAAGCGCAAAGTGGTGGAGGACGACCTTGGTAAGAAGGTCGCCGAAGCTGAGGCACGGATCAGCAAGAACAAAGAAGAGGCGCTGGGCCGGGTCGCCGAGATTGCGGCAGATACTGCTGCGGCGCTCGTGACTCAGCTCACCGGCGAGGCCAGTGCCGCAGAGGTACAGGCCGCCGTCAACGACGTGGTGAAGGGGTAAGCCGATGGCTTTCGAATTCGACGCCGCCTTCTGGGCCACCATCGCGCTCTTCATCTTCATTGGCGTGATGCTCTATCTCAAGCTGCCAAGCATGATCGGCAAGGCGCTCGACGGCCGCATCAAGGCAATCGAGGGCGAACTGGCGGAAGCTGAGCGGCTGCGCCAGGAGGCCAAGTTCCTGCTCGAGGAATACGAGGCCAAGCGGCAGGCCGCGACCACCGAGGCGGAGAGCATCGTCGCCGCGGCGCGCGAGGAAGCGTTCCGGCTGACAGCTGAAGCCAAGACCTCGCTCGAAACGCTGATCGTCCGCCGCACCAAGGCGGTGGAAGACAAGATCGCGCAGGCCGAATCTCAGGCTATCGCCGAAGTGCGGGCCCGCTCGGCGGATGTAGCGGTGGAAGCCGCCCGTGTGCTCTTGACCCGTCAGATGGGCAAGAAGGGCGACGCGCTGATCGACCAATCGATCAAGGATGTCGGCGCCAAGCTGAACTGAGGTTCGGTTCGATCGCTGACGAGTGAAGGCGGGCGCGATGCCCGCCTTTTGTTTGGCCCCTACTCCGCCGCCTGCGGCACGTCCATCGGGCGTTCCCATTTGAGCTTGGGCTGACGGGCGGCGCGGGTTTCGTCGAGACGGCGACGCGGGGCGCGGGTCGGGGCGGCGCTGAAGCGGGGCGCGTTGCCGGCTTTGGCGTCGGCGGCGAGTTCGAGCATGACGTCGCAGAAATGATCGAGGGTCTGGCGCGACTCGCTCTCGGTGGGCTCGATGAGCATGGCGCCATGGACGACCAGAGGGAAGTACATGGTCATTGGGTGGAAACCCTCGTCGATCATCGCCTTGGCGAAATCGAGCGTGGTGACGCCGGTGTCTTCGAGGAAATGATCGTCGAACAGCGCCTCGTGCATGCAGGGGCCCTCACCGAACGGGGTCGAGAACACCGGGGTCAGCCGCGCCTTGACATAGTTGGCATTGAGCACGGCGTCCTTGGCGGCCTGCGCGAGGCCGTCGCCGCCATGGCTCAGCATGTAGGTGAGTGCGCGGACATACATTCCCATCTGGCCGTTGAAGGCAGTGATACGGCCAAGATGCTCGCCTTCGGCTTGCTCGACCAGGGCGAGCGGACCGCCGCCCTTACAGACGAACGGCACCGGCGCGAACGGCGCCAGCGCTTCACTGAGCACGACGGGGCCGGCGCCCGGGCCGCCACCGCCATGCGGGGTGGAGAAGGTCTTGTGCAGATTGATGTGCATAGCATCGATGCCGAGATCGCCCGGCCGCACCACGCCCATGATGGCGTTGAAATTGGCGCCGTCGCAGTAAAAGTACGCCCCGGCCTCGTGCACCGCCTTGGCGATGTCGATGATCTGCGGCTCGAACAGGCCGCAGGTGTTGGGGTTGGTCAGCATTATCGCCGCCACGTCCGGGCCGAGGGCCGCTTTGACGGCCGCAGCATCGACGGTTCCCTGCGCGTTGGCGGCGATCGTTTTCACCGTGTAGCCGAGGAAGGCGGCCGTGGCTGGGTTGGTGCCGTGGGCGCTGTCCGGGACGAGAACGACGTTCCTGTGGCTCTCGCCTTTTGCAGCATGCGCGGCACGGATCGCCATCATGCCGCACATCTCGCCATGCGCGCCGGCCTTGGGGGTCAGCGCCACGGCCGCGGTATTGGTGAGGGTCATCAGCCAGTGGGCGAGCTCGTTCATCAGCTCGAGCGCGCCCTGCACGGTCGAGGTGGGCTGTAGCGGGTGGATATCGGCAAAGCCGGGCAGCCGCACCATCTTTTCGTTGAGGCGTGGGTTGTGCTTCATGGTGCACGAGCCGAGCGGATACATGCCGCTGTCGATCGAGTAGTTCAGACGGCTGAGCCGCACGTAGTGGCGGAGCGCCTCCGGCTCGGTGAGACCGGCGAGATCGAGCGGCATCTGCCGTTTGAAGCCACCGAGGAAATCGTCGGTGATCGTCACGTCCGGCAGGTCGACGCCGGAGTGCTCGGTATCGCCAATTTCGAACAGCAGCGGCTCATTGGGCAGTAGCGATGAGCCAGACGTGGAGGCGAAACCTGAGGTGCCGGTGTCCGTCGGGCGGCCCTGATTGTTCATGCTCATGACCGGTCCTCCAGCGCGGCGTGGAGACATTCGCCCAGCATGTCGATGTCCTCGTCGGTGGTGAGTTCAGTAGCGGCCAGCACGATGAGATTGGCCACCGCCGGATCGTCGGGGATCAGCCGGCTGACAGGCACGCCGGCCAGCACGCCGGCCTTGGCCAGCAATTCGACCACGGGTGCCGCCGGAACCGGCAGGCGGATGGTCATCTCGTTGAAGAAGCTCTTGTTGAGCAGCTCGACCTCGGGCACCGCGCCGAGGGCTTTCGCCAGCCGCACGGCGCGTGAGTGGTTGAGCCGCGCCAGACGGGTCAGCCCGGCTTCGCCAAGCAGGCCCATATGGGTCGAGAAGGCCAGCGCGCAGAGCCCGGAGTTGGTGCAAATGTTGCTCGTCGCTTTCTCGCGACGGATGTGCTGCTCGCGCGTCGACAGCGTCAGCACGAAGCCGCGATTGCCATCGGCGTCGACTGTCTCCCCACAGAGACGACCCGGCATCTGGCGAAGGAATTCCTTCTTGGTCGCCATCAGCCCTACATACGGCCCGCCGAAGGTCAGCGGATTGCCGATCGACTGGCCTTCGCAGACGACGATGTCGGCGCCGAGTGCGCCCGGCGCTTCGATGAGGCCGAGCGACACCACTTCGGTGACCACGACGATCAGCAGCGCGCCCTTGGCGTGCGCGGCCTCGGCGGCCTTTTCGACATTGCGCAGATGGCCGAAGAAGTCCGGCGTCTGGATGACGATGGCGGCAGTGTCGTCATCGATCTGGTTAAGGATGTCGCCCTGCCCTTCGGGCGAAGCCGGCAGCGCGATCAGCGACGGCGAATGATCAAGATAGGTCGTGACCACATCGCGGTAGTGTGGGTGCAGCCCGCCCGACAGCACGATCTTGTCCTTGCGGGTCAGGCGGCGGGCCATCAGAACGGCCTCGGCGGTCGCGGTCGAGCCATCATACATCGAGGCGTTGGCGACCTCCATGCCGGTCAGATGCGCGACCTGGGTCTGGAACTCGAACAGCATCTGCAGCGTACCCTGCGACACCTCAGGCTGGTACGGCGTGTAGGCGGTGAGCCACTCGCTGCGCTGGATCAAATGGTCCACCGTCGCGGGGACGTGGTGGCGATAGGCGCCGGCGCCGACGAAGAACGGACCATCGGCCGCAGCGTGGTTCTTGCTGGCCAGCGCACGCATGTGCGCCTCGACCAGGAACTCGGGCGAATGGGTCGGCAGATCGACCGGCTTGCTCAACCGGGCGCTCGCCGGAACCGTGGCGAACAATGCCTCGGCTGAGGCGGCGCCGATGACGGCCAGCATCTCGGCACGCTCGGCATTGGAGTGGGGAAGATAACGCATCAAAAATCCTTAGGCGGTGTGCTTGGCGTAGGCGGCGTCGTCCATCAGCGCGTCGAGCTCGCCGGTGTTGTCGAGGCTGAGCTTGTAGATCCAGCCATCGGCGTCGGGTGACGAGTTGATCAGGCCGGGTTCGCCGGTGAGCGCGACATTGACTTCGATCACCGTGCCAGTGGCGGGCGAGTAGATCTCTGAGGCGGCCTTGACGGATTCGACGACCGCAGCCTCATCGCCTTTCTTGAGCTTCTGGCCGACGCTGGGGAGTTCGACGAAAACGATGTCGCCGAGCTGGTCCTGCGCATACGCAGTAATGCCGACGGTGCCGGTCTTGCCGTCGACGCGGATGTATTCGTGATCCTCGGTGAATTTGGTGGTCATGCGGTGGCCTTCCGGACGTAGCGGTGGGGAACAAAGGGGAGAGCGGTGACTTCGGCGGCCTGCATGCGGCCGCGGACGGAGACTTGCAGCTTGGTGCCCGGCACGGCTGATGCCGGCGGGACGAAGCCGAGCGCGATGGCGCGATTGAGCGACGGCGAGAAGCCGCCCGAGGAGACGCGGCCAATGGTTGTGCCAGCCGCATCGAGAATGTCGGCGCCTTCGCGGGCCGGTGCGCCGTCGACGAAGAGGCCGACGCGGAGACGACCCAGGTCACCACCGAACTCCTTGAGGATGCGGGCGGCACCGGGGAAGTCGGCAGCTTCACGGCGACGCTTGGAGATGGCGAAGTTGAGCCCGGCCTCGGTCGGCGACACGGTCTCATCAAGGTCGTGGCCGTAGAGCGGCAGACCAGCTTCGAGACGCAGGCTGTCGCGGGCACCCAAGCCGATCGGTTTTACGCGCTCGTCGGAACGAATGGCGTTCCAGAGCTTTGCAGCGAATTCCGGCTCGACCAGAATTTCGACGCCGTCTTCGCCGGTGTAGCCCGAGCGCGAGACAACCAGATGCGTGCCGGCCCAATCGAAATTTCGATAGGTCATGAAGCCTAGGTTGGCGACGCCGGGGATAAGGCTGTCGACCACTGCGACAGCTTCGGGTCCTTGCAACGCCAGCAGACCGCAATTGTCGGCGCGATTGAGCGTGGCGTGGTTTCCTGCGGCGGTGGCGATGCGCGACCAGTCGCCCTCTTTGGTTCCCGCATTGACGATGACGTAGAGTGTGCCTGCCCAGGCGGGATCGAGCGGGCGCGCCACCATCAGATCGTCGAGCGCGCCGCCGCTTTCGTTGAGCAACAGGGTGTAGCGGATCTGGCCGGGCTTGAGCCCCTTGATGTCGCCGCAGATCAGCGGCTCGACGAGCGCCGCGACCGCCTCATGGTCCCGCTGGGCATCACCTGATTTCTCGTTGAGCAGAAGGAAGCTCGGGCCCATATGCGAGACGTCGAACAAGCCGGCGTGTTCGCGGGTCCATTTGTGTTCGGCGATGATGCCGCTCGGATATTGCACGGGCAGCGAATAGCCCGAGAACGGCACCATGCGGCCGCCGAGTTTGATGTGCTCGTCGTTGAGCACCACGGTCTTGAGGTTTTCGGCTGCAGGCTCTGACATGGGACACCCCAGGGTCGGTTGCACGATTGCCCGCCGCTCGCGCGACGCGCCGTGCCCCCTCTGTCCGCTAACCTGAGAGATTTCCCGGAGAGCCTATGCTCCGGTTGCTCCTTCGGTGAGGCTGTCTGGTTTGGGTTTCGCCTTTGTCCGACAAAGTCTGCAACTTCTCGGGGCTCACCCTGGCCACCTGCTTTCCAGAGTTCAGTTCGACTGCGGTCCCTGATGCCTGAGAGTTTCCGGGGCGGTTGCTCCTTCGGCGCTGCCCGTATGATGTCGAGCAGTCTCTCCCGCAGTCGTATTAACCTGATGAGATCAGCGCACCGGAGTCAACCGGCCGATGATTTCTTTCCGCTGTCGAAGCCGACCCAGATGGTGATCTCGTCGCCCCCCACATAGGGGATCTGGACGTTGTCGACGACCTTGACGAAATCGGAGGCCTGCGCCGGCGGCGTGACGGACACCGGGATCTGGTAAAGCTCGGAGAACAGCGGCGTCGCGTCGCCGCGCTCGACAGCAAAACGGAGCGGCAGATTGACGCTCTGCTGAGTTCCCGACGGACCGAGCATCAGTCGGCCGACGATGCCCATCTTGACGGTGATGAGGCCATTAGAGACGACGCAGTTGCGCGACTGCTTGTCGATGACAGCCTGATATTGCAGGTCACGCGGATTTCCGACCTGGCCCTTGCCATAAAAGTAAACTGCCTCGGCGCCGGGCCGCACTTTGATCTCGGGACACTGGGTGGCGATGGCCGGCAAGGCCGGGCTCATGGCGGCGATCTGGGCGGGAGTCGCGGTGGCATTCTGCAACGCCTGCGTGTCGGCAGATGGCTTGCTGCCACCGCCAAACATGCCACCCATCGAACAGGCTGAGAGCATCAACCCAAACGCCGCAATGGCGGCGAAACGAAACGCGATTGCCCCTGATTTCAACACAATACCCCCTGAGCGAACCGTCACTGAACTGCTTCCTCCTGCAGCGCAAGCAGAATGGCAGCAGCGCCGCTGACTGTCACGCCCGCGACGTCTTGAATGAAGAGTTTTTCGACCACGCCGTCCCTCGCGATCAGCGCAAAACGGACGAACCGGCGGCCGCCCAGATTTGGAAAATCCTGCGCCAGACCAAGGGCTTCGGCGAATTTGGCCCAGGGGTCGGCGATGAAATCAACGCGTCCGAGAGCCTCGCTGCGCTCGGCCCAGGCGCGGGTCACATGATGGTCGTTCACCGTGGCGCAGACGATGCGGTCGATGCCGGAGGCCCTGATCTTGCTGGCGGTCGCGACGAAGCCGGGCAGATGCGCGGTGTCGCAAGTGGGCGTAAACGCGCCGGGGACACCGAACAGCACCACCCTGCCCTCACCCAGAATGTCGAGCGTATCGGCATCGGTCACGCCGGCGGTATCGACGAGCTTAACGGGAATGGACGGCAGCTTGTCGCCGACTTCGATCATCGCAATTTCCGATTTTTCGGTGGATGCGCGCCTGTCAGTGGGCCGGCGCAGCGATCTGACGGGTGACAACATAAGGGCCCTTGGCCGTCATGAAAGTCAATTGAACCGAACGCCCCTCAAGCCCCTTGGTGGCTGCTCCCCCGAGCAATTTCAGCGTCCATAGGGGTCCATCCGGGCTTTTTTGCGGCGTTTCGAAGAGCATAGCCGGATCGCCGAGATCGGCAATCACCGTGTCGGGCTGGATCGCGGGGTCGAGGCCCGCAATCGCGAGGCCATCAGCCCTGGACGTGACGGGACCGACCGAATCGGCCGCGCCGTCCCACGGAACCGGCGTCAGTGCTTCTGCCTGACTGAGCCGAATTGCCTGGCCGACGTCGGGTTTGGCAAAGCTCAGCGGCAGGCTGAAACTCGCATGGGCCGGCACGCACATGTCGGAGCAGATTCCGAGCGTGATGGCGGTGGCGAGGGTGGCTTCGCCGCCATCAGCCTTGAGGGCGATCGGCAGCACGATGTGGCCATAATAAACGTAGTCGAGATAGCCGTCGCTGCGGTCGATCTGCGGATACGGCCACTCGACCGCTGGAGCATCCACGCCGGTCGTGCCGTCGAAGCTGAACTCGGTCGGGATGCCGGTTTCGCCCGGCACGCGCCAATAGGTCTTGGTGTCCTGCGGCATGTCGAGCTCGAGACCGGCCAGCGTCATCCCGTTGGTGATCGTGTCATTGGAAATGAGGCGCGCCTTGACGCCCGGCGCAATGTCCTGCCAGGGCGTCGCGCCCGCCAAGGCGGGTGAGGCGGCAAGCGTCACAAGGAGGAAAGGCAGAAGTTTCAGCATGGGAGCCGGATACACCAGCAGTCGTCAACAAAGAAGGCACATCCGATCAGCCCTTCGTGACCGGCATATTGCTGCCGCAGGGTTGTGGAGTAGATTGACGGACGATGGAGACGTTTGATGATTTCCCTCAAGGGGCAGTTTCTGGTGGCGATGCCCGGTATGGGCGACGAGCGCTTCCATGAGTCCGTGATCTACGTGGTGGGCCATGGGGACGAGGGCGCGATGGGCCTGATCGTCAACCAGTCAGTCGAAGACATGCGCTTTGTCGACATCCTCGAAGAGCTCGGTCTCGGCGAAAAGACCGAGATCATCCGCCTGCCCTCGACCGTGCGCGACCGTGAAGTGCTGCGCGGCGGACCGGTGCAGCGCGGCCGCGGCTTCGTTCTGCACTCACCGGATTATTTCCGCGAGGGAAATTCCTACGTCGTCAACGACGAGATCTGCCTTACGGCGACGCTGGATATCCTCAAGGCGATGGCGTTCAACCACCAGCCAGCCGACGCCGTATTCGCGCTCGGCTATTGCGGCTGGGCGCCGGGTCAGCTCGAGAACGAGATCGCGCTCAATGGCTGGCTGACCGTACCGTTCTCGCGCGATCTGCTGTTCGGTTCGCCACTCCATGACCGCTACGACATGGCGCTCGGCCAACTCGGCATCACCCGTGCTACGCTGAGCGGTGCCGCCGGTCATGCCTAGAGTTGCGCTCTAACGCACGCCAAGCTGTGCAGCCAGCTTCTTGGTGAAATCCGCACCGCTCATCGCCGCACCGAACGCAAAGCCTTGGGCAAACTGGCAGTTGAGCTGCTGCAAACGCTCGATCTCTTCCAGCGTCTCGACACCTTCGGCGATTACCGTGAGGTCGAGTTCGGTGGCGAGGGAGACAATCGAGCGGATGATCGGGACCTGAGTGTGCGAGAGGCCGCTGTCGTCGGCCATCTGCACGAACGGCGCCGGGATCTTGATGGTGTCGACGGGGAAGCGGTGGAGGTAGCTCAAAGATGAATGACCGGTGCCGAAATCGTCAAGCGCGAGGCGCAGTCCCATCGCCTTGAGTGCGGTCAGCATATAGGCCGAGTGCTCGGGATTGCTCATCACCTGACCCTCGGTGATCTCGAGCTTCAGATGACCAGCGACCTGCTTGTTCTCATTGACCAGCGCGCGCATGTCGGCGAGCAGCGTCTCGGTCTGGAGCTGACTCGGCGACAGGTTGACCGAGACAAAAAACTCCTCCGGGATCGGCAGCGTGCGCAGCCATTCGCGCATCTGGCCCGCCGCCTGCTCGAACGCCAGACGGCCAAGCCGCTCGATCATGCCGGTGCGTTCGGCGAGCGGCACGAATTCGTCCGGCGAGACGACGCCGCGCTGCGGGTGGTTCCAGCGCATTAGCGCCTCGCACCCGGCGATCTCGCCCGAGTGGATGTCCATGATCGGCTGGAACTGCACTTCGAGTTCGCCGTGGCGGAGGCCGCGATCGAGATCCTCTTCACTGGCGCGCGTGTAGGCGGCAATCGAGCGCGCGGAGGCACGGTAGGCTTCGATGCGGTCGCCGCCCAGGCGCTTGGCGTAGTACATCGCAAGTTCTGCATCGCGCAGCACGTCGTCGGCAGTGGCCGGGTTGCCGTCATAGATGGTGACACCGATCGAGGCGGTGAGCGACAAATCGCGTTCGCCGAAGTTGAATGGCGATTTCAGAGCCTTGCGTATTTGTTCTGCGCTCTCGGCGATCTTGCCTGCTGCGGCCTCCGAGCCGAGGATCACGGCGAACTGATCACCCGAGAGCCGAGCCACAGTGTCGAGCGGCCGCATGATACGAGCGATGCGGCGCGAGATGGCGAGCAGCACGGAGTCTGCCGCGGAATGGCCGACGCGCTCTTCGAGTTCCATGAAGCGATCGATATCTATGAGGAACACCGCCGGCTTGATGCCGTTAGGAAGCTTGGCACGGGTGAGCGAGCGCTCGAGCCGATCGAGAAAGAGCTGCTTGTTCGGAAGGCCCGTGAGGCTGTCATGCACGGCGTCGTGCAGCAGGCGATCGCGGCTGGCGCGGTCGTCGTTGACGTCCTGCAATGTGCCGACGATGCGGTTGACCTGACCGTCGCCACCGAGCACCGGCTTGACGCGCATGCGGAAGGTACGGTGATTGCCGTCATGGGTGGCGAGCCGGATGTCGGTCGAGACCTTACCACGGCGCAGCTCGACCAGTGTGTCAAAGGCGGTGCGGAAGCGGTCGCGGTCGTCGGGGTGAACACGATCGAGCCAGCGCTTGATGGCACCGCGTAGCGCGCCACGGCGCTCGCCGAGGCGGATGCAGAGTTCATCGGAAACGCTGACACGATCGCGCTCGATGTTCCAATCGAAGACGAAATCGCCGGAGCCGGTGAGCGCCAATGCGCGCCGCTCGACCTCGCTGAGGGTGCCGATCGATACCTGCCCCTCGGAGAAGGCGTGTTGCACCGAGGTGAAGCCGAGTAGCATCACGATGAGCACGAGGCCGCCGGCCACGGCTGGCTGCGCGACGTCGTTGGACACCTGCCCGGTGATCACCAGCCAGCCATAGAACAGCCAGGCGATGTAGATGATCCAGGTGGGCACCAGCAGCACGGCACGATCGTAACCACGAAGCGCCAGCAGGAGGATCAGGAAAAAGCCGGTGATCCCCAGCAGCGCCAGTACGAGGCGCGAGATGGTCGACGCCACCGAAGGCTGCAGGAAGGCGAAGCCGAACAGCGCGAGGAAGACGACCGTCAATGCCAGCGCCAGCGTGATGAAGCGGAAGTGCCAGCGATGGAGATTGAGATAGACGAACAGAAACGCGAACAGAGTCGTGGCGATACCCGCCTCCGAAGCGGCGCGGAATGGCGCTGTAACGCCGTTCGATAATCCGACCAGTGGACCGAAGACGCCGAAATCGACGAGCAGGTAGACCAGTACGGCCCAGGAGAATGCTGCGGTCGCCGGGAAGATGCCCCGGCCGCGCACCACGAACATAATGGTGAGGAACACTGCCGCGAGCGAGGCGACGCCCATCACCACGCCGCGGAACAGCGTGAACGAGTTGACGTAGTCGCGGTAGGCGTCCGGCTTCCAGATATAGAGTTCGGGTAGCGTCCGGCCGCTGAGTTCGGCGACGAAGGTGACGGTGGCGCCCGGATCAAGCGTCACCTCATAGACGTCGGCCTCGCGGTCGGTGAGACGAACGGGACGAATGCCGGCGCTGGGTGTTAGCGCGGTGATGCGGACGGAGCCGAGGTCGGGGCGAAAAACACCCGAGCCCGGCAGGCGAAAGAACGGCGCAACCAGCAGCCGGTCCATCTGCGCATCGGAATCGTTCTTCAGCGCAAACAGCGCCCAATTTGGGTTGGTGCCGTTCTGGCTCGCCAGTACCTCGACGCGGCGGATGATCCCGTCTTCGCCCGGAGCGGTGCTGAGTTGGATCTTGCCGTTGGTCCCCGGCTGGATCTGCACGGCCGACGTCAGGTTGACAGCGTTGACGTCCTCGGGGGCGGTGACCACGCTGATATCGGCGGCTTGTGCCATTCCGGCCAGCGCGACGCAAAAGACGACCGCTAGGGCGAGGAGATGCCGCATTGAGTTGAAAGTGTTCCTGCCTGGGACGTTTCGCCGGTCATCTAGGTAACGGGGTTTCCCCCTTGCGACAAGCATTCAGCGCCCGGCTGGTTTATCGCGGGCGTCCCACCGCTCGCGGGTCAAGGCAAACAGGACGTGGTCGGCCCATTTGCCATCGATCTGCAGATAGTTCTCGGCGTAGCCCTCTTCCCTGAATCCGTTTTTTTCAAGAACCCGGCGGCTGGCGGCGTTGTGCGGCAGAAAGGCCGCGTGAAGGCGGTGCATACCCAGCGTCTCGAAGTAGAACGGCAGCAGAACGCCGACGGCTTCGCTCATTAGTCCGCGGCCAGCGAATTCCTCACCCATCCAATAACCCAGATTGGCGTATTGCGCGGCGCGGCGGCGAATGTTGGAAACAGTCAGGCCGCCCACTAGAACATCGCCAGATTGAGCTCTCTCGAAGAGCAGGAAAGAAAAATCCGTGCCGCGGAGAGCTTCGCTGCGGCCGCGAACAAGACGCGTGCCGAAGGCTTGGCGGTTGAGATCAGCGTCGGTCCAACGCGGCTCGAAAGGTTTCAGGAAATCGCGGCTACGGCGGCGCAGCCCCCGCCAGGAGTCAAAGTCGCGCGAACGGGGCGGACGCAGGATCACGCGGGGACCGTGCAGAACGGGCGTGGGATCGCGCACGAACCAATTCAGCATCACCATCGTGGATCAGTTTTTCAGTCGCGCGATGATCGCGTCGTAGTCCGGCAGTTTGGCGACCGGACCAATGCCAGCAACCGAGACCTTGCTGTGGTCGAGAATCTGGCTGGCGATCTGTTTGACGCGATCGGCAGTGATGCGGTTGATCCGATCAACCGTTTCCTGCAACGGGATCGGCCGACCCCAAAGGATCTGTTGACGGGCCAGCTGCCCGGCTCGCGACGATGGGCTCTCGAGCGACATCAGCAGGCCAGCGCGGATCTGGTTGCGGACGCGGACCACTTCCTCGTCGGTGATGGTTTCGGTGGCGCGGCGCAACTCATCGATGACGACGGGGATCAAATCGGTGACTTCGTTCTCACCGGTCGAGGCCGCAACGCCGAAGATGCCGCTGTCGGCAAAGGCCCAGTGAAACGCATAGACCGAGTAGCAGAGACCGCGCTTCTCGCGCACTTCCTGGAACAGCCGCGAGGACATGCCGCCGCCGAGGATCGAGGCGAGGATTTGTGCGGCGTAGAAGCCGTCGGAATTATAGGCCCTGCCCTCAAAGCCGAGCACGATGTGGGCCTGTTCGTGGTCGGACATCAATCGCTGTTCGCCACCGACATAGTGAGCCTTCTCTGGGACAGGCGCGCCATCGCGCTTGAGGCCGTGGAAGCGGTTGGCTGAGATATCGACGAGCGCCTCGTGATCGACGTTGCCGGCAGCGCAGACAACCATCTGGCCGCCCACATAGTTGCGTTCCATATAGTCGCGGATGGTACCGGGCGAGAAGCTCTTCACCGACTCGACGGTTCCCAGGATCGTGCGGCCGATCGGCTGGTCGGGATAGGCAACCTGCTGGAATAGATCGAACACGTGGTCGTCGGGATTGTCGCGGGCGGCGCCGATTTCCTGGACGATCACCTGCTGCTCACGGTCAAGCTCGTTCTGCTCGAACAGCGAGTTCTGGAGGATGTCGGCGAGGATGTCGCTGGCGAGCGGCACGTCGTCCTTCAGCACGCGGGCGAAGTAGCCGGTGTGCTCTACCGATGTCGCAGCATTGAGATCGCCGCCGACATTTTCGATTGCCTCGGCGATTTGCAGTGCGTTGCGCGATTTGGTGCCCTTGAAAGCCATATGTTCGAGAACGTGGGAGATGCCATGCTCGGCCTCAGTCTCGCTGCGCGAACCGGCCTTCACCCATATGCCAAGCGAGGCGCTTTCGAGGTGCGGCATGTCGTCGGTGATGACGGTCATGCCGTTGTCGAGGGTCGTCGTACGCACGCTCAAATCAACTCCTCCCGGCCCGGGACCGGCCGCGAATGTAATCTTCGACGGCGCCCTGGTCGTTGGCCAGCACGTCAAAGCGCTCTGGCCGTTCATATAGATCAGACAACCATGCCGGGAGGGGCGGTTCAACACCCGAGGCAGCTTTGACGGCAGCCGGAAATTTGGCGGGATGCGCCGTGGAGAGGAGGACGACCGGCGCCACGCCGAGGTCGAGATGGTTGGCGACGGCGACACCTACGGCAGTGTGGGGGTCAAGCAGGTAGCCGGAGTTGCTGAGGGTCGCGGCGATTGTGGCGGCGGTTTCGGCCTCGCTGGCGCGACCGGCGGCGAAGCTCTCGCGGATGGTCGCGAGGGCTCTTTCGGGAACGGTGAAGTGGCCTGACTGCTGAAGGCCGTTCATCAGACGCTTCAGGGCCGCTGCATCTCGTCCGAGCGCTTCGAACAGCAGCCGTTCGAAATTGGACGAAACCTGAATGTCCATCGAGGGACTGATGGTGGGCAGCACAGTGCCGGTTTCGTAGGCGCCGGTCTCGAGGGTGCGGGCGAGGATGTCGTTGGAGTTGGTGGCGATCACCAGATTGGCGATCGGCAGGCCCATGCGCTTGGCGGCGTAGCCGGCGAAGATGTCGCCGAAATTGCCTGTGGGGACGACGAAATTGACCGGCCGAAATGGCGCGCCGAGCGACACCGCCGCGGTGAAGTAGTAGACGATCTGCGCGACGATGCGGCCCCAGTTGATCGAGTTGACGCCGCTCAAATGCATGTCGTCGCGGAAGGCCGCCGTACGGAATAGCCCCTTCACGATCGACTGGCAGTCGTCGAATGTGCCTTCGAGGGCGATGTTGTGGATATTGGCGTCGGCAACGGTCGTCATCTGCCGGCGCTGCACCTCGGAGGTGCGACCTTCGGGGTGGAGGATGAAGATGTCGGTGGTGTCACGGCCACGGAACGCCTCGAGGGCGGCGGAGCCGGTGTCGCCGGAGGTGGCGCCGACAATCGTTGCCCGGGTGCCGCGCTCGGCGAGGATATGGTCCATGACGCGAGCGAGGAACTGCATCGCCACGTCCTTGAAGGCCAGAGTCGGACCGTGGAAAAGCTCGAGCACGAAGCGGCCGGGGGCGATTTCGACCAACGGCGTCACCGACGGATGGCGGAAGGTCGCATAGGACGCGTCGATGATCGACTTCAGCTTGGCGGCCGGGATTTCGTCGCCGGTGAAGCGGCTGATAATCGCAAAAGCGATTTCGGCATAAGGCTTTGAGGCGAAATGTGCGATCTCGTCCGGGCTGATTTGCGGCCAAGTCTGGGGTAAGTACAGGCCGCCATCGGTCGCCAGGCCGGAGAGCACCGCGTCGGAGAAGCCGAGGACCGGCGCTTCGCCGCGGGTCGAAACAAATCGCATCAGGCAGATGCCCCATTCAAAAGTTGGCGCAACCTAGTGAAACAGGCCTGCGGGAGCAAGGATTTCAGGACTTGGCCGGCTTGATCTGCCGCCAGGCCCAGAAGGCCAGCAGACAAGGGGTCAAGAGGGCGAAGCCGAACCAGGTGATGGCGTAGCCGAAATGATTGTTGGGGAAGTCGATGGTGGTCTCGCCGCCCTGCGGCAGCGCGCCCGGGGCGGCGGCGGGGGCGTCGATGGTGAAGCCGATGACCGGGTCGGTGACGCCGGCCATAGCCGCGAGGCGGGCCGGATCGCGGACCCATTCGACGCGGTTGGCCTTGTCGGGGCCGGGTGTGAACGCGCCGGCCGTTTCCGCCGCGACAGCAATCCCGGTGATCGACGTATGGTCTTTTGGGAGGGTTTTTCCGTCGATAAATGCATTTGAATTGGCCTGCGGCACGAACCCGAGATTGATGAACACGACGCCGCCGCCGTCGGCGGCGAAGGGGACCATGACCCAGTCTCCGGGACCTGAGTATTTACCCTTGGCCTCTTCGCCGAGGCTGGTGAAGACCAGCACGGTCTTGTCGGCGATGTATCGGCCGCTGACCGTGACCGGATGGAAGTCGTAGGTCTCGAGGTCCATCGCGGGCCACTGGTCGAGTGGCGGCAAATCGTAGGGCGGCTGGTCGAGGCGCGCCGTCACCTGGGCGATCAGGCCGTCCTTCCACGCAAGCCTCTCCACCTGCCAGACGCCGAGGACGACGAACAGCGCCGTCAGCCCCAGCATGAAGACGATGAAGCTCCAGAAACCGAACCCAAGCCGGGGCCGCGCCGGTCCTGCAGCGCTGCTCACGGCGCGGTCCCCGGTCCGCCCTGCCGCTGATACTGGAGCGCGATCATGACGCCCTTGAACGGCCGGAGGAATAGCAGCGACAGCACGATGACGGCGGGAATCCACAGCACGAGGTGCATCCACGGCGCCGGGTGGAATAACGCTTCGACGATGAAGGCCAGGATGATGACGATGGGCGCCACCGCGAAGATCACGAACACCGCCGGGCCGTCGCCGCTATCGGCAAACTTCAGATCGAGCCCGCAGCTCTCGCAGACCGGCGCGACCTTGAGGAAGCCGGAGAAGAGCTGACCCTCGCCGCAGCGGGGACACCGGCAGGCGAAGCCGGCGGCGAAGGGTGAAACCAGATTGTCGGCCATAGCTCAGTATAGCGTGGGGACGCGAGGACGGTAGCGCCGATGTTTCGATGGCGCTGTGGTCATGAGTCACATCCGGGTCTGCGATCGGGGCCGCCCCCTCCCCCGCCAAGGGGATGCCCCTCCCCCGTAACCGGGAGAGGATTTCCGACTGAAAAAACGCGAAGGGCGCAGCCGATGCCGCGCCCCTATGACGGTCTATTGCGACTTCCGTCGGCTAGCCAGCGTGGACGATGCCCCAGCTGCCCCAGACGTAGATCGAGGCGAAGAGGAACAGCCAAACCACGTCGACGAAGTGCCAGTACCAGGCGGCGAATTCGAAGCCGAGGTGATGCTTTTCGGAGAACTGGCCGGCGCGGGCGCGGAACAGGCAGACGATCAGGAAGATCGTGCCGACGAGCACATGGAAGCCGTGGAAGCCGGTCGCCATGAAGAAGGTGGCACCATAGATGTTGCCCGAATAGGAGAAGCCGGCGCGAGAATATTCGAGCGCCTGCACGCAGGTGAACAGCGCGCCGAGCACGATGGTCAACGCCAGACCCCAGTTGAGGCCCTTGCGGTCGCCATGGATCAGCGCGTGGTGGGCCCAGGTGACGGTGGTGCCCGAGGTCAGCAGCAGCAGCGTATTGAACAGCGGCAGATGGAAGGGATCGAACAGTTCGACACCGTGCGGCGGCCACTGCGTGCCCATGAAGGCGACGCGGGCATATTGCTCAACATCGGCGTGACGGAAGAACTGGTCGAAATAGGCCCAGAACCACGCCACGAAGAACATGATCTCGGACGCGATGAAGAGCAGCATGCCGTAGCGATGATGCATGCGCACGACCGGCGTGTGGTCGCCCGACTGGCCTTCCTTCACGACGTCGCTCCACCACGCGTACATGGTGTAGAGCACGCCGGCAAAGCCGATCAGCATGACCCAGGGGCTGTGGGTCCTGAAGTAGTAGATCGCGCCCAGCGCGAGGATAAAGGCCGAGATAGAGCCGACCAACGGCCACGGGCTCGGATTGACCAGATGGTAATCGTGATTGGGCTTGGCGTGTCCTGCGTGTGCAGCGGCGGCGTCGGCCATGGTCAGCTTCCCTTATTTTTCGAAGCGTAGAATGTGTACGACAGGGTGATGTCGTGAATGGTCTTCAAGTCGCTGTCCTTGTCGATATCGGGATCGACGAAGAATGTCACCGGCATCTGGACGGTTTCACCCGGCTGCAGGGTCTGCTCGGTGAAGCAGAAGCATTCGATCTTGTTGAAATAGCTGCCGGCCAGTTCGGGCGTGACGTTGAAGCTCGCCTGACCGGTGATGGTCTTGCTCGACAGGTTGCGCGCCGTGAACTCGATGGTCTGCACTTCGCCAATTTTTGCCGTTGAGGGCTTGGCGGGGGTGACCCTCCAAGGCAGCGACGAGTCGATGTTGGAGTCGAAGCGGATGGTCATTTCGCGGGCGATGACGCCCTTGGGATTATCGGTCGCCACCCGCGTCGTCCCGCCATACCCGGTCGCCGCGCAGAACGCGTAGTACAGCGGCACCGCCGCATAGGCCATTCCGACCATGCCGATGGCGAGCAGGAACAGGATCCCGGCAATGTTGCGGTTCTTGTTTTGCGGAGTTGCAAACGCCTCGTGAGCCATCACAAATCCCGCTGGGTGAAGATGCCTGGTCCCATCTTGACGATGGTCAGCGCGTAGAACAGCAGCACTAGAAAACCGAGTACGAGGCCCAGCGCAATCGAGTTGCGGCGCTGCCGGCGGCGGCGCGCTTCGTCCTCGGTGAGTGGCACAACAGGAGTGGTCACTTCACCCAACCCAGAAACTGGCCGACATGATCGGTCATCAGGGCGAGGAAGATGATAAACAAATAGCTCAGCGAATAGGTGAACAGCGTGCGGGCGATCTTCTTCATGCTCAGCACGTCGCGGCTCCGGAACAGCCGCCATGCGAAATAGAGGAACGACGCTCCAGTGACGGCCGCAACGGCACCGTAGAGCCAGCCTGACATATGGATGGCATTGGGCAAGAAGGTCGTGGCGACGAGGATGATCGAATAGATCAGGATCTGCCGTTTGGTCGCCGGTTCGCCTGCGACGTTGGGAAGCATCGGGATGCCTGCGGCGCCGTAGTCGCCCTGCTTGTAGAGAGCCAGCGCCCAGAAATGCGGCGGGGTCCACAGGAAGATGATGAGAAACAGAACGATCGACGGGAGCGAGACGTCGCCGGTGACGGCGGCCCAGCCGATCATCGGCGGGAAGGCGCCGGCAGCGCCCCCGATGACGATGTTCTGCGGCGTCGCCCGCTTCAACCACATCGTATAGACGACGGCGTAAAAGAAGATCGTGAAGGCCAGCAGCCCGGCCGCGACCCAGTTGGTCGCGAGGCCGAGGATGCCGACCGAAAAGCCCGAGCAGATGAGACCGAAAGCCAACGCCTCGCCGCGGGTAACGCGACCGGCCGGGATTGGACGGTTCCTGGTCCGGCTCATGATGGCGTCGATGTCGGAATCGTACCACATGTTGAGCGCGCCCGAGCCGCCTGCTCCGACCGCGATGCAGAGGATCGAGATGACCGCGACGACCGGGTTGATGCCGCCCGGCGCCAGCAACAGGCCGATGATGGCGGTGAAGACGACGAGCGACATCACCCGCGGCTTGAGAAGCGCGACGTAGTCTTCTACGCGCGCCTCGCCTGCCGAAGCGATGTAACCTTTGCTGTCGTCAATGAACGCCACTGCCTTGCGCCTTTAGTGACCCGTCGACCCGGCGTCGATCCGCGGCAGCGTCTCGAACTGGTGGAACGGTGGGGGGGAGGACAGCGTCCATTCGAGCGTGGTGGCGCCTTCGCCCCACGGGTTGGCAGGAGCCGGGATGCGCTTACGGGCAGAGTCCCACAGCAGATAGAGGAACAGGATCAGACCGGCGAAGGTGATGTAGTAGCCAATCGATGAAACGCGGTTCCAGAACGCATAGGCGTCGGGATAGTCGATGTAGCGGCGCGGCATGCCGGCAAGGCCGAGGAAATGTTGCGGGAAGAACACGACATTGACGCCGACGAAGGTGATCCAGAAATGCACGGTCGCCAGTGTCTCGTTGTACATGATGCCGAACATTTTCGGGTACCAGTAGTACCAAGCGGCAAAGATCGCGAACACGGCGCCGAGCGACAGCACGTAGTGGAAGTGGGCGACGACGAAATAGGTGTCGTGGACGGAGCGATCGACGCCGGCATTGGCCAGCATCACGCCGGTGACGCCACCGACGGTGAACAGGAAGATGAAACCAACAGCCCACAGCATGGGTGGACGGAAACTGATCGAGCCGCCCCACATGGTGGCGATCCAGCTGAACACCTTGACGCCCGTTGGCACCGCGATGACCATCGTGGCGGCGACGAAATAACGCTGCACGTTGAGGCTGAGGCCGGTGGTGTACATGTGGTGCGCCCACACGATGAAGCCTACGCCGCCAATTGCGACCATGGCGTAGACCATCGCCATGTAGCCGAAGATCGGCTTGCGGCTGAAGGTCGACACGATGTGGCTGACGATGCCGAAGCCGGGCAGGATCAGGATGTACACTTCGGGGTGGCCGAAGAACCAGAACAGATGCTGGAACAGCACCGGATCGCCGCCACCGTCGGGGGCGAAGAAGGTGGTGCCGAAATTGCGGTCGGTCAGCAGCATGGTGATGCCGCCGGCGAGGACGGGGAGCGACAGCAACAGCAGGAACGCCGTCACCAGGATCGACCACGGGAACAGCGGCATCTTGTGCAGCGTCATGCCCGGCGCGCGCATGTTGAAGATGGTGGTGATGAAGTTGATGGCACCCAGGATCGAGCTGGCGCCCGCGAGGTGGATCGAGAGGATCGCGAAATCCACCGCCGGACCGGGATGACCGGTGGTCGAGAGCGGCGGATAAATGGTCCAGCCGGTTCCTGCACCGAGGAGCGTGTCGGCTTCGCCCGGGAAGAACATCGACATTAGCAGCAGCAGGAAGGCCGGCGGCAGCAGCCAGAACGAGATGTTGTTCATGCGCGGGAACGCCATGTCGGGCGCGCCGATCATCAGCGGCACGAACCAGTTGGCGAAGCCGCCGATCATGGCCGGCATGACCATGAAGAAAATCATGATCAGGGCGTGGGCGGTGGTGAACACATTGTACATGTGCTTGCCCTGGTCGAGGGCTTCGGCGCCGCTGGTGCCATAGACCATGGAGGCGAGGCCGTGGAAAATCTGGATGCCCGGCTCCTGTAGCTCAAGCCGCATCATGCCCGACAGCAGCGCGCCGATGACACCGGCGATCAACGCAAAGATAAGGTACATCGTGCCGATGTCCTTATGGTTGGTCGAATAGAGATAACGGCGCCATCCGGTGACGTGACCATGATGCTCGTGCGCCTGGCCGGCGGGAATATCGTGAGCCTGCAGCGCGTGCGTATCAGCCATTTCGGCAGTTCCCCTGTCTAATCCGGTATCGGGCGCTTACGCGTCCGGCGCTGCCGCGAGCGGCGGCAACGTCTTGTTGGCGTCGTCAATTGAACCGGCCTGAAAAGCTTTCATCCAGGTATCGTACTGGTCCTGCGGCACGACGCGCACGGCGATCGGCATGAAGGCGTGGTCCTTGCCGCACAATTCGCGGCACTGACCATAGTAGACGCCTTCCTTGCGGGCATTGAACCAGGTTTCGTTGAGACGGCCCGGCACGGCATCCATGATGATACCGAAGGCCGGCACGGCGAAGGCGTGGATGACGTCAGCGCCGGTCACTTCGACGCGGACAGTGGCGTTGACCGGCACGATCAGCATGTTGTCGACGGCCAGCAGGCGCGGCTGCACGGGAGTCTGCGCCAGGCGGGTCTTTTCGTCGAGGATATTGCTGTCGAAGCTCTTGGCCTGGTCCATGTACTCATAGGTCCAGTACCATTGCGAGCCGGTGGCCTTGATGGTGAGGGCGGGGGCCGGCACCTCGACGGAGCCGAACGAGAAGATGTTGGAGCCGAGATATTTGCGGACGCCGTCGGGCATCGTCAGCTGGTCGGTCAGGACGGCGAAGGACGGGATGGCGATGATGACGAGGATGATGACCGGTAGCGCGGTCCAGATCACTTCGATCAAGGTGTTGTGGGTAAAGCGCGCCGGGACCGGGTTGGCCTTGGCGTTGAAGCGAAAGATGATGATGAGCAGCAGCACCGCGACGAGCCCGGAGATGCCGATCTCCATCCACAGCAAGATGCCGTCGTGGAATGAATGGATCGAGTCCATGATCGGGGTAACCGAGTCCTGCAGACCGATTTCGCCTGGAACCGGATGGCCGGCGGCCGCGACAGCAAGGCCGGGAGCGAGCGCTGTCAAAGCACTCAGCGCAATCCCGAAAGAGCGGAGAAACTGACCGGCCACCTATAACCCCCTTGAGATCCCGTTTGTCCGGCTTTTGCAGTCAAAGGTTGAGGCAAAAATGCGCGGCATAGCTCACACCGCCCCGACTCAACCCCGGAGCGCTTTAGTGGTTTGAGCTAAATCACATCGGGGGGCGCGGCGCAATTCCGCCACAGGCCCGCGCCGTGCGTCAAAATGCGCGCAAACCAAAGGAAAATTGCGCCTCACGGGTGCCTTGTTTGTCGCCGCCTTGTTGGCGGGCGGTTGCCAGCAACGATAGCCGCGGGTAACTAGACGACTGCCCCAGCGGCGGTGCTTAAGGCAAGGGAGACTGCGTCCGGTGATCTCGAACATGGTGAGCCGTGCCGTGGCCCTTCTGGGGTGCGCGGCGATGTGCGCCCTGCCCTTTCCGGCGTTCGCCCAGGGTGTTGTCAAAGCCCAGTATGGCGACTGGCAGATGAGCTGCGACACCCCGCCGGGCGCGAGTTTTGAGCAATGCGCCATCATCCAGAACGTGACGGCCGAGGACCAGCCCAATGTCGGGCTGAGCGTCATCGTGCTGAAGACGGCGGATCAACAGGCCCGGCTGCTCAGGGTGCTGGCGCCGCTGGGTGTGCTGCTGCCGAACGGGCTTGGGCTAAATATCGATGGCACCGACATGGGCCGGGTGGCGTTCGTGCGTTGCCTGCCGAACGGGTGCGTCGCCGAAGTGGTGATGGACGACACTCTGCTCAAGCAGTTGTCGACCGGCAAGACCGCGATTTTCGTGGTATTCAAGACGCCCGAGGAAGGCATCGGCATCCCGGTGTCGCTGAAGGGTTTTGCCGACGGCTTCAAGCAGCTTCCTTGATCCGGATCGCTGTCGATCCTTTTCCGGATCAGGCAATAATCGACGGCCTTTGGCTCGGCGCCTGGGGCGGGCCGGCACCCGGTTATGCGCAAAACGTGCTGCCGCGAAGCCTCGTGCATGTGGGGGCGTTCGTGGGCGAGCGTATGATTGGCTTCGTCAACGTGGCGTGGGACGGCGGCCAGCACGCCTTCCTGCTCGACACCTGCGTCGACCCGGCAATGCGGCGGAAAGGCATTGCGACGACGCTGGTGCAGCGGGCTGTGCATGAGGCTCGGGCTCGCGGCGCCGAGTGGCTGCATGTCGATTTCGAGCCGGACCTCGAAGCGTTCTACCGGACCTGCGGGTTTGGGTCGACGGCGGCGGGACTGATCCGGCTCAAATGAAAAAGCCGGACCTTGCGGTCCGGCAGTCGTCAGGAAACAGGTCGGGTTGCCGGCCGATCAGGGATTGAGATAGCCGTTGATATGGGCCTTGCGGCGTTCGGCCAGCAGGCGGGTCGGGCGGTGCTCGGCTGCCAGGGCGTCGAACAGATCGCCGCGGTTGATGCCCAGATCGGCGAGGCGATGCGCGTCGAGATCGAGAAGACTGGTCAGAGCCTGCCGCTGCGCCCATTCGGTGCGGGTTTTGGCGAACCAGGTCGCGACAATGTGGACCGGATTCAGCGAGGCGGCGGCGCTCTGCCGCTCGCCCGAAAGCCCGAGCGCCATGAGAATTCTCCAAATTTGCTTTGGCCGGACGGGAGGGTTCGGCGGCGGATTCGATGATCACCGACCACCGATTTGACTGATCTAGGGGCTGGACACCCATTCGTCTAACAAATAGATTTCATCCTGATCATCAATTTCCGTGATGGAGCCTCGGATGTCCGTCCCTCTCGATCTCGACCAATTGCAGAGCTTTTGCGCCATTGCCGATTGCGGCAGCTTCACCGAGGCGGCGCGGCGGGTGAACAAGACCCAGTCGGCGGTGTCGATGCAGATCAAACGGCTCGAGGAACGGCTGGGCCATTCGTTGCTCACCCGCGATGGACGCGGCGTGGCGCTGACCCAGCATGGCGAGGCGCTGTATTCGCGGGCGCGGAAAATGCTGAAGATCAATGCCGAGATCATGGACGAGTTCTCGGACCAGGATCTGGCCGGCGTGATCCGCTTCGGCGTGCCGGACGATTATGCGGTGCGACTGCTGCCGGTGATGCTGTCGACATTCCAGAAGACGCATCCGCGCATCATGCTCGATGTGAAATGCGCGTCGTCGGAAGAGCTGCTCGATGGCATGAAGCGCGGCAAATACGACCTCATCTGCTTCACGCAGGGGACCAATCGCGAGTATGGCGAGTTGTTCCGGACCGAGCCGATGTTCTGGGTCGCGGCGCAGGGCGGACAGGCGCTGCACATGGACCCGATGCCGATCGCCGGCGGCCAGCCCTGCTGCTGGAAGGACAACGCGATGGAAGTGCTGGAGCGGATCGGCCGCGATTATCGCATCGCCTATACGTCATCGAACGCCCTCGCGATCGGCAGCGCCGTGCTGACCGATCTCGCGGTGGGGTTTCTGCCCGAGAGCGCGCTGCAGCCGGGCATGCTGGCAATTTCGGAAGATCGCAATCTGCCGCGGCTGCGCGATGCCGAGATCGCGCTGATGCGCTCGAGTCACGCCTATGGCGGCATCTTCGATGCGCTCGCCAAGCACATCGTTAGCAGCATGGGCAACCTCGATACACGTGAACGCATCGCTGTCGCGGCCGAATAGAAATGATCGCGCTGCGGTCACTGACGGCGGCCGACATCGGCTCGATCTCGCCGTGGTTCGACGACGACGAAACCCGGCATTGGCTGGGCGACAGCAGCTGGCCGATAAAGGGACTGAAGCTCGCGGGACCAAATCGGCACGAATTGTTGGGCCTTGTCGACGGCAACCCGGTTGGGCTGGTTGATATTGAGGTCGGCCCCGACGCGCGGGCGGCCTTTGCCATTGTCATTTCGCCGTCGATGCGCGGCCAGGGGATCGGCGTGCAGATGATCGAGGCGTGCCTCGCGGCTGCCCGGTTCGCCGAAATAAGCGAATGGTACGCCGCCGTCGAACGCGGCAAAGTCGCCAGCCTGCAATTGTTGCAGCGTTTCGGGTTCGCCCGCGTCACAAATGAAGGACCGGACGGCTTCAGCTATTTTGCGCGACGGCGATTCGGCTGGCCGGTGCTGCCGTGGCGACCGTACGAGCCGATGCGCGAGCGTGCGGCGCGAGGCGGCCGCGGGAAGATGCCGACGGCCGCGGGCTAGCTCGTCCTCGGGCGGCCAGACGCTGCGATTTCAGGGGACAGCCCGAGCGATCAAGCTTTTGTATCGCGATTTGGGTGCCGAGCGCGTACGCACAACTTGCTGAATACCGGCCGATCCGAAGCCGCGGGCGGCACGTAATGAGGATATGATGGCAACCCACCCAATGATCGAGGCCAAGGGCCTCAAACGAACCTACAAGGCGCGCGGCAAGTCGATCGAGGCGGTGCGCGGCATCGACCTTGTCGTCCGGCCGGGCGAGATCGTCGGCTTTCTCGGCCCGAACGGCGCCGGCAAGACGACCACCCTCAAGATGCTCTGCACGCTACTGACACCGACCGGCGGCACCGCCACGGTGGCTGGCAGCGACCTCAGAACCGATGCGGTCGGGGTGCGACGCAAGATCGGCTATGTCAGTCAGGCGGGATCGACCTCGCCGGAAGCGGTGGTGGGCGAAGAGATCATCAGCCACGCGCGGCTCTACGGCATCGACAAGGCGACGGCGACGACGCGCGGACGGGATCTGCTGGCGGCGCTCGATCTCAGCGATGTGTGGAGCCGGACCTGCGGCTCGCTTTCGGGCGGGCAGCGCCGGCGCCTCGACATCGTCATGGGCCTGATCCACCAGCCGACATTGGTGTTCCTCGACGAGCCCTCGACCGGGCTCGATCCGCAGAGCCGCGCCAATTTATGGACCCACATCCGGTCGCTGCGCGACAAGCTTGGCACGACAGTGTTCCTCACCACGCACTACATGGACGAAGCGGATTCGCTCAGCGACCGCATTCTCATTATCGACAATGGCACGATCGTCGCCGAGGGCACGCCGGTTGAACTCAAGAAGCGCGTGTCGGGCGACGCCATCACACTGACGCTGCGGGACGAGGACGATGCCAAGAAGGCGGCCGAGATCGCGGCCGGACTCGAGGGCGCCGACACGCCGACGACCGAAGCGAATGTGGTCCGCTTGCATGTCACCGATGGTGGACGAGCCCTGCCCGTGCTGCTCGCCGGGCTGACCCGCGCCAACGTCGACGCCATTGGTGTCGACGTCAACCGGCCGACGCTCGATGATGTGTTCCTCACCCTCACCGGCCGCAGCCTGCGGGATTAGGAGTTTCAACCATGACCTTCTTCCGTGACACATGGATCATCTTCGCGCGCTCGATGCGGCTGTCGCTGCGGCAGCCACTGTGGGTGCTGATCGGATTGCTGCAGCCGATTCTCTATCTGACGCTGTTCGGGCCGCTGCTGCAGAACATTGCGGCGAGTTCGGGCTTCCAGGGCGATGCGTGGCAGGTGTTTGTGCCTGGCCTCTTGGTCCAGCTCGGCATCTTCGGCGGGTTGTTCGTCGGCTTCGGCATCATCGCCGAATGGCGCTCGGGCGTGATCGAGCGGCAACTAGTGACCCCCGCCGCGCGGGCCTCGATCATCACCGGCCGGACGATGCGCGACGTGATCGTTATCGTAGTGCAGGCGGCAGTGCTGGTTGGCGCGGCGTTCCTCCTCGGGTTGCGCGTGCCGCCGCTCGCGCTGGTCATCGGCTTCGTGCTGGTCGCGCTGCTTGGCGCGGCGTTCTCGTTCATCTCGAACGCCATCGGCATTGCCACCAAGAGCGAGGACGCGCTGGCCCCGATGGTCAACACGCTGGCGCTGCCGATCCTGCTGCTGTCGGGAATATTGCTGCCGATGAATCTGGCGCCGCGGTGGCTGCAGATCGCCTCCGATTTCAATCCTTTCAAGCATATCGTCGAGGCGCTGCGCGCCGTGTTCCGCGGCGACTTCGCTGATCCGATCGTCTGGATCGGGACGCTGCTTGCGGTGATCCTGGCGGTGCTCGGTGCTTGGCTCGGCTCACGGACCCTGGCGGCACAGACGAAATAGCCCGGCTTGCAGCTTTGCCGGGTGAACCCTAGGGTTTGCCCGGGGGACGATCGTGGACTTTCAGTACAAGGCCTTCATCAGCTACAGCCATCGCGATTCGCGATGGGCGCAGTGGCTATTGCAAGCGCTCGAAACCTACCGACTGCCCGAGATCAAGATCCGCGGCATCGGCAAGGTGTTCCGTGATCGCGACGAGGCCGGCGCGGCAAGCGATCTCAAGGACGAAATTCAGAGGGCGCTGACGGCGTCGGAACATCTGATCGTCATCGCGTCGCCGAACTCGGCACAGTCCAAATACGTGGAAGCGGAGATCCAGGCCTTTGCCGCGGCCAATGCGACGCGCGAGGTGCCGGGCAAGATCCTCACATTAATCGTGGCGGGCGAGCCGAACGCAGCCGCCGGCTCGGCCAGTGCGATCGAGTGTTTTCCACCGGCGCTGCGCGGCGGCATCAGCAGGCCCGACGGTTCGCCGTTCGAGCCGCTTGCGGCCGATGCCCGGCAGGTGGGCGACGGACGCACAAGGGCGCTGGCGAAGCTCGTCGCCGGGCTGATGGACATCCGCTACGATACGCTGGTGCGCCGCGATCTGATCCGGCGGCGGCGCGGCCGGGTCATCGCCATCGCGGCGTCGATCGCAGCGCTGGTGATCGCAGGTATTGTCGGCGCTGTGGTGATCTCGGGCAATCTCGAGCAGGAGCGGTTGCGCGTTGCGAGCGCCAATGCGGCGCGGGAGACGCGCACGGTGAGCGCAGTGAATGGCGCCGAGCGGGCCCGGCGTCTGCTCGACGCCGGTAACCCGGCGGAAGCGATGGCGCTGGCGCGGCAGAGCCTGCCGCTCGATGATTCGGTGCCGTTCATCCCGCAAGCCTATGACGTGATGTTCCGCACGCTCTACGACCGCGCGCAGGATGTGGATGTCGATCTGGCAGGCTACCACGCGTCGGCGCCAGTGGTTTTGCCGGCGGGCCCCGGCCATTACTTTGTGTACAATGATAGCGGCACTGCGGTGATCTGGTCGACGTCGCACGGCGTGGTCTATCGGCGGGCAGATCTGGCCCTGAGCACGCGGCCATCGCTGTCACCCGATGGCGCAGCGATCTTCGTGGCGGCGGCGCAGTCGATGTTACGGCTGGCCCTTCCAGACCGCGTCTGGAGCGACATCGATCTCGGCGCCGTGTTCCCCAATTTTGGGTTGCCCGACCAGATCGTCGCCGTCAATAATTCGACGTTCTACGCCTGCCGCGGCACTGAACTCGTGAAAATTTCGATCGACAACGAACTGACCGGCGTCGCTGTGTGGAGGAAGACGCTGCCGTCGCCGTGCAGTGCGCTGACCATCGGACACAACGGCGGCGCGATCGCCGGCGCGGCGGCCTACGCGATCGTTTTCGACGCCGATGGCAACATATTGCGCACCATCGGGCCGGCGGGCGAGATGACAGTCCAGCGTGTGTATGCGACGGCCGACGCGGTGATCCTCTCGCATGTCGGTGGCACCTACATCTATCCCGGTGCTGAGCCGGAGCCCCTCGTCGTAACCGGGCGGGGCATGGACTATTTTGCGCTGAGCCCCGACGGGCGCTGGTTCGTCTATTCCGACGCCGATGGCGAACGGCTGGTGGTCAACGATCTCCGCGACGGCGGCAGCCGCGACATCGGCTGTGTCTGCCTGTTCGTCGGCTACTACAAAGACAGGCAGTTGATGGCGGTCGCCGGCCGGACCCTGGAGGCCTACGATCTGGCGACGCTCGAGCCACGCGGCGTGATCCACACCTTCAGCGCGGCGGCCGAGACCTATGCCTATTTGCCGGACGACCATCTGCTGATGGCGCTGCGACAATCGGGGCCGGAGAGCGTGTCCTTTCTCGATAGTGCCGCGAGCTCCACCTTGCTGGTGGATGGCACTGCCGACCCGCGCACGGCCATGTTGGCAGCGGCGTTTACGGGGACCGACCATATCATGACCCGCGAGGTCGGGCCGGGTGGGGTGGCCGTTAATCTGCTGAGCCTGCCGGACAGCCCGCTGGCCAAGCAGTCCAATACGACCATCGGGGCGCGGACCCACATTGCTCTTACGACGCCATTGGCTGGCGGCAAATTCGTTGTCGCCGAAGATGGAAAAGATGGCTTCGGCTGGGATTTGCGGATGTTCGACGGCGATAGCGGCGACGAAGTGTGGACCGCCCCGACATCTGAGGATTTCGCGGTCAGGGCCGGCGCCCGTTTCGTCGGCGCACAGGGCGACGATGCTCCGACGATCTATGACGCCGTACGCGGCGCGACCGCGCCATTGCCCGGGGGAGATTACCTCCGATGGGTCGTCGCTGGTGATGTGGTGGCGGCCATTCGTGCGAGCGATCCGCTGAAGCTCGAATTGTTTCGGCTGAGCGCTGGCGTTCCGGACCGGCTGTGGGCGCAGACGATCGAATCCGTCCCCTATGTGCTTTGCGTAGCACCCGAGGCGGGTCTGCTCTATAGCGTGCGGAATACCGACGGCGCATTGCAGTTCGAGCGACGTTCTACTTCGAACGGTGAACGCCTGGATGCACTGGAGGTGCGTAAAACGACGATGCTCGAGGATAGGAAGATTCGCGGTGTCTATGACATCAGTTGCGATGCTTCGTCGCTGCGTTTACCGGGGTCGCCGAGCCAGCAATGGCGATGGGATGTGAATGCAGGCGCGCTGCTGTCGGAGGCGGCGATGCAGGTGCCGCCACGAGACGCCCCACCACTGGACAGCCTCGCCGGACTGGCCGAATTGGCGGACGGCGTAATCGGCTGGGACGATGACGGTGCCTGGCTTTACGATCCATCCGCAGACGCCACGGCCGTGAGCTTCGCGTCGGGCGGCGGACGAGTTTCGAGCAGTCTGTATCTGGCCGATCTTGGTTACGTCGTGCTCGGCCTTGAGAGCGGCGCTCTGCAGGTTTGGGATGTGCAGCATCCTAACGCACCTATGATCGCCGTAAACGCACACACCGCGCCGGTGATCGCGGTGGACTATGATCGGAAGCGGCGCCTGCTGCTCAGTGCGGACCAGGAAGGCACGATCCATCTGTGGCCGCTGCTGCCGCCCGAAGAGCTGTTGGCGCGATTGCCGACGGACTAGATCTCGGCCTCGTCGAAGATTCGGCTCAGATCGCCCGCCCATTCGCCATTGTATTTGTCGAGCCAACGCTCGGCCGGGGTCTTGCCGAGGCGGAGGGTTTCTTCGAGCGGGGCGAGGTAGCTGGCTTCGCTGTGGCCGCGGGCAGCGAGGCCGTCATGGGCGATAGCGACGATCCGGCGGGCGATGTCGGCGACGGTACCACCGCGAAACGGCGTGTGGATCGCCGTTCTGGGGACGGCGTCGTGGAGCGCCTGGCGCTCAGCATTGGTCCAGTCCTTGACCAATTGCCAGGCCGCCTCGAGCGCATCGGCGTCGTAAAGCAGGCCGACCCAGATGGCAGAGAGCGCGAGGATATGATCGCGATCGCCCATGTCGGCGCCGCGCATTTCGAGGAACTGCTTGAGCCGCACTTCGGGGAAAAGCGTCGAGAGGTGATCTTCCCAGTCTTTGACGGTGGGCTTTTCGCCCGGGAGCTGCGGCAGCTCGCCGCGCATAAAGGCGCGGAAACTCTCGCCGGCGACGTTGACGTATTGGTTGTTGCGAATGACGAAATACATCGGCACGTCGAGGGCATGTTCGGCGTAGCGATCGAAGCCGAAATCGGCGTCGAACACGAAGGGCAGCATGCCGGTGCGGGCTTTGTCGGTGTTGAGCCAGATGTGCGAGCGGAAACTCAGATAGCCCGAGGGCTTGCCGTCGATGAAGGGTGAATTGGCGAACAGCGCCGTGACGATCGGCTGCAGCGCGAGCGAGACGCGCATCTTCTTGATCATGTCAGCTTCGTCGGCGAAATCGAGATTCGCCTGCACGGTGGCCGAGCGGTACATCATCGAGGTGCCGAGCGTGCCCACTTTTTCCATATAGGGCGTCATGATGCCGTAGCGGGACTTCGGCATCCGCTTCAGATCGGCGACCGCCCAGACCGGGGTACAGCCGAGGCTGAGGAAGTGGATGTTGAGCGGACCGCCAACGGCGCGGCAATCGGCGAGATGTGTGTCGAGTTCGGCGGCGGCGGCCTGGATGGTGTCGTGCGGGGCGCCACTCAGTTCGAACTGGCCACCCGGCTCGAGCGAAATACCGCCAACGGGCGTCAGATTGCGCAGCCCGATGGGGGTTTCCTTGTCGTAGAAATATTGCCAGCCGGTGCGGGCCCTGATGCCTTCGAGCAGCGCGTGGATGCCGTCGTCGCCTTCGTATTGCACCGGGCGGATCGGGTTCTTCCGATAGACGTGCTTTTCGTGCTCGGTGCCGACGCGCCACTCCGATTTGGGCTTGCCGCCCTGCGCCATGACCTCGATCATCTGGGCGCGCGATGTAAGCAGCGGCGAGAATTCAGCGCCGGCCATGGGAACTCCGAAACACTAGCGAGTGCCGGGGGCCCGGCTTATTGGCGCGGACAATAGCCAGCGAAAATCCGAAAGCAATCCTTTTATCGCCAATCGCCGATGATTGCCTGGACCAGGGTTAGAGCGGCGACTGCAGCGGTGTCGGCACGCAGGATGCGCGGTCCAAGGCTAATCGGGATGACGAAGTCTCCGCCCAGCAGCAATTGCCGCTCGGCATCGGAAAACCCGCCCTCGGGGCCGATCAGGATGCCGATTGGCAGGCCATGCAGCCAGCCGATCTGATCAACCGGTGATGCAGCGCCCGCTGCCTCGTCGGCGAACAGCAGACGGCGCAGGCCCTGCGTGGTGCGCCAGCTTTCGAGCAGCGGTTTCAGGTCGATTTCGGGCGCGATAACGGGCAGCGACAGGACTTCGCATTGCTGGGCGGCCTCGAGAGCGTAGGCGACCAGCTTGTCGTCCCTGAGCCGCTGGACCTGCGTGTATTCGGTGATCACCGGCTGGATGATTCCGGCGCCCATCTCGGTGGCCTTCTGGACGAGATAGTCGAGGCGGCCGGTCTTCAGCGGGGCAAAGCCGAACCAGAGGTCGGCTGCCGGGGTCTGGTGCGCGGTCTGGACGGTGAGGTCGAGGGTGGCGCCCTTCTTGCCGGCATGGGTGATCTTGCCGAGCCAGGCGCCATCGCGGCCGTTGAACAGGATCGCCGCATCGTCCGGCTTAAGGCGCATGACATTGACCAGATGATTGGCCTGATCGCGGTCGAGTTCGACCGATGCGCCGGCTGAAAGGGGCGCATCGACGTAGACGCGCGGAAAGGATTTGTAGTCGCGGGGCATCTTGCCTTGGGCCAATCGGGGCGGGATAAGGCTGCATTACCGCACAGGATGGATGTTCATGCCAAGTCCCTGGCCAAGTCCCCAGGCAAGTCCCGAGCCGCAAAGCGGAGCGGTCGCTGACGCGGCGCGACACAATTGGGTGGACCGCTATGCGCCCGACATCGTCAAGCCGTTCGCCCGGCTGGCGCGCTGGGACCGGCCGATCGGCTTCTGGCTGCTGTTCTGGCCCTGTGCGTTCGGACTGGGGCTGGCAGCGATCGCGGCGCCGGCGCACGGCTTCGGCTGGGGGACGCTGATCCTGATGTTCATCGGCGCTATCGCGATGCGCGGCGCGGGGTGCACGCTCAACGATATCGTCGATGCCGAACTCGACGCGAAGGTCGAGCGCACACGGTCGCGGCCGATCCCGTCCGGGGATGTGAGCAAGCAGCAGGCGGCGCTGTTCCTCAGCGGCCAGTTGCTGGTGGGGTTCGTGATCCTTTGCCAGTTCAACTGGTTGACGATCGGGCTGGGGGTGCTGTCGCTGGTGCTGGTGGGCATCTATCCGTTCATGAAGCGGATCACCTGGTGGCCGCAGTTGTTTCTGGGCCTCGCCTTTTCGTGGGGGGCGTTGGTGGCCTGGACGGCGGAAACCGACGGGCTCGGCTGGGCGCCGCTGTTGCTTTATCTCGGCTCGATCCTGTGGGTGATCGGCTACGACACAATCTATGCGCTGCAGGATGTCGAGGACGATGCCATCATCGGCATCAAATCGACGGCCAGACTGTTCGGTGATCGGGTCAAACCGGCGGTGACGCTGTTTTACGCCGGAGCGGTGCTGTGCTGGTTGATTGCCGGGGTGCTGGTCGGCGGCGGGCGCGTGTTCGTGCCGCTGATGCTCATCCCGGTGATTATTCTCGTCTGGCAAATCGCGACGCTGGACCCCGCGAACCCCGAAAATGCGCTGGTGCGGTTCAAGGCCAACCATTGGGTCGGCCTGGCGCTGACCCTGGCGCTGCTGCTGGAATTCTGGTTTTAGGCCCCCTCATCCGGCGCTGACGCGCCGCCGCCTCCCCGAAGGGGCGAAGGAAGAAAGCGAACGGCCCGTCGCTCGGGGGAAGCAACGGGCCACGCAGCGCTTTGGAGGTCGCTGTGGTCTTGGGCCGGAGGATGTGGTGCAGACAACCATCCAGCGGTATCAGAAACGGGCGAGAGCCCGAAAGGTTGCAATCAGCCGGCGTTGGTTTCGCCCGGCTGGCGGCGGTTAAGGAAACGCGGACGACGCTCGCTGTCATGGGCGAGTTTGCGGCGTTCGGCCTGCGTGCCGAGCGCAACGCCAGAAACCCGCTGGCTGTAGGGCAGAAGCGAGCCGTCGCCGGCCTTGATGTAGAGCGGCAGGCGGAGCTTCTTGCCCCAGTTCTGCCATTCGGCGACGACGTCGCCATTGCCGACTTCCTCGAACACTTTGTAGTTGAGATCGGGATCGCCGTGGACCAGTTCGATGGCGCTGGTCAGCACGCCATCTTCCGAGATCTGCGTCGACACTGCGACACCGACAAATTCGGTGACCGGCACCTTGATCTTGATGGCGACGCCCGATTTCTCGAGCATCCTGCGGACGGTGACGGTCTTGACCGGGTCCTTGGTGCCATTGTCGTTGGCGGGACCAAACTGCTTTGCCGTAAAGGGCACGGACGGCATCGTTGCCACGCTCCGTGTCCCGAACATCAGGACGATATTCGCCCCCTCGATGCTCACGCTCTGACCCATTTTTAGACGCCTTCCTGCTAACTTCGAGAGCTTGTTTCGATGCGCTCCCTTTATGCCCCCAACATAGCCCGCCGCCTTTCCGGCCCGCTTAAGAAACTGGGTTAAGTTTAGGTAGTTTTGGCGACGGTTAGCGGGGTGTGACCGGGTGTAACGCGGGGTTAAGCACGTCACGTTGCGGCAGGCCGCAATTGAGCCTAGAAGGCGCGCAAGAACCCCGGGCGCAATGACTGATACCCCTGCATCATATGAAGCCGATCTTGAGCTGCTGCGCACTGCGGCGGTGACGGCCGGCATCATCGCGTCGAGCTATTTCCGACGCGACCTCAAGACTTGGACCAAGGAGAACTCTTCTCCGGTGTCCGAGGCCGACATCGTGCTCGACAAATTCCTTTACTCGGCATTGACCACGGCGCGGCCCGATTACGGCTGGCTCAGCGAAGAGACCGCCGACGATCAGTCGCGGCTCAGCCATTCGCGGGTGTTCATCGTCGATCCGATCGATGGGACGCGCGGCTTCATCCGCGGCGAAGACAGCTGGACGGTGTCGCTGGCGATCGTTGAAAACGGCGTTCCGGTGGCGGGTGTTGTGTTCGCGCCGGCGCGCAACGAAATGTATGACGCCTATCTCGGCGGCGGGGCGCGGCTCAACGGCAGCCCGATCGCCCGGCAGACTCCGGCCGACCGGATGGCGCCGCTGATCCCGGCGCCCGGCGCGGTGCATCAGGAACTACAGGCGGCCGGACTCGACTATACACGCGGCCCCGCCTACCCCTCCCTCGCCTACCGGCTGGTGCAGGTGGCGACAGGCAAGCTTGACGCCACCGTGGTGCGACGCGGCTCGCAGGATTGGGATATCGCCGGTGCGGCGGTGATCCTGGCCGAATGCGCGATCCTCTTCGAGGACGCTTGCATGGGCGCCATGCAGTACAATGGACCGGAAATCCGGCACGGCGCGCTTGCCGCCTTCGCCCAGGTTTCGCTAAGAGATGTCCTGTGCGGGGCGCTGATCAAGGTCTATGGCTGCTCCGAGCCGCAACTCGACCTTGAACGGAAGACGCCGTGAAAGCGCCGAAAAAAGAACCCGCCAAGCAGTTACTGCACCTCGTGATCGGCGGTGAACTCGATGACATCGAGGGGATCACCTTCAAGGATCTGAGCAAGGTCGACCTCGTCGGCGTCTACCCGAACTACGCGGCGGCCTATGCGGTGTGGAGGCAGAAGGCGCAGCAGACGGTCGACAATGCCGAGACGCGCTATTTCGTGGTGCATCTGCACCGGCTGCTCGAACCTGACGAGAACGAGTGACGAGCCCCGCCGGCCCGGACACGGCCCCGACCAAATGGATCGACCGGCCGGGGGTTCGCAATTTTCTCGGCCGCGTGCTGATCGGCGGCTACATCAAATTTGTGCGGCTGACCTCGCGGGTGGTCGCAGACCCTGCCGACTTCTGGGAAAGTGCGCATAGCGACTGGCCGGCGATTGCGTTGAGCTGGCATGGCCAATCCAACCTCGCGTATGTGGTGATGCCCGACCCGAAGCAGGTCACAATCCTGGTCTCAATGCATCCGGACGGCCAGATGATGGCCGCGATGGCGCGTTCACTCGGCTATGGCACGGTGGACGGATCTGGTGCCAGCACGCGGCAGACGCACGGCACCGGGGGCCTCGGCGCGTTTCGCAACATGCTGAAGACGCTGAATGGCGGCAGGACCCTGTTCGCGACTGCGGACATTCCGCCCGAGCCGGGCCGCAACGTCTCACTCGGCATGATCGCACTGGCGCGGCGCACCGGACGGCCGGTCTACGCAATCGCCACTGCCACCTCGCGACGGAAGATCCTCGATCGCGTCTGGGACAAGATGCAGCTGAACTTTCCGTTCTCAACGATCGGTTTCGCCTGTGAAGGGCCGTTCTATATGACCAATGCCGCGGTCGAGGACAAAGCCTATGCGGCGTCGTTGGCCGAGAGTCTTGACCGGGTGCTGGCGAAGGCGTTTGATCTGGCGGACGGTAAGATTGCTCCGACGGCCAAACGCTAGGCCGACAACTCCTCAATAATCGCGTCGATTGCCCCAGGTCCGCCGATGCGCGCGCGGCCAAGGGTGCCGCGGCGGGCGCGGTCGGCATCATCGCGCAGCAGAGCGGCCAGTGCGGCGGAGAGTTCTCCCGCATCGGCGCGAACCAGCGGGCGGGAGTCGCCGAACAGGCGGTTCTCGTCGGTGAACCGTTTCATGCGATCGGCGTCACGCACGAAGGTGATCACCGGGCGGCCGAGGCCGAGCGACTGGATTGTGGCGGTGCCCGCCTGCGATAGAACAACGTCGGAGTTGTCGACAAGATCGCCGAGCGCGTTCGACGCGACATGGATGGTCAGATCACCGGTGAATTTCGCGCCGTCCCAGGTGAGGCCCGCGGCGTGGGCTAGCGCCCCGGGGTCGATGCCGGCGGCGAGACCAAGAAACACATCGGGTCGGAGCTCGGCAGGCAGGCGGACAAGAGCCTCGACCTGGAAGGCGAAATTGAGCGTGGTCTGATCCCGGCTGCCGGGCAGCAGCGTCACGGCGAGAGGCCGCGTGCGCAGCGCTTTCGCATCGAAGCCGGAGCGCGGGATGGTGTCCATCATCACATTGCCGACGGCGCGGGCATCGACGCCATCGGCGCGAAGGCTGTTGGCAAGCGCGGGGTGGCGGCTGAAGACGGTGCGGCAGGTGCGCTTGATGATCCAGCGCTCGGCGGCAAGATAGGGGCGGCCATAGCCGGTCTTGTAGACGTCGACATAGGTAACGCCGCGGATTCCAGTGAGGAAACAACCGCCGATACCGATGAAATCGCCGATGACGAGGACTCGATCGTACGCGTTGCGCGCGCTGCGCATGAAGGCGAGGCCGGGCGGGACGGTGCCCAGCAGGCCGCCGCGCACATCCTTGGCGATCGTGCCTTTGGCAACGCGTGAACCGGCACTGGCGAGGCTCGCGCGTGGACCGACGATCTCGCAGACGCCGTCGTAATATTTGCCCGGACCAACGGTCGGATAGGCGTGAGCGGTGATCGAGGGAGGAAGACGGCGGACGAGTTCGGCGCCGACCGAGTCCTCACCGATGCCGTTGGTGATGACGAGAAGTTTCCGGAGCGCCACTATTTCGCGGACAGGCCGTGGCGCTTGTACGCCTCAAGCGCAGCATCGGCGTCGGCGTAGGGCTCCTGCCGGTCAACGTTCCAGTACATCAGCTCGTCGACGGAGATCGGCTTGCCGGTAACGGCGCAGCGCACGAAGCTGCCGGGCCGGACCACGACGTAGTCGCCATCGAGATAGCGGATGACCGCTTCGGACGGGGCGAAATTTTTGTCGTAGATGTTCATCGGCGGCGCCTTTCGGGCGCAGATATAGGCGTGAAATTCAGCGCTTGCAAACCATGCGGGGGCCGTGAACCGTGGATGAACCGGCTGTTGGGGCGCAGTGCGCGCCCGGGTCGGCAATGTGGCGGTCGAGGGGCGCGAAGCTGCGCCTGACCCCACACTGGAGCCAGACGATGAAATCCTTGATTCTTGCCGCTGCCGCGGCGCTGACGATGTCCCCCCTGCCCGCGCTCGCATCGGAGAGTTTCGACCTCGGAGGGGCGGCCAAGGGCTCGCCCTCGACCGTGGCCTACCAATTTGGCGGCGAGGACGCGGTCGCCGTGTTCGTGCGTGGCCCGGGTGACCTGATGTACGCCAACGTCGGCACAGAAGTCGGCGCCGAATGGACCGACTGGACGCCGATCGGCACTCTGGCGCTCAAGGGCGACCCGTCCTGCACGGCACGGTCGACAAGCCGCATCGATTGCACCGGCGTCGGACCCAACAACAACCTCTATTGGACTAGTTATGATGCCAAGGCCAACAAGTGGACCGGCTGGGCCAATATCGGCGGCGCGGCGACGAACGATCCGAGCATCGTCAAGACCAGCGAAGGCGGCAAGACGCAACTGCGCATCTTCGTGCGCGGGCCGCTCAATCATCTGTTCATGAACAGCCTCGTCAACGGCTCATGGTCGGACTGGAAGGATTTGAAGGGCGTGGTGGGGACGTCGGTGTCCTGCGCCCGCGTGTTCAAGCTCGGTGCGCATTGCTACGACAGCAGCGCCAACAGCGTGCTGCAGCTCGACGACGTAACCCACAAGACCGGCACTGATGTGGTCACCGAAAAACTCGGCGGACTCGTCACCGGTCGCGTCTCGGCGGTCGGCAACGACTGGGCGCTGCGCGTGTTCGTCAATGGCCCCGGGCAAAAACTCTGGATCAACACCTGGGACAAGGGCTGGTCGGACTGGCAGCAGACCGACGTCACGATGAGCTCGTCGCCCGGCTGCGATGTCGATTCAACCGGCACGATAGGCTGGTGCGCAAATGTGACGCCGAGCGGCAGCGTGACGATGAACGCGCTGCTCGACGGCGAAATCTAGAACAGGCTTTCCTGCCCGCCATCATCTTTTGGCGGGCGGGGCTTCTTGCGGGAGACCGGGGCGCCGGACACGGACGCGCCGAACTGGCCGTCAGCGACTTCGACCGCCAGCAACTGGCCTGGGCGGATCGCCGATTTGCTGCGGACGATGTGGCCCTGATCGTCGACGATCAGGGCAAAGCCGCGGTCGAGCACACCCTTGTAGCTGTAGGATTCCGCAAGCTTCCACAGGGCCGACAGGCGCTCGCTGCGCTGCGTCAAGGCGCGGCGACAGGCGGGCTGGAGACGCAGAGCGAGAGGGCTGAGGCGAGCTTGGGCGTGGCGGAGATCTGTGACGAGGCTTTGCGGCGACAGCTTTGCGGCAGCAGTGGCGAAGCGCAGGCGCTTGTTCTGGCCGAGGTGGCGGAGCGAGGCGCTGAGATTGGTGGCGGCGAGGTCGAGCCGCTGGCGGGCGATGTTGAGCAAATCGAGCGGACGCGGCAACTCGCCGGCGGCGGCGCGCAAACGATCGCGGTTATTGAGGAGCTGGCGGCGGACGACATTGCGGGCGCGGCCACCTTGATCGTCGACATAAGCGATGAGTTCGGCGCGCACCGGCACGGCGGCCTCGGCGGCTGCGGTGGGGGTCGGGGCGCGGTGATCGGCGACGTAGTCGATCAGCGTCGTGTCGGTCTCGTGGCCGACGCCCGAGATGACGGGGATGCGGCTTTCGGCGACGGCGCGGACGACGATCTCTTCGTTGAAGCTCCACAAATCCTCGACGGAGCCGCCGCCGCGCGCGACGATGATGAGATCGGGACGCGGGATGGCGCCGCCTTCGGGCAGCGCGTTGAAACCGGCGACGGCGGCAGCGATTTCGGCCGCGGCGGTCTCGCCCTGGACGCGAACCGGCCAGACGAGGACGTGGCTCGGAAAGCGATCGTCGAGGCGATGCAGGATGTCGCGGATCACCGCGCCGGTCGGCGAGGTGACGACACCGATGATGCGCGGCAGGTAGGGCAGTGGCTTTTTGCGCTCGGGCGCGAAGAGGCCCTCGGCGGCAAATTTCTTGCGCCGCTCCTCAAGCAGCGCCATCAGCGCACCGGCGCCGGCGGGTTCGATCTGCTCGATGACGATCTGATATTTCGACGAGCGCGGGAAGGTGGTCAGCCGCCCGGTGGCGATGATCTCGAGGCCTTCCTCGGGCTTGAAGCGGAGGCGCGGCCAAGTGGTCTTCCACACCACGGCATCGATCGCCGCGTCGCTGTCCTTGAGGGTGAAATAGGCGTGGCCGGAGGAATGCTGGCCGCGGAAGCCGGAGATTTCGCCGCGGACGCGGACGATCTGGAACTCATCCTCGACGGTGCGTTTGACCGCCTGGGCAAGCTCGGAGACCGTGAATTCGGGCGTGTTGGTGCGCGGCAGCTCCATGCCTCCTGTTGCGCTTTCGTTCGCGATGGGTCAAGGAGGCCGAGCGAGGTTTGGCATGCGCGTATTGTTGATCGGATCGGGCGGGCGGGAGCACGCGCTGGCATGGAAGCTGGCGCAATCGCCACTGCTGACGAAGCTGTTTGTGGCCCCCGGCAATGGCGGCACTGCCGAGGTTGCCGAGAACGTGGCGCTCGACCCGACGGTCCATTCAGCGGTGACCGGCTGGGCTGTCGCGAACAAGATCGATTTCGTGGTGATCGGACCCGATGCGCCGGTGGTGGCGGGGCTGGGCGACGATGTGCGCGCGGTGGGCATCGCGTGCTTCGGTCCGAGCAAGGCGGCGGGGCAACTCGAAGGCTCGAAGAGCTTCACCAAGGCGCTCTGCGACGAGATGAATATCCCGACCGCTGGCTATGGGCGATTCAAAGCGGAGGCACCGGCGCTTGCATATGTGCAGAAGCGCGGCGCGCCGATCGTGATCAAGGCGGATGGGCTGGCGCTCGGCAAGGGGGTCACCGTGGCGATGAATCTCGCCGATGCCGAGGCGGCGATCCGCGACTGCTTTGCCGGCAGTTTTGGCGCGGCGGGTGCGTCGGTGGTGATCGAGGAGTTCCTCGAGGGCGAAGAGGCGAGCTTCTTCGTGCTCTGCGACGGCGAGCGCACGTTACCGCTGGCAACCGTGCAGGACCACAAGCGGGCGTTCGATGGCGATATGGGGCCGAACACCGGCGGCATGGGTGCCTATTCGCCGGCGCCGGTGATGACCGAAGGGCTGATCGCGCAGACGATGCGCGAGATCATCGAGCCGACAGTGCGTGGCATGGCGGCGCGCGGAACGCCGTATCAGGGCGTGTTCTATGCGGGGCTGATGCTGACGCGCGAGGGGCCAAAGCTGATCGAGTACAATGCGCGGTTCGGCGACCCGGAGACGCAGCCGATGATGCTGCGGCTCGAGAGCGATCTGCTGGAATTGCTCTACGCGACCGCGACGGGCGATTTGCGCGGCAAGACCGCGAAATGGACGGAGGACGCGGCGCTGACCATTGTGATGGCCGCGAACGGCTATCCGGGTGAGTACAAGCGCGGCACGCCGATCGGGCCCCTGCCTGCGCAAACGCCCGAGCTGGTGGTGTTCCACGCTGGTACGAGGCGCGAGGGCACGCAGCTGCTGAGCAATGGCGGGCGGGTGCTAAACGTCACCGCGCTCGGCAAGAGCGTCGCCGAGGCCAAGGAGCGGGCGGACGCAGCGATTGCGCAGATCGACTGGCCGGACGGATTTCACCGCCACGATATCGGCTGGCGGGCGATCCAGCGGGAACGCAATGCCCGCCTCGACGATTAGTTAACTACTTCGCCCGGCCGCCGCGGGGCGGAAGGTCTTATCAACCTTCGCGGCGCACGCTGTTTTCCTATCATGGCTCAGAACCTCACCCCCGAGGACGACCGGACCCCGATCCAGCAGCGGGGTCAGCAGGTTATTGACCGCCTGCACCAAGGCGAAACCGCCCCAACGATGGCGAGGCATTCCGGTGGGATGCCGAAAATCGGCGTGGCGCTGGGCGGCGGATCGGCGCGCGGGCTGACACATATTCCCTTCATCGAGGCGATGGACGAACTCGGGCTTCGCCCGTCGACAATCGCCGGCACGTCGATCGGCGCGCTGATCGGTTCGGGCTGGGCCAACGGCATGACCGGCAAGGAATTGCGCGAACATGCCATCGGCGTGCTCGGCACAATGCGGATCATCGCGGCGCGGCTGTGGAGTGCGCAGATCCGCAATATCGGGGGATTGCTGCAGAACGGACTCAACATGCAGCTCGACGCCATGCGCGTCGTCGATGCGTTCCTGCCGACGCCGTTCCCGGACGACTTCAAGGACCTCAAGGTGCCGTTCTATGTGGTCGCAACGGACTTCCAGTCGTGGCACCAGGCGGTGTTCAATACCGGATTGCTGCGGCCGGCGATTGCCGGGTCGATCGCGATCCCATCGCTGTTCAAGCCGGTGCGCTATGCCAACCACGTTCTGGTCGACGGCGGGGTGGTCAACCCGCTGCCGGTCGATCAGGCGAGTGGCAGCGACATTCTGGTGGCGATCGACGTCAACGGCGACCCGTCGGAGACTTTGCAGCGCGCCGATTTCCGGGCGCTCGATGTGTGGTTCGGGTCGGCGCAAATCATGATGCACTCGCTGACGGCGCACATGATGGCGGCCTATCCGCCCGATGTGTACGCACGGCCGCATCTCAGCTCGGTTGGCGCGCTGGAGTTCTGGCGGGTGCGAGAGATCCTTGAGGCGGCCGACAAGGAGAAGGACAATTTCAAGCGGCATTTGTCCAAGAAGGTCGAGCAGTTCATCATGAAGTCGGGCGAGACCAACCGCGCGGGGGAATGAGTTTCCCTACTTTCGCAACTTCGCGAAGAACGCCTTCAGCAATTCGCCCGACCGTTTCTCCCCTAGCCCCGAAATGATTTCCGGATGGTGGTGCGTGTTCGGGCTGTCGAACAGATGCACGCCGTGGTCGACGGCGCCGGCCTTGGGGTCGTCAGCGCCGTAATAGATGCGGCGGATGCGCGTATGGGCGATGGCGCCGGCGCACATCGCACAGGGCTCCAGAGTTACGTAGAGATCGCAGCCGTCCAGCCGGCCGGTGCCGCGCTTCGCCAAGGCGGCGCGGATGGCGAGGAATTCGGCGTGGCCGGTGGGATCGTTCAGCTCGCGCATGCGGTTGCGCTCGGCGGCGAGGATTTCGCCATTCTCGACGATGACAGCACCGACCGGCGCTTCGCCGGCGGCAGCGGCTTCCTCAGCCAGTTTCAGCGCTTGATCCATCGGGGATAGGGGCATTTCCGGGTGGTAGCAGGTTCCGTCGCGGCGCTAAACTGGCCACCTTGGAGAATCGCCCGTGCCTATCCGCCAACTGCCAGAGGATTTGA
>JBDTLB010000083.1:0-91237 GCA_039934955.1 Devosia sp.
GTGACTCATAAATCGGCTTCACTGCCGCCTGAGCCCTCATAGAGGCTGGCAAATAGTCAATTCTTTGTCCGTCCAGCTCATAGCCGACACAAACTTTGATCTCTTTGAGTCCATCCAGCACGTCGAGCTTGGTTAATGCGATACCGGTGATCCCCGATGTGCGGACCGTTTGTCGCACCAGCACGGCATCGAACCAGCCGCAGCGGCGCGGCCGTCCGGTGTTCACCCCGACCTCTCGACCAACTGTGGATAAGTGCCGTCCGATGTCGTCGTTAAGCTCGCACGGGAACGGCCCCTCGCCGACCCGGGTCGTGTAGGCTTTGGTGATTCCCAGCACATAGCCGATCGCCGTCGGCCCGAGTCCCGAGCCCGCCGCCGCCTGTCCCGCGACAGTGTTGGACGAGGTGACGAAGGGATAGGTCCCATGATCGTTGTCGAGCAGTGCGCCCTGGGCGCCCTCGAACAGGATTCGAGCCCCCGACCGGCGCTTCTCGTCGAGCAGCCGCCACACCTGTCCGACAAACGGCAGGATCTTGTCGGCAACTTCCATCAGCTCCAGCCGGATCGCTTCGGCCGAAATCTCCGGCAGTCCCATGCCGCGGCGCAGCGCATTGTGATGGCCAAGCAACCGCTCGATCTTGGCCGGCAGCGTGTCGGGCTCCGCCAGATCGCACACCCGGATCGCCCGGCGTCCAACCTTGTCCTCGTACGCCGGCCCGATGCCGCGCTTGGTGGTGCCGATCTTGAGTCCGGAATTGGAATTCTCGCGCACCACGTCAAGCTCACGGTGGAGACTGAGGATCAGCGGCGCATTGTCGGCGATCATCAAGAGCTCGGGCGTGATTACGATGCCCTGCGCCTGCAGCTTGCCGACCTCTTCGACGAAGTGGTGCGGATCGACCACCACGCCATTGCCGATCACCGAGAGCTTGCCGCGCACCAGACCGGAGGGCAGCAGCGCCAGCTTGTAGATCTTGCCATCGATCACCAGCGTATGACCGGCATTGTGACCGCCCTGGTAGCGCACCACCACATCGGCGCGCTCGCTCAACCAGTCGACGATCTTGCCCTTGCCCTCGTCACCCCACTGGCTGCCGACGACGATCACATTTGCCATTTATGGTCGCTTGCTCCCCGCCCCGGCCGGGTTTGACCATTGGGCGAATGCTGATAAGGCGCTGAACCGGAGCCTGCAAGTCCCACAATGTCCCAGCCCGTCTCAACGCCGCTCAGCACCCGCCTGATGGGCCGGCCCTACCTCCTATTGGTGCTCTGCAACCTGTTCTGGGGCGGCAATGTCGTCGCCGGCAAGGCCGCCGTCGGCCAGATCGATCCCTATGCCCTGATGGTGCTGCGCTGGGCCGGCGCGCTGATCCTGTTGCTGCCCTTCGCCATCGAGCCGCTGCGCCGCGATTGGCCCACCATCCGGGCCAAATGGTGGCTCTATCTGTGCTACGGCGCCGTCGGCTACGCGACCTTCAACGTCCTCGTTTACATCGCCGCGCACTACACCTCAGGCATCAACAACGCCATCGACCAGGTGACGATCAACATCTTCGTCATGCTGCTCAATTTCATCCTCTACCGCACCCGGGTTCGTGCCCTGCAATTAGTCGGTGTCGCACTCACCATCGTCGGCGTGGCCCTCGCCGCGACGCATGGCGATCTCCGCCGCATCCTCAGCCTCGACATCAATTTCGGCGATCTGCTGGTGCTCTGCGCATCGCTCGCCTACGCCATCTATTCGGTCAATTTGCGCTACCGGCCCAAGACCAGCTGGCTGAGCTTCCTGTTCGCGAGCTTCACCGGCGCTGTGCTGGCCTCGATCGTCTTCCAGCTGACGCTCGGCGGTGGCGCAGAAAACTTCATCGCCGCGGTCCCGACCATCAGCCCGCTCGGCTGGATCATCGTCGCCTACACGATCCTCTTCCCCTCGCTCATCAGCCAGATGTTTTACGTCCGTGGCGTCGAGCTGATCGGTCCCAACCGCGCCAGCCTGTTCATCAATCTGATCCCGCTGTTCGGCGCCATCGGCTCAGTGCTGCTCCTCGGTGAGCGGCTTCAGCCCTTCCACCTCGTCGCCGGACTCCTGATCATCATCGGCATCGGCCTCGCCGAATGGAGCGCCCGAGCCGGCTGAACCCGATCTTTACGGCTATTCGCTAGAACCGGGGGATGCCTGCAATGAAGACAGCGACCATCGCCGGACTTGCCATCGTCGTCGTAGCGACAATCCTCGTCCACCTGGCGGTGCCATTCCCCAGCGACGTCGCGTGGCTGCTCAGCGTCAACGAGCGCCTCGTCAACGGCAGCCGGCTCTATGCCGATATCCTTGAAACCAACCCGCCGATGGCCGTCTGGCTCTACACCGTGCCGGTCGTGCTCGAACGCGTGACCGGCCTCGCCGCCGAGAACTTCGTCATTCTCGAAACAACCGGCGCGGCCCTGTTCTCTCTTTGGTTGAGCGCGCGGGTCCTCGACCCGACAATCCCGAAACTGCCCGCCGCCGTTGCGGTCGCAATCGTCCTGCTGCTGCCCATCGACAGTTTTGCGCAGCGCGAGCATTTCGTCCTGCTCGGCCTGCTGCCCTGGCTGGCCCTCACGATGCGCCGCGATACCGCCACTCTGCCCCCCGCGTCGGCCATCGTCGCCGCCGGCATCGGCTTGGCCCTGGCGCTCTCGATCAAGCCGCATTTCATCATCGTGGTGGCGCTCGTCGTGTTGCTCACCCTGTGGCGTTGGCGCTCGTGGCGCCCCCTAATTGCCCCGGAGCACTGGATCGCGGCCGCGCTGCTGGCGGCCTACTTCTTCGTGATCGTGGTCGCCTATCCAGCCTTCCTCACCGACATCCTGCCGGCTGCGAGCTGGGTTTATGTCCCCCTCCGCATGGACACGACTTCTCTTCTGCTCCAGCCACACGCGCTGATCGTCTATCTTGGGCTCCTGCTCGCCGCGACACTCTACCGTCGTGCGGCAATGGCCGGCGCGATGCCGCTCGTCCTCATGGCCATTCTCGGTTGCCTGATCGTCTATCTCGTCCAGGGCAAAGGCTGGGCCTACCATCTGCTCCCCGGCACGACGCTTGCGCTCCTGGCCATCATCGCGTTCGGTCTCCAGCAGCCTCGCCACCGCATCGTGCCCGCGCTCGTCGGCCTCGTCGCCTCGACCCCAGCCGTGCTTTTCGGCATCACCGCGCTGACCCGGGCCGAGCCGCTGCTCGCGCTCGGGAGCTATGGCCGCAACCTCAGCATTGAGCTGATCAGCAGCGACATCGGTCTCGCCAACCCGGTTCACCGCCAGCTCGGCGACCGCCTGGTCAACAGCGAACCGATGCTCTGGCGCGCCACTGGAGCTATCATCCTTGGGCGCACTGCCCGCACTGAAGACATGCCGGCACTGGCCTCACTTGAGCAGGCCGACCGCAGGCATCTCGCCGCAGATCTCGCACGCTACGTGCCCGACCTCATCCTGGCCGACACCAAGGGGTTCGACTGGCTTGCCTGGGCCCGTGCCAATCCGCCGATCGCCGCAGCCCTAGGCCACTACAGCATCGACACCGTCATCCAGACCCACGGCACCGACGTCACGGTTCTCCGCCGTGTACGCTGACCTCGGGCCATTAATGGCTTCCATACTATGGCAACCGACTGAGCATTGCGGAACGTCTGCTTCCCGGCGAAAAACAGAAAATCACATTTTGCCAGGGTACGCCGTGGGAACGCCTCGCATCGCCGCCATTGACGGCCTCCGAGCGCTCGCCATCCTGGCGGTACTGGGATGCCACGGTCTGGGCAACATCTTGCCGGGCGGCTTTTTCGGCGTCGACGTCTTCTTCGTGATCAGTGGTTTCGTCATCACGCGGTCACTCGCCAGCGAATGGGACCGGACCGGCCTCGTGCGTCCCGGCACGTTCTTCGGCCGCCGTGTGCTGCGACTCTGGCCGGCCTTCGGCGCGATGCTGCTTGCCGTTCTGACATTGGCCATCGCGTCGGACTCGACCGGATACCGTTGGTCGGTACTCGTCGCCGCGTTGAGCATCAGCAACTGGGCTCGCGCCTTTGCCGACTGGGACGGCGGGCTGCTCGGCCACACCTGGTCGCTGTCGGCTAAAGAGCAGTTCTATTTGATCTGGCCGGCCCTCCTGGTGTTGACAGGCGCATTGGCGCATCGGCGTGGACTCGCCCGGGCACTGGTTATCGCGATTGTCGCGGCGAGCGCATGGCGGCTCCTGCTGCTCGTGTCAGGCGCCTCGCCTGCGCGCCTCTTTTTCGGACTCGACACGCATTGCGAAGGCCTGCTGATCGGATGTCTCCTCGCCATTGCGCGTCCGGCCTGGGTCGGCCCTGAGGTTACGTGCCACTGGTGGATTCCTGCCGCTGCTCTCGTCGGCCTGTCGCTGACACAACATACCGAATCCGCGCTGACGCTCAGCCTCGAGCTGCTGCTCGCGCCACTTTGCGCCGGATGGATCCTGCTCGCCGCGGTGGACGGCGCTCGTGGTCTCTCTGCGCTGACCAGTCGGCCAGCGCTATGGCTCGGCACCCGGTCCTATTCTATCTATCTATGGCACCTGCCGATTTTCGCGTTGATCGGGGTTCTCGGTCAGTCCGTGTTGCTCAGTCTACCACTGGAACTTGGCATCACGTTTGCGATCGCAGAGCTCTCCTACCGTCTCCTCGAACGTCCGTTCCAGGTGCGACGCAGTCGGGAGGCCGTGCATCCACCCGCCTCACTTCATGCGCCGCAAAACATCGGCTCCAGTTAGCCCGCTAGCCCCGCATCGGCCAGAACGGCACCAGCGCTGGCACCCGCTTGCGATATCCCTCATAAGCCTCGGCCCCCAACTCCTGCATCAGGAACCGTTCTTCGAGCCTGAGCTTGATCACGAACGACAGCGTCAGCAGAGCTGCGCCAGCGATTCCGAACACACCCGGCCGCAGCAGCACCGTCGCATAGATCGCCGTCAGAATGCCGGTATAGATCGGGTGCCGAACGAGACCATAGGGTCCGGTATCGACGATGCGGTGATCGGCCTTGCGCGTCACCCGGCCCGACCAAAGTGTACCGAGGTGGATGCGCGCCCACCAGGTGAACGCCAGCCCCGCCGCAGCCACGGCAAGCAGCACCCACTCAACCCAGCCGGGATCGGTCCACACCACATCCAGTCGACCGGTCCGAAAGTTGAGAAACAGCAGCGCCGATCCGGCGACAAGCACGCCCCAATGGAACAGCTCTTCCCGATCGCGCGGTCGCGAGGCCGGCTTGCTCGCCCACATTGCCGCAACGGCCCACGAAACGATCCACGCTGCCCAAAGCGCCGCGAACAGATAGCTGTAGGTCATGATGGTTCCCCCGCGCCGACCTTGGCCCGGCGTGCCTCAAATGAAAAGGGCCGCCCGAAGGCGGCCCGTTCCGGTCGACTATTGAAGTCGGTCAGTTGAACGCCAGCGCCTTGGCCTGCTTGACCCCCGGCAATCCGGCGATCTCCTTGAGCTGCGTGTCGTTCACCGAGCCATCGATCGACAGCAGCGCGATCGCGTCACCACCCACACCGGCGCGGCCGAGGTTGAAATTGGCGATGTTAACGCCGAGATCGCCCAGCAGCGTGCCCAACCGGCCGATATGGCCCGGTTTATCCTCGTTGGTGACATACAGCATGGCCGGCGTCAGCTCCGCGTCCATGTTGATGTTCTTGACCTGGATGATACGTGGCTTGCCATTGGCGAACACCGTTCCAGCCACGCCCCGCTCCTGCCGCTCGGTGATCACCGTCAGCCGGATATAGCCCTCATAGGCCCCCTGCCGGTCGCGAGTGATGATCTCGACATTGATGCCGCGATCCTTGGCGATCTGCTGCGCCGAGACCATGTTCACTTCCTGCATCTGCGGCTTCAGCACGCCGCTGAGCGCCGCCGCCGTCAGCGGCTTGACGTTGAGCTCCGCCACATTGCCCTCGTACTCGATGCGGATACCCTTCAGCGACGTCTCAGTCAGCTGCCCGGCGAACGAGCCCAGCGCTTCTGCCAGCTTCACCCACGGCGTCAGCCGCGGCGCTTCTTCAGCCGAGATCGACGGGAAATTGAGCGCGTTGGTGATCTCGCCTGTCATCAGATACGCCGAGATCTGCTCGGCCACCTGCAGCGCCACATTCTCCTGCGCCTCGGTGGTCGATGCACCCAGATGCGGCGTCGCGATGAAATTGGGCAACTCGAACAGCGGATTGTTCTGCGCCGGCTCCTCGACGAACACGTCGAATGCCGCACCCGCCACCTTGCCCGATTTCAGCCCATCGTAGAGCGCCGCCTCATCGACCAGGCCGCCGCGTGCGCAATTGATGATCCGCACGCCCGGCTTCATCTTGGCGATTGCGTCGGCATTGATGATGTTCTTGGTCGCATCGAGCAGCGGCGTGTGCAGCGTGATGAAGTCGGCGCGCTTGAACAGCTCATCGAGCTCGACCTTCTCGACCCCCATCTGCTGCGCCCGGTCCGGCGACAGGAACGGGTCGAACGCGATGACCTTCATGCGCAGACCCAGCGCCCGGTCGGCGACGATCGAGCCGATGTTGCCCGCCCCGATGATGCCGAGTGTCTTGCTGGTCACCTCGACGCCCATGAAGCGGTTCTTCTCCCACTTCGACGCCCTGGTCGACGCATCCGCTTCGGGGATCTGCCGCGCCAACGACAGCATTAGCGAGATCGCATGCTCGGCGGTCGTGATCGAGTTGCCGAAGGGCGTGTTCATCACGATGATGCCCTTTTTGGTCGCCGCCGGAATGTCGACATTGTCGACGCCGATGCCGGCCCGGCCGATCACCTTCAAATTCGTCGCCGCCGCGATGATCTTCTCGGTGACCTTGGTGGCCGACCGGATCGCAAGGCCATCATACTGCCCGATCACCTCGAGCAGCTTGTCCTTGTCCTTACCCAGATCGGGCAGATAGTCGACCTCAACGCCATTGTCCTTGAAAATCTGTACAGCCGTCTTGCTGAGCTTGTCCGAAACGAGAACCTTGGGCATGCCGCCCTCCTGGAAATTTCACTGGATGGAAGTGTCTCCCTCCCCCATGCGGGGAGGGTCAGGGGTGGAGAAGCTAAGCCACAGCCTTGAGCGCAGCCTTCTCGGAGGCAAACGCCCAATCCAGCCACCCCGTCAGCGCCGCGAGGTTGGTCGCCTCGACCGTCGATCCGGCCCAGATGCGCAGCCCCGTCGGCGCGTCGCGATAACCGCCGATGTCATAGGCGGCCCCGGCCTTGTCGAGTCGGGACACAATCGCCTTGGCAAAAGCCGCCTGCGCATCGGCGTCGAGGAGCTTGACCGCAGCATCGACAATGACCAAACACACCGACGTGTTGGACCGCTGTTCTGGTATTTGCGCCAGAAACTCGATCCAGTCGGTCTTGGCCACCCAGTCGCTGAGCACTTTGAAGTTCGCGTCGGCCCGGGCCTGCATGCCCTTGAGCCCGCCCACCGACTTGCCCCACTCCATCGCGTCCACCGCATCCTCGATGCACAGCATCGATACGGTGTTGATGGTGGCACCCTGGAAGATGTCCTCCATCAGCTTGCCGCCCTTGGTCAGGCGGAAGATTTTGGGCAGCGGCCAGGCCGGCTTGTAGCTCTCGAGCCGCTCGACGGCGCGCGGGCTGAGGATCAGGATGCCGTGCGCGGCTTCCCCGCCCAGCGCCTTCTGCCACGAGAAGGTCACCACATCGAGCTTGGCAAAATCGAGGTTCTGCGCAAACGCCGCCGAGGTCGCATCACAGATCGTCAGCCCTTTGCGGTCGGCCAGAATCCAGTCGGCATTGGGCACGCGCACACCCGACGTCGTGCCGTTCCAGGTGAACACCACGTCATTGTCGAAATTGACCTGCTGCAGATCCGGCAGCTCACCATAGGGCGCGGTGATGGTCCGCACATTCGGCAGCTTCAACTGCTTGACCACATCGGTCACCCAGCCCTCGCCGAAGCTTTCCCACGCCAGCATATCGACGCCGCGGGCGCCGAGCGCGCTCCACAGGAACATCTCGACCGCACCGGTGTCCGACGCCGGCACAATGCCGATGCGATAGCCTTCCGGCACCTCAAGCAATTCGCGGGTCAGCGCGATCGCCTTCTCGATCCGGGCCTTGGCGGGCTTGGCGCGATGCGACCGGCCGACCAGCGCGGATTTTAGTGCATCCGTCGTCCAGCCTGGACGCTTTGCACACGGACCCGATGAAAAATTTGGATTGGCCGGTTTTACCGCCGGCGCGGTGAGCATGTCTGCCATGGCGACCCTCCCAGGTCGAAGCCTTGCGTTAGGGCAAGGTGTCCTGAGGCGGGCAATACTCCTGTTGGCCGTGTGACGTCAATCCCGTCTGTTGTTACTCCGCTGGCGCCGGCGCGGCGCGGCCGCGCAGCACTTTGTGCGGCATTAATGCGTTGATCACCGCCGCCGCGAACATCATCGCCGCCATCACGTAGAACAACACCGCGAACGGCCCTGCATCCGCAATCTGCGCGACCCGCCCACCAGCAGCCTCTGCCCCGAGCGGAATGCCGTACCCCAATGCGATCGTGCCGAGGATCGCGACGCCGAGCGCGCTGCCAAGCGACCGCAGGAAGGTCAACATCCCGGTCGCGACCCCCAGATGCTGCTGATCGACGCCGTTCTGCACCGACACGGTCGTCACCGGGAACGTCATGCCGAGCCCGACGCCAAGCACCACGAGCAGCAGTTCGATCAGCACCAGCGACGTTTGCGACGCCACGAGGCCGAGAGCGACCAGTCCGACGCCCGCGATCAGCGAGCCGATGATGGCGAGGCGTTTGACGTGGACGACCCGCATCGTCAGCCGGCCACTGAGCGTCGCGCCCGCCGTGGTGCCCAGCAGGAAGCCCAGCAGCGAATAGCCCGAACCGGCCGGCGACAGCCCCAGATGGGCCTGCGCATACACCGGCAGATACACCGCCAGCCCGACATTGGCCGCTGCCACCATGAACATTGCAAAGCTGCCGGCGAGAACGATCGGGCTCGACAGCACCTCGAGCGAGACCAGCGGTTCGCCAGCGCGGGTCAGGCGGATGCCGAAGCCGATCCACATGACGAGCGAGAACACGCCGAGCCCAAGCACCTGCGGCGACGTCCACGCATAGGCCGAACCAGCCCAGTTGAGGACGAGCAGCAGCGCTGCAGTCGCCAACACCAGCAGCACCGCCCCGACCCCATCAAGCCGATGCGCCCGCGTCACCGTGTGCAGCTTCTTCAGCGGCTCATTGATGACCAGCACCGCCACCAGACCGAGCGGCAAATTGAGCCAGAAGATCAGCGACCAATGCCATTCCGCCAACGTGCCGCCGAGCAGCGGCCCAACGATTCCGGCCACGGCCCACATTCCAGAAATCCACGCCGCATACCGGCCGCGCTCGCGCGGCGGCAGCAGGTCGCCGATCAGGATCTGCGACAGCGCGAACAGCCCGCCGCCCCCGAGTCCCTGAACACCGCGCGCCAGGATCAGCACAAACAGATTGGGCGATAGCGCGGCCAGTACCGAGCCGGCGAGGAAGAGGCCGATGGCCGCAAAAATCGCCGGTCGCCGTCCATAAATGTCGGACAGTTTGCCGTAGAGCGGCGCCACCGCCGTTGCCGTCAACAAATAGGCGGTAACGATCCAGGGCAGATAGGTGGGCGACCCTAGCTCGCCGCCGATCGTCGGCATGGCCGGCGTGACAATCGTCTGATCGAGCGCCGCCAAAAACATCGCCGTCAGAATGCCGACCATCGTGATCGTGCGGTCGCGGTCGGTCAGTTCTGCATGGGGAGCGGCGGCGTGGATGGGATTATCCATGGGATCGAATCCGTTCGTACGGGACGGGCGGCGTCCGGCTCGGGCGACGTCTGGCGATGATTTCAATTATGCTGTCAGCAGGACCGGCGCGGCATGGATTATGCCCGCCCGGCCCGCCGGTCAACGGGCACCGCCCGGTGCGCCTTCGCAAAACCGATCGGCTATGCTTTTATCCGCTCAGTCTTGGGGAACCCGACTGATGACCGTCTATCGCCTGTTCTCCGCCATTGCGCTGGTGGCGCTGTCTTCGCCTGCCTTTTCCGCCGCAAAAACTGCACCGTTGACCGACGAGCAGAAGGCCGAAGTCATGGATTTCACTATGCATGACATGACCTTCACGCTCTTCCACGAGAGCGGGCACCTCTTGATCCACGAACTCGACCTGCCGGTGCTCGGCAAGGAGGAGGACGCCGCCGACGCGGCCGGCATCCTTGAGATGTTCAAAACCATCACCGACAACGATGAGCTCTACAACGCGCTCAACGACGTGGCGGACTATTGGAACTACTCGTCGAACGCCATGACAGACGAGGACTTCAGCTACAACGTCAACACTTACGACGACCACAGCCTCGACGTGCAGCGGGCCAACAACATGGTCTGCCTGATGGTCGGCAACGATCCGGACGAATTCGCCGATACTGCCAAGGCGTTCGAGTTCGACGACGACATGACCGATCAGTGCGTCGTCGACTACAAGGAAGCCGACCATTCCTGGACCAAGGTGCTGGCGCCTTACCTCGCCAAGACACCCGGCCCAGCGATCAAGGTCACCTACGAGAATCCTGGCAAATACCAGATTCTGGCCGATGAGCTGCAGAGTCGCCGCATCCTCGAGAACATCGGCGAGACCCTGAGCACGACCTACGCCCTGCCCCGGCCGATCACCATGACGGCCAAGCAGTGCGACGAGCCGAACGCCTTCTACGAGGAAGAGACGCACTCGATCACGTTTTGCTACGAGTACGCCGACGACGTCTATCAACTCGGGCTCAAGAACCTGTTCTCGAAAGACGCCAAGGGCGGCGGCAACGACGCGTCGCCAGCCAACTGATTTCACGATGCGCCGGCCCGATCCGGACCGGCGCAGGCTTAACCGGATTGCGAACAAAACGAGAATAGGGTCCATTGGCCCTCACCCTCGCCCCCGTTGATTCGCCCGTGCTCGCCGAGATCGACTACCTCCATCGTCTGAACCCCGAGCAGCGCCATGCGGTCGAGCACGGCGTCGGCCCCGGCACAGTCAATGGCCCCCTGCTGGTCATCGCGGGCGCCGGTTCGGGCAAGACCAACACCCTCGCCCATCGCGTCGCCCATTTGATCGTCAACGGCGCCGATCCGCGCCGCATCCTCCTGATGACCTTCTCTCGCCGCGCCGCCGGCGAGATGACCCGCCGCGTCGAGCGCATCGCCACTCAGGTGCTGGGCACCAGCGCCGGCGCCATCACCGACGCGCTCTATTGGGCCGGCACGTTCCACGGCATCGGCGCCCGGCTGCTGCGCGAATATGCCCCCAACCTCGGCCTCGACCCGCAATTCACCATCCACGACCGCGAAGACTCCGCCGATCTGCTCAACATCGTCCGCCACGATCTCGGCTTCCACGATGCCAAGTCGCGCTTTCCCGCCAAGGGTACCTGCCTCGCCATCTATTCGCGCACCATCAACGCCCAGGGCGAACTCGCCGACATCCTCAAGGATGCCTTCCCGTGGGCGGCGATGTGGGAGAGCCAACTCCGCGAGCTCTTCGCCGCCTATGTCGAGACCAAGCAGGCCCAGAACGTTCTCGATTACGATGATCTGCTGCTCTACTGGGCCATGATGATGAAGGAGCCCGCGATCGCCGCCGATCTCGGGTCGCGCTTCGATCATGTGCTGGTCGACGAATATCAGGACACCAACCGGCTGCAATCCTCGATCCTTCTGGCGCTGCGACCAACAGGTCTCGGTCTCACCGTCGTCGGCGACGACGCACAGTCGATCTATTCGTTCCGCGCCGCTACCATCCGCAACATCCTTGATTTCCCGCAGAGCTTTTCGCCCGCCGCCGACATCGTCACGCTCGACCGCAACTACCGTTCGACCGCGCCGATCCTTGCTGCCGCCAATGCCGTGATCGCCGAAGCCGCCGAGCGCTTCACCAAGAACCTCTGGACCGAACGCCAATCCGACGCCAAGCCGCAATTGGTCACCGTCCGCGACGAGCCCGACCAGGCCCGCTACATCGTCGAGCGCGTGCTCGAAACGCGGGAGCGTGGCGTGCCCCTCAAGGAGCAGGCGGTGTTGTTCCGCACTTCCTCGCATTCCGGCCCGCTCGAAATCGAACTCACCCGCCGCAACATCCCGTTCGTCAAATATGGCGGCCTCAAATTCCTCGACGCTGCGCACATCAAGGACATGCTGGCGCTGCTGCGCTGGGCCGAAAATCCCCGCGACCGCGTCGCTGGTTTCCGGGTGCTGCAATTGCTGCCGGGAATCGGCCCCGGCACCGCCGGCAAAGTGCTCGACGCGATCGACCAGCAACGCCGCCCCTTCGAAGCGCTGACCGCCATGCCGGCCCCCGCACGAAGCGAAGGCTGGGACAGCTTCCTGGATGTCGTCGGCGATCTCGCGGCAGGCCGCGACTGGCCAGGCGGCTTCAGCCGCGCCCGCCTTTGGTACGAACCGATCCTTGAACAAGCGCATGACGACGCAGCAATCCGACTGCTCGACGTGCTGCAGCTCGAGCAGATCGCCTCAGGCTATCCGAGCCGCGAGCGCTTCCTCACCGAGTTGACCCTCGATCCGCCCGACGCCACGTCCGATCAGTCCGGGCCGGCGCTCAAGGACGAGGACTATCTGATCCTCTCGACCATCCATTCGGCCAAAGGCCAGGAATGGCGCTCGGTGCACGTGCTCAACGTCGTCGACGGTTGCATCCCCTCCGACCTCGGCACCGGCTCGACCCACGAGTTCGAGGAGGAGCGCCGATTACTTTACGTCGCAATGACCCGTGCGCGCGACGAATTGCATCTGATGGTGCCGCAGCGCTTCTTCGTCACCCAGCAGCAAAAACATGGTGACCGGCATCTCTATGCCCAGCGCAGCCGCTTCATCACGCGGCAGATGCTGCCGCTCTACGACGACATTCTATGGCCGGCGCTTAAGCCTCTTGCCCTCGACGCGGTGATGCCGCGAGCTAACGTCGACCTGCGTGCGCAGATGCGCACGATGTGGGCGAAATGATCGGAGGCGATGGGCGGCTAGTGGTTGACCAGTGCCGCGGCCCGGCCAAGCATGCCCGGCTCTGCGCTCTGCCAGACGATACGGTTTTTCTGTCCGGGCTCGGCGACCTGCACTTCGGCGCGGCGGCCATCGCGGGCGAAGTTGCTGGCGAGGTTGATAGCTTCGAGCTCGGCGCTTTCGCGGCTCAGGAACGGACCTTTGGCCTTGCCATTGAGGTCGATCCACCATTTGGTGCGGGCATAAATCACGATGAACATAGCGGTAGTCATGAGAGCGCGATCCTTTGCATCTCGCCGCAAGCCCATGACTACTCCCGCTTTTCGCCGGCAGGCGGGCTTTCCCGAAACATGCTTAAAATTCGCGCAGAATTGACCGCGAAATGAGCCAGACCTCGCGTCAAATTTCCATCGCCGATGCCCGTCGCATCTGGCTCCATGCGCAACGGCTCGACGTGCGAGAACCGTTCGGCAGCGGCCCTGACGCCACGCGGCTTGCCGTTGAGCATTTGGGCTACGTGCAGATCGACACCATCAATGTCATCGAGCGCGCCCATCACCACATCCTCTTTACCCGCATCCCCTCCTATCGCCGCGCCGACCTGCAGACGGCTCAGAGCCACGATAGATCGGTGCTCGAGTACTGGACCCATGCGCTATCCTATGTCGCGACGCGCGACCTTCCCTTCTTCCTGCCGGCGATGAAGGACCACGGCGCCACCCCGAAGCAATGGTACGCCGACGCCGACCCCAAAGAACTCGCCCGGCTCAGACGGCAGATCAAGCGCGACGGCGCCATCTCCATCCGCGACATCGACGACGACGTTCTGGTTAAAAAGGACCATCCCTGGGCCAGTCGAAAGCCCTCCAAGCGCGTCCTGCAACTCGGATTCTACAATGGCGACTTCGTGATTTCCGAGCGCGCCGGCATGCTCAAGACCTATGAGCTGGCCGACCGCCATTTCGGCTGGCCGCCGCGGCCGCGCCCCGCGACGTCCGGCCAGGTCCGCGACTATCTGCTCGACCGTGCCCTGCGGTCACAGGGCATCATCAGCGCGCCTTCGGCGATGCATCCGCGGCTGACTTTCCCTGTCGAGATCAAGGCGTTGATCGATCGTCGGGTCCGCCGGAAGGAACTGGTGCCCGTCCGCATCGAGGACGATCCGACCCCGCACTGGACGACCCCCGAGGCGATTGAGACGCCGGCAACGCAAAGCGCGCCTCTCGTCCACATTCTCTCGCCGTTCGACCCAATCGTCATCCAGCGCAAACGGCTGAAGCTGTTCTTCGGCTACGACCATGTCTTCGAAGCCTATGTCGCCAAGGACAAGCGCAAATTCGGCTATTTCACCCTGCCGGTCCTAATCGGCGACGCGATGGTCGCCGCTCTCGATCTCAAAGCCGATCGCGCCACCGGCAAGCTGCTGATCCAGTCCTGGCACTGGCTCGATGCTGGCCGACCTCGAACCCACAAGAAGCTGATCGAGGCAGAGCTCGACCGTTTTGCGAGGTTCCAGTTTGGCGACTAACTGCAAAACAACAACGGCGCCGCGAGGGCGCCGTTGCAGGAGGGTGTCGCTCGAAGCGTCGCGGTTACTGGAACCGGTAACGCACCGTGCCGCGGATTTCGTTGACCGTGTTGCCGTTGAGGTAATACGACGATTTGGGGCCAATTGCGTTGTTGGTGATCACCGGCATGTAGATCAGGCGGTAGCCAAGATCGGCCACCCAGGTGCCGGCATCGTAGGTCACGCCAGCCATCGCGGCGGCCGCGCCGGTCCAGTTGCCGCCATCGGGAAGCGCGGCGTTGACCGGGGTGACGCTGTTCTGGTTGTAGGCAGCGCCAAGACCGCCACCGACATAGGCGCCGAAACCGCCCTGCGCCGAGCCACCGCCCGAAAGCGGGAAGTCGTAGTAAACGTTGGCAAGCGCCACGGTCGACCGCAGATGCAGCACATTGAAGCCGTCGGTCAGCCCGTCATTGGAGAGATAGTCGACCGTACCGTCGAAGCGCAGCCCGGTGCCTGTCTCGTAGCCGAAACCGGCGCCAATCGAGTAGCCGTAGCCGGCTTGCGTAGAGACCAGCGCGTGCGAGCCGGTCGTGTCCACATGGTCGGACGTCCACAGCATATTGCCGCCGGCCGAACCACGCAGATAGAAGGCGCCCTGGAGGCCGTAGTCGACCTCGGGCACCTGGACGTCGGGATAGTCAGGTAGGTCCGCCGCGCGGACCTGAGCGCCCACGAGGGTGGCTAAGACCACCATCAGCGCTGCAAGAAGAGTACGCATGTCACAAAAATCCTTGAGTTCATCACGACGACACCCGTCGATAGAAGCCAAGAATAGGCCAGCTTTCTTAAAGCTCACTTAACCCTAAGACTTAACCCTAACTGGTAGTGAATTGCCGTTTTAGTTCGCGCCCGTGGTTGCCGAATGCGGCGATCTGTTAACGGCTCATTTAGGAATGGCCACTCACGCCACCTGCTTGATCGTCGCAGCGATTTCGTCGACCACCGCGTTCACCAACCCGGCGTCGTCGCTCTCGGCCATCACCCGGATCACCGGCTCGGTACCCGACTCCCGGATCACCAATCGGCCGTCTTTTCCGAGCCGGTCGCGGCTTTCGGCGATCACCTGCACCACCAACTTGTGATCGAGCGGGTTACCTGCCTTGAACCGGACGCTGGTCAGTTTCTGCGGTACCTTGTCGAACCGCTTGCAGATATCCGAAACCCGCGCGCCGGCTTCCTTGACCACCGCCAGCAACTGTAGCGCAGCCACCAACCCATCGCCCGTCGTGGTGAAGTCGGACAGAATGATATGGCCAGATTGTTCGCCGCCGACATTAAAGCCCTTGGCGCGCATCGCTTCGAGTACATAGCGGTCGCCCACCTGCGTACGCTCCAGTCCGAGACCGAGCGAAATGATGTAGCGCTCAAGCCCCAGATTGCTCATCACGGTCGCCACAAGCCCACCGCCGCGCAGATTGCCTCGGGCATGCCAGGACTGGGCAATCACCGCCATCAATTGGTCGCCATCGACCACCTCGCCGTTCTCATCGACAATGATGACTCGGTCGGCATCTCCATCGAGCGCGATCCCAATATCGGCGCGCACTTCCTTGACCTTGGCACGCAATGCGTCCGGTGCCGTCGAGCCGACTTTGTCGTTGATATTGAAACCATCGGGCTCGACGCCGATGGTGAACACTTCCGCGCCCAACTCCCATAGAGCCACCGGCGCGACCTTGTATGCCGCGCCATTGGCACAATCGATCACGACCCGAAGGCCCGTTAGATCGACGTTCTTCGGCATCGTTCGTTTGGCAAATTCGATATAGCGCGTCTGCGCCGCCTCATCGCGATGCGCCCGCCCGATCTCGCGCCCACGCGCCAGCTTGCTCGACATGTCCGACTGCATCAGATCCTCGATGTCGGCTTCCACCTCATCGCTGAGCTTGTAGCCGTCGGGCCGGAACATCTTGATACCGTTGTCATCATAGGGGTTATGCGAGGCCGAGATCATCACCCCGAGATCGGCGCGGAGCGACCGCGTCAGCATGGCCACGGCAGGCGTCGGCATCGGACCGAGAAAATAGACGTCCATCCCGACCGCGGTGAATCCGGCGGCCAGCGCATTCTCGATCATGTAGCCGGATCGGCGCGTATCCTTGCCGATCACCACGCGGTTGCGATGGTCGCCGCGCACAAACTTGAGTCCGGCCGCCATGCCGACCCTGAGCGCCAGCTCCGGTGTGAGCTTGTCGCCGTTCGCCAGCCCGCGAATCCCATCCGTGCCGAAATATTTGCGCGCCATGCCCACCGCCCCTAAGTTCGCTTCATCTTACCGCGATTTGCTGCGAAACCGGAATCCCCACGGCCTTAGCGGTTAATTGAACGCAATGGATGCTGATCCGCGGCCAAGACGACTTAGATTGACGCTTTGCCGCTCTCCGGATTTGCATTTCAAATGATCGAAATTGTCACTGCAACACGGCTCACCGCCGCCGCCTTCCAGGCCCGCGCGCCGCTTGGGCAGTCGCTGAAGCGGCTGGCGAAGGATCCACGCCTCAAGCCGCACATCGCCTACGAAAACAACCGCGGCCTATCCGAAATCTATAACGCCCGCATCGACGCCACGACGAGCGACATCCTCGTCTTCGTTCATGACGACGTCTGGCTCGAAGACTTCTACTTTGCCGACCGGATAGTCGAAGGACTCAAACAATTCGACATCATCGGCGTGGCCGGCAACAGCCGGCGGGTCGCCGGGCAGGACGCCTGGGCCCGCGTGCCAGGCGCCGACCGCCTCGATCTGCCGTATCTGCGCGGCGCGATCGCTCATGGTGATGCCCCACTCGGCAAAGTCGGCTTCTACGGCCCGATCATCGGCGAGTGCGCGCTGCTCGACGGCGTCTTTATTGCCGCCCGCACTTCAGCGCTCAAGGAACGCGGCGCGCGCTTCGACCCGCGCTTTGCCTTCCATTTCTATGATCTCGATTTCTGCCGCACCGTCCGCGACGCCGGCCTCCGCCTCAGCACTTGGCCGATTGCCATGACGCACCGCAGCGCCGGCGACCCCACCTCCCCGAGTTGGACCGCAGCGCGCGAGGCCTATTTCGCCAAGTGGGGCGACTGACAAACAAAAGGCCGCCCGAAGGCGGCCTTTCAAATCGTCCATCAGCTTTGGCTTACGCGCCCGGCTGCGGCTCCGGCGCACCATCCGGCTCGGCATCGGGGCGCTTGCGCGCCGTCTTGCCGGCACTCGGCACACCCGTCGATTTCGGCGCCGTATCGCTACCGTCGTCGCGCACGGGCGGGATGCCGTCCATCAGGTTGCGGATCTCATCACCGGTCAGCGTCTCGTACTCGAGCAGTGCCTGCGCGATCGTGTGTAGCCCGTCGATATTCTCTCGGATCACGGTCTGCGCAGTGGTGTAACCTTCTTCGACGAAACGCTTCACTTCGGCGTCGACCATCTGCTGCGTCTCATCCGACATGTGGACCTGACGCTGCATCATCGAGCGGCCGAGGAATACCTCGTCCTGGTTGTCTCCATAGAGCAGCGGCCCGAGCTTGTCGGACATACCCCACTCGGTTGCCATGGCGCGGGCGAGGCCCGTTGCCATCTTGATGTCGGCCGAGGCGCCCGAGGTCACCTTCTCGTAGCCGAAGATTTCCTCTTCGGCGACGCGGCCACCCATGGCCACGGCCAGATCGGCATAGGCCTTGCGCCGGGTGAGCGACACCTGGTCCCGCTCCGGCAGGCGCATCACCATACCCAGCGCGCGACCGCGCGGCACAATCGTCGCCTTATGGATCGGATCGGACGCGTCCATCTTGATCGCCAGCAGAGCGTGGCCGGCCTCGTGATAGGCGGTGAGCTTCTTGTCCTCGTCGGTCAGGCTGAGGGTGCGGCGCTCGGCGCCCATCATCAGTTTGTCCTTGGCATCTTCAAACTCCGCCATGGTGACAAAGCGCTTGTTGCGGCGAGCAGCCAGCAGTGCGCCCTCGTTGACGAGGTTCATCAAATCGGCGCCGGAAAAACCGGGCGTGCCACGAGCCAATATCTTGAGGTCCACATCCGGCGCCAGCGGCACCTTGCGGACGTGCACCTTGAGGATCTTCTCACGGCCCTGCACGTCGGGGTTCGGCACCACGACCTGGCGGTCGAAGCGGCCAGGTCGCAACAGCGCCGGGTCGAGCACGTCGGGACGGTTGGTCGCCGCGATGAGGATAATCCCCTCGTTCGCCTCGAAGCCGTCCATCTCGACCAGCAACTGGTTCAGCGTCTGCTCGCGCTCGTCATTGCCACCGCCAAGGCCGGCGCCACGGTGGCGGCCGACCGCGTCGATTTCGTCGATGAAGATGATGCACGGCGCATTCTTCTTCGCCTGCTCGAACATGTCGCGCACACGGCTCGCGCCGACGCCGACGAACATTTCGACGAAGTCCGAACCCGAGATCGAGAAGAACGGCACGTTGGCTTCGCCGGCGACAGCGCGCGCAATGAGCGTCTTACCAGTGCCCGGCGGGCCGACCAGCAACACGCCGCGTGGAATCTTTCCGCCCAACCGCTGGAATTTGCCTGGATCACGGAGGAATTCGACGATTTCCTCAAGATCCTGCTTGGCCTCATCGACGCCGGCGACATCCTCGAAAGTGATCTTGCCGTGCGTCTCGGTCAGCAGCTTGGCGCGCGACTTGCCAAAGCCCATCGCGCCGCCACGTCCGCCGCCCTGCATCTGGCGGATGAAGAAGAACCACACGCCGATGATCACCAGGAACGGCAACCACGAGCTGAGGAGGATCGTCCAGAACGGGCTCGACTCCGGCTCCTTGGCGGTGATGTTGACGCCGCGATCTTCGAGCCGCGTCACAATATCGGTATTGGCCGGGATCACCGTCTCGAAGCGGCTGCCATCCTTGAGGACGCCCTGCACGACATTGTCCACGATCGTCACCGAAGTGACCGATCCGGCGTCGACGTCGTTGATGAACTGGCTGTAGCTCTTGTCAGCGACCGAGACGTTCCGCGTGGTGGATTGGAACACCTGGAACAGGCCCATCAGCATAAAGAGGATGACGAGCCAGATGGCGAAGTTGCGGAAATTGACGTTCATCAATGCTGTCCTGGGTGACCGGCCGAGGGGAGAACGCCGGTTGGTTCGGGCAAATGTAGGCCCCGGGGTATTGGGTTACAAGTGCGGCAGGGTGCGCCTTACGGTCCATTAAGTCCAAGATTGTGGCAGTCTGAGGTTAACTGGCCGTCAGCAGACTTGGGCTGTTTCGTGCCCTTTCCCGGCGCACCGAGATCGTCAGCCCGTCGCTGGCGATCACGCACCCATGCAGCGTCGTTGCCTTCAAGGCGTGGCGCCGGATTAGCCTGCCATTCAGTGTTTCGACCGCGCCCAGACCGTGCGGTTTGCGGTCGCCACCGACAATCGCCAGCACCCGGCCGAGCAGCCGCACCGCCACCACGCGCTGCAACGCTGCCAAGCCGGCCTGCGGCAGTTCGGCATCGTCATCGGGCCCAATATGGACGAGAGCCGCAAATGCCTCGTCCGTCTCGGCTGCGATAAGCGAGTCGGCATCGGCCATCCGCGCCGCAAAATCGCCGAGCCGCTTCAGATCGAGCCCGAGCGCATCGAGCTGCGGCCGCATCTGCCGCCAGCGAATCCGTTCATAATGCCGGTCGGAATTGCTCGGATCGTACGCTGGCGTCACATCGGCCGCCGCCACGACATCGGCCAATTGGTCCGGATCGACCCCGAGCAACGGACGGAAGATCTTGCAGCCCTCAATCGTCACGAAACGGTCCATGCCGCGCAGCCCCTCGATGCCGCTACCATGGGCCAGCCGCATCAGCACCGTCTCGGCCTGGTCGCCCAGATGATGTGCCGTCAGCAGCCGCTCTGCGCCATCGACGGCCATTGCATCGGCCAGCAGCCGGTAGCGCGCCTTGCGTGCCGCCGCCTGCACGCCGGTCTCGGGCTTGTCGCCCTCCCAGCGCAGGCCTCGCGCCTCGAGCCCAAACCGTGCCGCCTCGCGCAAGACCATCGCAACTTCACCGGCAGCTTCGGGCCGCAACCCGTGATCGACCGAATAGACCACCAGCGCCGGTCGCCCAGCCCCCTGGGCCCACTCCGCAGCCAGCACCAGCAGCGCCAATGAATCGGGCCCGCCACTGACGGCGAGCCCGAGTTTCTTCACCGCCGCGACCGGCGCGAACAGCGTCTCGATGTCGAGTTCGCCTACGCCGGGCACTGGGCCTTTGCCTTTTCCTGCGCCAGCCGCGAATTGAATGCTGCCGGCTGCTTGGTATAGCGTTTAGCGACTTCAGCGAAGGTCCGGCACGCGGTGTCCTGTTCGCCGGCGCCATTGAGCGCGATGCCCAGCTTCAGCAGCAGATCGGGCGCTCGCGGCGTCTTCTCGTAATTCTGGAACCCGGTCAGCAGCACGTCCGCCGCGTCGTCATAAGCCTGACGCTGTAACAGTGCTTCGCCCAGCCAATTGGTCGCGTCAGCGGCCTGCGGGTCCTTCGGATAAAGCGCGATGAACTGCCGGAACTGGTCCTCGGCAAATGGATAGTCGCCGCGCACGATCGCCTCATAACCGGCCTTGTACTGCGCCTCCGCGTCACCGTTCGACAGCGGCGCGTTGGTATCGAGGCTGAGGTTCAGTGGCTGGCTCGTCCCATCGCCCGGCAGCGTGCCGAGGTCGGCCTCGCCGCCACCTTTGCCGAGCAACGGATCGGCAGAATCGCCGAGACCATCGCCATCCATCGCCGCGCCGTCACCGGTGCCAACATCGGCCGGCGGTACACTTGCCGCATCCGCGGCCGGTGCAGTTGTCGTTTGCTCGCCCGCTGGGGCCTGCGGCAACACTCCGGTCGGCGTATCGCCGCCGGGCTGGGTTGCCGCATCAGTTTTTTTTGGGGCACCGCCCTTTCCGCCTTCGAGCTGTTGAAAGCGGAATTCGTTGTCGTCCGACATCTTCTGCAACTGCTCTTGCATCTGCGTCAGCGTGAACTGCAGGCCCTCGATCTGGCCGGTGAGTGTGCGCACCGTATCTTCGAGCTCCTGCACCCGAACGGTGAGCTGGGCCTCTTGTTTACTCTGCGCAAAGGCGAGTTCAGGCGCGAAGAGGCCTGTACCAAGGACAAGGCCGAAGGCCATGAGCCCCAGCGACGCCCCTTGTGGAAGGGAAAGACGCACGATCAATCTCCGTGGGTGTTCTCGAACGACACGAGCCGAAATCTATTGGAGCGCGACCAGCAAAAGTGGTTTCCGGTTTTGCGGTTCGGTCGCGCGACCGCTACTAACCACGTTCAGCCATACGCGACAATTTCGACAAAAAGAAAGCGCCGGGACCCAGAATACGCGGGTGCCCGGCGCTTATGCCTCCATGATGGCGCTTACGCGCCCTCACAATTACTGGATGACTGTCACAGCACGGCGGTTTTGTGACCAGCACGAGATATCGTCGCAGATCGCCACTGGCCGTTCCTTGCCGAACGACTTCGAGCTGATCCGGCCGGCATTGACGCCCTTGCTCGACAGATAGCTGACCACCACCGACGCACGGCGGGCGCCAAGCGCAATGTTATACTCGCGCGTGCCGCGCTCGTCGGCGTGACCCTCGATCAGGATCTTGTAGTTGGAATAATGGTTGAGCCAAGTGGCCTGCTTGTCGAGCGTCGCCGTCGCCGTCGCGGTCAGGGACGAAGAATCGGTCTCGAAGAACACGCGGTCGCCGACGGTCACCAGGAATTCCTGCTGGCTGCCCGGCGGGCCACCGCCCGGTCCGAGATTGCCGACGCCAGTACCGTTGCGGCCGCAGGCGGCCAGGGCGACGACGAGAACGACCAGTGCGGCTGCACGCAAAAGTCCGTAAATGGGCGTCATGGAACGCATCCGGGTTGCTCTCCTGTAGAGAAGATTGTGAAGCCGCGTTTTACTCGGCGTTATCTTAAGGCCGGGTTGGTTGGCGTGGTTAATTCCCGGTCAACGCGGCCCAAATGTGGCGCAAATCCGGCCTTTTCCGCCTTGTTGTATTTGTGCCGCAAGACCCGCCAATTCGTTATCGGCTCCAGTCCAAGGCTCGGTCAGACACCGCCGCTTCCAGCCGGTCAACGGCCTCGGCCAGCTTCTCATCGACGATCCCCAGATACTGCGTCCAGTCGGTCAGCCCGCCGAGATCCCCGTCCCCGTCCGAAATTCCGCGCAGCGCGATCAGCGGCAGGCCGAAGCGCTGGCAGGCCCGCAGCACGGCATAAGTCTCCATATCCACCATGTGCTCGACGATCCGGTCATAGCCGCGCCCGCTGACCACATTGGCGCCGGTCGAAAGGCTCGCCATCGGAATCCCCGGCACGAACGGCCCAAGCGGCAACGTCGCCGGCAAATCGAGGAACGGCACAACGCCAACCTCGAAGCCCAGCACTGAGGCATCCATAGCGCGCCAACTCACCTCGCCTGATACAGCCCGCCCTGTTCGAGCTGCGACGATCCGGCCGAGCCGAGCGACACCACCAGCAGCGGCAGTTTGTCCTCAATCTCGAGCCGCGTCAGCCGCTCTGTGAGCGCGGCGGCTGCCTCAACCGGCCCCACGCCGGTGATCAGGGGTGTGATACGGCTTTTGAGCTCTGGCCCGAACTCGAGTTCGGTCGCCATCACATAAAGAATGTCGGCAACCCCAGGTCTCCGGTTGGCAAACGGCATGCTAGCTGCGCAGCGCGCCCCAATTGGGGTCCGACGCGTAGCTTTGCGTCTTGATCTGCTGTTCGTTGCGGCCCCAGATATCGACCGTCCACAGCCCCGGGCCGGAATCCCCGCCCGGATCGCGGAAGAACATGATCACCCGGCCGTTCGGACAGAATGTCGGCCCCTCAGCGTGGAAGCTATCGACCAGGATGCGCTCGCCCGAGCCATCCGGTTTCATCGTACCAATCTGGAAATTGCCGCCCGACTGCCGCGTATAGGCGATGATGTCACCCTTCGGCGACCAAACCGGCGTCGAATAGATGCCTTCGCCAAACGAAATACGCTGCGCGCCGCCACCGCCTGCGCTCATCACATAGAGTTGGGGTTGGCCGCCACGATCCGACTCGAACACGATTTTAGAGCCGTCCGGCGAGAACGAAGGCGCGGTATCGATCGCGGCGCCTGAAGTCAATTGCACCGGTTTGGAACCATTGACGCCAGCGCCGTAGAGATTGGTCACGCCGCCATTGCTGACTGAGAAAGCGATCGTCGCGCCATCCGGGGAAAAATGCGGCGCAAACGACATCGGCGCATTGTTGATGAGCTTCTTCGACTTGCCGCCCAGCTGCGCGACGAACACCTGCGGGTTGCCATCCTCAAAGCTCGTATAGGTAATCATCGAATAATCGCGCGTCAGCGATGGCCCGAGTGTCAGCGCCGCGCCCGAACTCAGCACCTGAACATTGGCACCATCCTGGTCCATGATCGCCAGCTGCTTCTTGCGGTTGGCCTTCGGTCCGCTCTCTGAGATGAACACCACTTGCGAGTCAAAATAGCCGGTCTCACCCGCCAGCGACGCATAGATCGCGTCAGACACGATGTGGGCGATCCGCCGCTCGCTCTGTGGATCAGCATTATAGCTGTTGCCGACCACCTGCTGCGCCGCCGCGGTGTCCCACACGCGCACGCTCGAGCTTATCTGCCCGCCGCGCTCAACCTTTCCCATCACCAGCGCATCGACGTTCTTGCCGCGCCAGCCGGCGAAATCCGGCGTGTTGTCGACGTCGCCAACCGTCCCGACCATCTGGTCGAGCGATAGCGGTGCGAACAGCCCCGAGCGCGAAAGATTGTCGCGCACGATCTGCGCAATCTCGGCGCCGAAGGCCGGGTCGGACGAGCCGAAATCCGGGATCGCGATCGGCAGCGGCGTGAAATTGCCACCGCTGACCACGATGTTGACCAGCGCCAGTGCGGGCGAGCCGGCCGCCAGCAGGGCGCCTCCGGCCACACCGAGCTTCAGCAAATGGCGCCTCGTGATTGCGTGCATCGAAAACTCCTTCAGATTCCTTGGGCGCCATTCTTGGGCGCGCTTATCTCACGTCAGTTCGCGCGGGTCGAACGTCGCCTGGACTTCCTGGCCAACGGCCATCGCATAGGGGCCGCAGCGAACCACCGCGCGCTGAGCGGCCGAAGCGAGGGCCCGGCCCAACTGGCTCCCATCAGCAGTGACAATGTCGGGCGTGCCGACAATGTTGCCGCCCGCGTCGATATTGAAATGCAGTTGCGCCGTGATTCCGGCCTCAGCCGCGCCGGCCGGGACGCTCATGCAACCCTTGATCTGTGCCACGAGCCCGTCGAGCTGGCTCTGCGTCAGCGTCGACGATTTGCCATTGGTCTTGCCCAGCGTCGGCTCGCCGCCTGCGCCGGTCGTCGCGCCGCGCGACTTCTCGGAGTTGATCAGGTCGGCCACCTGGTCGGCTTGCTTGGCCTGATCCTGCGGCTTTGTCTTGGATTGGTCCGTCTGCTTTTTCGGAGTCTCAGTTTTCTTCGGCGTCACCTCGGCGGTCTTTTCGACCGGCGGAGTCTTGGCCGGAGCCTTCTGCAACTGCGCCGGGCGCAGTGCCGGCATCGGCGCAACCTGCGTCGCAGGCGCGTCAGCCGAATTGTCGGCCGCGACCTCTTGCTGCGGCTGTGCCTCGTCCGGCGCTGGCGCAGGATCGGGCGCGGCAACCGGCTGCGGCACCGGCGTCGGCTCCTTCACCGGATCAGGCTCCTTCGTCGGCTGCGGCGTATCGGCGGGCTTGGGCGCGGTGTTAACCACAGGCGCCGGTGTCGACTTGGCCGTCTCTTTCGGCGTCGGCTGATCTTCTTCGGTGTTGCCGGCCTTCTGCGCCAGCTGCGCCGGCGTCTCGGTCTTCACCACCGCCGGCGTGTCTGTCTTGACGATCTTGCTGTCGAGCGAGCCCTGCCGGATGTTGGTGATGTCCGAGATCGGTACGAGGTCGACCGCAATCGACTCCACGACCTCGGGTTCGAGCGGCTTGACCGACCCGAGCCCCACGATCGCGATGATCAGCAGTGCGGCGTGGGCGATGACCGAGGTGGTAACACCGGCCTTCATCACGCTATTTCACCTGATCTTGCGCCGTGATGAGGCCGATCTTCGAGAACCCGGCGGCGCTGAGCGCCCCCATCACTTTCATCACCGCGCCATAGTTCGCAGTCTGATCGCCGCGCACATAGATGCGCTGGTCGGGTGCGGCATTGGGCTGGGCGTTGATCGCGTCGATCAGCCCGTCGAGTTGCACCGGCTGGTCACCGATGAAGATGTCGCCCACCGGCGTCACCGACACGGTGATCGGCTTGGCTTCGGTGTTGAGTTCCTTGGCCTTGGTCTGCGGCAAATCGATTGGTACGCCCACTGTCAGCAACGGCGCCGCCACCATGAACACGATCAGCAGCACCAGCATGACGTCGACCATCGGCGTCACGTTGATCTCGGACATCGGGCGCTTGCTGGCGCGCCGGCGTCCCCGCCGGCTCCCCCCGCCCTGTGCGATCGACATCGCCATGGCTTACTTGCCCCGTGCTTCGAGCTGGCGCGACAGGATGGTCGCGAACTCGTCAGCAAAGCTTTCGAGCCGGCCGATCAACTTGTTCGAATCCGCGCTGAGTTTGTTGTAGGCGATCGTCGCCGGAATGGCGGCAAGCAACCCGAGCGCGGTGGCGAACAGCGCTTCGGCGATGCCGGGCGCCACGACCGCGAGGTTGGTACTCTTCGATGCCGCGATGGAGGTGAACGAATTCATGATCCCCCATACCGTGCCAAAAAGGCCGATGAAGGGCGAAGCAGAGGCCACGGTCGCCAAAAATCCAAGCCGCCGCTCGAGCCCGTCGCTCTCGCGCGAGATCGCCACGTCGAGCACTTTGTCGAGGCGCGCCTGCATACCGATGAACGACGCCGCGTTCTGCTCGTGGCTTCGCTTCCATTCTTTCATGGCAGCAACGAAGATCGCCGCAAGCCCAATCGAGGGCCGCTCCGATGTCTGCTGATAGAGTTCTTCCAGGGACTGGCCCGACCAGAACACCCGCTCGAATGCGTTCATCTGCCGGCCGGCACGGCTATAGAGCACCGATTTGTCGACTATAATCGCCCACGACCAGACCGAAGCCCCGAGCAGCCCCAGCATGACGATTTTGACGATCCAGTCGGCGCTGAGGAACAACCCAAGCAGCGAAAAGTTCACGGCCGGCTCTGCAACCACGGGAGCGACCTCGACCGCGCTCGATGTCACATCCTGCGCCAGCGACGGCGCCGACAGGCTCAGGGCAAGGACGACGAACGCCGCGAGAACGACCGCGCCCTGCCACACTGCCCGGCGTGCCCCATCCGGGGGAGCGTCCATAGATGTCATGAAAGGTCCTTTTCGCCTCGGTCCCCGCCGGACCGGCCCCCGTACCATCGCCCTGAGCGGCGATATGACGACAAGCAGCCCCGATGCGGTCAGAATTTGTCAAATTTAAGAGAAAGTCCCGCAATCCGGTGCGTTGCAGGGCGTCATCAACGCCTGCCTTACTTATGGTCAACCAAAGGTTAACAAGTCGAGTCCGACAGCCGGCTCAGCCCCTGCCGCCAAAGGCCGCAATCACGCCCTTGGGCAGCCGCGCCGCCTTGCCGTCCTTGACCGCTACGACCACGACTTTCGCCCTGGCGATCAGCTCGTCGCCCCGCTCGATCGACTGGTCCAGCGTCAGCCTGGCGCCCGAAACATCGACCACCTCGGTATCAACCACCAGCAGATCGTCGATCCGCGCCGCCCGCGGAAAGTCGATTTCCATCGACCGCACCGCAAAGGCGATCCCGTCCCGCGCCAGTTCCGAATGATGGATGCCCTCAGCCCTGAGGAACTCCGTCCGGCCCCGCTCTAAGAAATGCAGATACGCCGCGTGATAGACTGCACCCGAAAAATCGGTGTCTTCGTAATAGACCCGAACCTCGTGCCGGTGCGATTTGCTCATGCTGTCACCTGCTTGCGACGATCTTCTATGACGAAAGCCGCGCCGCCGACGACGAATCCTGCGAGGAGCGCTGCACCGTGGATATCGGCAGCCACGAACAACCACAACCCGATCGCACCCCACACCACTACGCTCAAATATTGCGCCACGGTCGGCAGCGTCTTGCTGCCCATCTGCCAGACCGAGTAAAGCCCGATCAACCCGCAGATCGCCACTGAATTGCCCCCGCCAACTGGCTGCCAGAAGGTGCCCGCCGCCTCACCCGCAAGGCCCGCTAACACATAGGCTGTCACCCACCACGGCCGCCCGACCTGCCGTTCGACGCCGATTCCAAACGCGAGCAGCCCGATGCTGTTGACCAGAACCTGCGGCCAGCCATCGACCAGCACCAGCCACGTCGTAACGAAGCGCCACCACTGTCCTTGCAGCATTGACGGATCGCGTTCGAGCGCCAGGCCGATCTGCGGCCACACATACATCGCTGCCGCCACCGCCAAAGTGACGACGAACACCGCAATCGTGAGCCACGGAAAACGCCGAATCATTCCGCCTCTGGTTCCTCGAACAAACTCGCCTGCGTCCCCACACACCCCTGCGGCACACTTAGCCCCAGATGCGTGAAGGCGAGCGCCGTCAGCATCCGCCCTCGTGGCGTCCGCTGAATAAAGCCCTGCTGGATCAGATACGGTTCGACGATCTCCTCGATCGCGTCCCGTGGCTCGCTCAATGCGGCCGCGATCGTCTCGATCCCCACCGGGCCGCCATTGTAGAACTCCGCTATAGTGGTGAGATACCGCCGGTCGAGCTGATCGAGGCCGCGCGCGTCAACGTCGAGCCGCAGCAGCGCCTTGTCGGCCACCGCCCGGGTAATAGACTTCGCCCCGTCAACCAGCGCGAAATCTGTCACCCGCCGCAACAATCGGCCGGCGATCCGTGGGGTTCCGCGCGACCGGCGCGCAATCTCGAGCGCCCCATCTGCCGCCATACCAATCCCCAACAGCCGGGCGCCGCGTTCGACAATCTGCACCAGTTCCTCGGGCGTGTAGAAATTGAGCCGGATCGGAATGCCGAAGCGGTCGCGCAGCGGCGTCGTCAGCAACCCCGCCCGCGTCGTCGCCCCAACCAATGTGAACTTCGCCAGATCGATCCGCACCGACCGCGCCGCAGGCCCTTCGCCGATGATCAAATCGAGCTGGTAATCCTCCATCGCTGGATAGAGGATCTCCTCGATCGCCGGATTGAGCCGATGGATCTCATCGATGAACAGCACATCGCGCTCGTCGAGATTAGTCAGCAGCGCCGCGAGATCGCCCGCCTTGGCGATCACCGGCCCCGACGTCGCCCGGAACCCGACGCCGAGTTCGCGCGCCACGATCTGCGCCAGCGTCGTCTTTCCCAGACCTGGCGGTCCAACGAACAACACGTGATCGAGCGCCTGCTTGCGCTGTTTGGCAGCTGCGATGAACACCTCGAGATTGGCCCGCGCCTGCGCCTGTCCGACGAACTCGGCAAACCCCGTCGGCCGCATCGACACATCCAGCGGATCGTCGCGGCCGACCTCTGCCGACGTCGCGCTGCTCATGAGCTAAGCTCCCGCAGCCCCAGCCGGATCAGCGCCGCCGTCTCAACACCATCGCCCTCTCGACCAACAACTCGCGCTACCGCAGCGCTGGCCTGCGCGCTCGAATAGCCGAGATTGCTCAGCGCCGAGACCGCATCGGCAACATTGCTCTGCGCCGTGCCCTCACCCAGCGCCGTCTGCAGCCCAAGCGTTCCCGCGTCGATGCCGATTCCGGTCGGCACCTTGCCCTTGAGTTCGGTGACGAGCCGTATCGCGAGCTTCGGCCCGACGCCGCTGGCCCGCCCGACCATCGCTTTATCCTGCAACGCAATAGCGCTCGCCAATTCGCTCGTGCTCAGCGTCGACAGGATCGACAGCGCCACCCGGGCGCCTACCCCCTGCACCGTCATCAACGTCGTAAACCACGCCTTTTCCTCCGGCGTCGCAAAGCCGTAGAGCCGGATCATGTCTTCGCGCACGATCATCTCTACATGGACGACTGCCGCATGGCCCACTTGTGGCAGCCCGGCCATTGTCTTGCTCGAGCAGAATGCCTCGTACACAACGCCACCTACGTCGATATGGACGTAGTCGTCGCCGAACCCGTCGACCAATCCCTTGAGTTTGCCGATCATGCGCTGGCCCTCAGCGCCGCCATGCCGCGATGGTGCGCATGGCAGATCGCGATCGCGAGCGCATCGGCCGCGTCGGCGCCCTTGAAATCGGCAGCGGGCAGCAGCGTCTTGACCATCAGCTGAATCTGCGCCTTCTCGGCATGGCCGCTGCCGACCACCGACTTCTTGACGAGGTTCGCGGCGTACTCGCCGACCACCAGTCCCATCAGGGCAGGCGTCATCAGCACCACGCCGCGCGCCTGTCCCAATTGCAGCGCCGAGCGTGGCCCGGCATTGACGAACGTCTCTTCCACGGCCGCCTCGTCAGGCCGGTGCAGTTCGATCAGCGCTCGCAATCCGACATGCAACTCGGTCAACCGTTCCGCCAGCGAACCCTCGATCCGCGGCGTCAGCGTACCGCACGCGACGTAACGCAGCCGATTGCCTTCGCTTTCAATGATGCCCCAACCGCAGCGCCGAAGGCCCGGATCGATGCCGATGATTCGCACCATGCTCGCCATGTCTCCAGCAATAAGCGGTCGGCAAACACCTACCAAGCGTTATGTGAACAAAACAGCAACAATCCCCGACTTCGCTCCGTAGATCGCATTTTATCGATCGGCTGAAGCCGGTGTTCAGCCGCTGCCCCTACGATCGTTTTCAGGGAAGATCAGGGTGGGATGACGTGACGATACAAATCCGGGATTTGCCTAAATCAGCGTTGCGCAAAGTGGTCGTGACAACCCTCATTGTCATCGCCGGGTCGATCGTCGCTTCCAACCTCATCTCTGTCGTGCTGCTCGACGCGCTCAGCAACGGCATCAACACGACGGGCCTGATCGTCGCCACGGTCATGCCGGTGATCCTGGGCGGCCCGATAATGTTTTATCAGGCGCTGCGCCATCAGCAGCTCAAGCATGCCAACGCCCAACTCGACATCCTCGCCTCGACCGACTGGCTCACCACTTGCCTCAATCGGCGTGCCTTCACCGCCGATGCGTCGGCGCTGCTGGATCCGGCGTCCGGGCACTCGGGCACACTGCTCGTCGTAGATGCCGACCACTTCAAGCTGATCAATGACCGCTTCGGCCACGAGGCCGGCGACACCGCCCTGCAATTGCTGGCGAGCACCATTCAGTCCACCGTCCGTGACGGCGACCTCGTCGGTCGGCTCGGTGGCGAAGAGTTCGGCGTCTTCCTCACCGACGCCGACTACGATACGGCCCTTGCCGCCGCCGGCCGCATTCGTGATGCTGTCGCGGCGCTCCACTTCGCCCCCGCCGGTGAGCGTCACCTGCTTTCAGTCAGTATCGGCGGCGCCACCATGGCCGACCGCAGCAGGTTCGCCGAACTGTTCCGCACGGCCGATCAGCAACTCTATGGCGCCAAGGCCGGCGGTCGCAACCGCATCGCGCTTGTGCGCGTCCCGCCCTCGATCGATGGCCCCGCCAATGGCAATCAGCCCCCGCCGCTGGTCGATAAAACTGCGTTAGCATCCATATAGAGCTTCTCAATCCTTTTCTTCCATGATGCCCAACGTCATTCTCTGGAGGGCCTAGCGCGGCAATCGATGAAGCTTGATCTTTCGGCTGAAGGCTGGGGACGCGTCATCCTCTCAACCGCACTGGGTACCACGATCTGCGTGATCGCGGCTGTCTACGTTGATTCCTATAATTTCGGCGTCATGGACGAGGCGGCCCGCCTGAAGGCGATCCTCACCGACGTGCTGCTGCCCGTCGTCCTCGCCGTCCCGTTGCTGCTGTTCTTCACCAGCAAACTGCGCGAACTGGCGATTGCCCACCGTCGCCTCATGATCTTCGCCGCCACCGACGGCCTGACCCAGGTCATGAACCGGGCAGCGTTCTCGACCCTCGTCGATGCCTTCCTCACCGAGGTGCATGCTGCCGAATCGCAGAAGCGCGGAGCGCTGCTCATCATCGATGCCGACAACTTCAAGGCCGTCAATGACCGCTACGGCCATGACCGCGGCGACGAGGCCTTGATCACCATCGCGCACTCGATCAAATACGTGTTGCGCTCACCCGACGTCGTCGGTCGCCTTGGCGGCGAAGAGTTCGGTGTGTTCCTGCCGGGGGCGACACGCGACCAGGCGGAAATTGTTGCCGAGCGAATCCGGCAATCGGTCAATGATGCGACCTTTGCGCCGGCAGAAGGCGCTCATCCGCTCTCGGTCAGCGTCGGCGGCGCGGTATTCGACCACACACTGCCATTCTCCGACCTGTTCCGGCTCGCCGACCAGCAACTCTATGTCGCCAAGCAACGTGGCCGAAATCGTGTCTCTATTCGGCCCGCACCGCAGGGCGACGCGCTCGCTGCCTAGCGCCCGCTGTCCTCAACCCTCGAGCTTCGCCATGTCTTCGTCGCTCATCTCGTAGTTCGCGTAGACGTTCTGCACGTCGTCATCATCCTCGAGCAGCCCGATGACCTTGAGCAGCGTCGCGCCCTTCTCGGCATCGACCAGAATGCTGTTCTGCGGCCGCCAGATCGCCTTGACTGACCCCGCTTCGCCCAACGCCTTTTCGAGTGCTGTGGCGACTTCGCCGATGCCCTCAAAACTGGTGTAGATCCAGTGGCCATCTTCGTCGCTCTCGACGTCGTCGGCCCCGGCCTCGATCGCGGCTTCCATCACCTTGTCGGCATTACCGGCACTCGCCGGATAGGCGATCTCGCCGACGTGGTCGAACATGAAGCCGACGGAATTCGTTTCGCCCAGCGCGCCGCCATTCTTGGATAGCGTCGAGCGCACGTTGGATGCGGTTCTGTTGCGGTTGTCGGTCAGCGTCTCGATGATGATCGCGATCCCACCTGGACCGTAGCCTTCGTAGCGGATCGCTTCATAGTTCTCACTGTCGCTGCCGATCGCCTTTTTGATCGCCCGTTCGATGTTGTCGCGCGGCATCGACAGCGCCCGGGCGTTGGTCACCGCAAGGCGGAGCCGAGCATTCATCGACGGGTCGGGCGTTCCGAGCTTGGCGGCGACGGTGATTTCGCGCGCCAGCTTGGAGAAGACTTTCGAGCGCACAGCATCGCTCTTACCCTTGCGGAACATGATGTTTTTGGCATGCGAATGGCCAGCCATGTCGGTCGTTTCCCCTCGGCGAACTGTAGAAATTCGGTCGCGCCTTATAGTGACGCGCGTGATGCTTGTGAAGCCGACGCAGCGCTGGCGGTCAAGCCGTCGTCCGCAGCAACGATGTCTCTTGGCATCCCGGACGCGCCGCACTGCTATTCCAGGATCATGAAGGCCCGGGACGGTGACGGCGACCAATCCCGGTTACACTTCGGCAAGGTTACGAAAGTTCTACCCGTTAACGGGTGATTAACTTCTTTGAGTCAATTTAGCGCTTGTCCGGTTTCCGGACTTTGCAGAGCGTTTCTCCCTCTGTTTGACGCCTCCCTGTTAACTTCGAGAGCCGCCTTCTGACGGCTCTTTTTCTTTTCAGGGCTGCCCACATTAAGCCTCCCTCAACGCCGACCATGCGACACAGGAGCTTGCCTTGTTCGCGAGGCACGGGTGCATTGGCATGAGTGATCGCAACGACAATCCGGCTGTGGCACTGGGGCCACGCATCGTCGCTTCAGGCGGCTTCACCGCACTTTACCGCGAAGGCATGACCCTGATCGAGGACGTCGCCGCCTATCTCGATGGCGACGGCCGCACCGAAAGCCGCGGCCTGCCACGCGAAGTGTCGTTCGTTTACGCCACCGAATCCATGCGTCTCACCACCCGATTGATGCAACTCGCCTCTTGGTTGCTGTTGCAGCGCGCCGTCAACGAAGGCGAACTCACTGCCGAAAATGCCCGCCTCGAAAAGGAAAAGGTAAAATTCTCCGCCACGCCCACCGAACGCGGCGGCCCCGGTTACTCCACCATGCCCGAGCGGCTGCGCGACTACATCGCCCTGGGTGACCGGCTGTTCGAGCGGGTGCTGCAATTCGACAAGCTCGAACGCGGCGGTATCTCGGAAATCACGCCGCCCGCCACCGAAGGTTCGATCGGCGATCAGCTGTCGCGACTGAAAGCCGCCTTCGGCAAACTGCAGAGCTGATGGCAACAAAAAACCCCGCCGAAGCAGGGTTTTTCAAATCCAAGATCGTTCGGATCAGATCCCGAGACCCTTGAAGCGCTCCTTGAAGCGGCTGACGCGGCCACCACGGTCGAGCAGATTGCCCTGCACGCCGGTCCAGGCCGGATGGGTACTGGGATCGATGTCGAGCTGCAGCGTGTCACCCTCTTTGCCGTAGGTCGAACGCGTCTGGTACTTGGTGCCATCGGTCGTCACCACATTGATCAAGTGGTAGTCCGGGTGGATGTCTTTCTTCATGGCAGAGCCTCAAATCAAACGGGCGCACAGGGCGCCCGGCGAGCCGCAAACGGATAAGTTGGCGGGTCTCTACAGAAAAAACTGCGGCCCGGCAAGGGGCGAGCCGCCGCAGCACCCGGCAGTTGGCCCGAGCGAGCCCTCTTGGGATCGATCGGCCAGAGCAACGAAAGACACTCGGTTTGCCGAGCGAGCGCTCCTAGGCTCGTTCGGACAGCGCGCACACCCAGCGGTTGGCCGAGCGAGCCTATATTAGGTTCGTTCGGACCGAGCGCGAAGAATGAACTCGGGTTGCGGCGCTCCGGCCATCTGCCTATATCGGTGGCACCTTGAGCACCCCCACCCAGCAAGCTTCCGCCAGTTCCTCCCCGCCGCGGCTTGGCCGCAAGGGTGAAGCACAGCTCCGTATCGACCCTAAATCGCTGCAACCGCTCCGCCGGCTTGTCCCGTTCATCCTGCGCTATCGCGGCCGGGTGATCCTGACGATCGTCTTCCTGCTGGTCGCCGCGATCTCGACGCTGATCATCCCGGCCCTCGCCGGCAAGGTCGTCGACCTCGGCTTCGTCGAAAAAAACCTCGACATGATGACCCGCTACAGCTGGGTCATCGTCGCGGTCGCCGCCATCGTCGCCTTCGCCAGCGCGGCCCGCTTCTATTTCGTCTCGGTCCTCGGCGAGCGTGTCCTCACCGATTTGCGCCGCGCCGTCTTCGACCATCTGCTGACACTCGACGCGACCTTCTACGACATGCACCGCGTCGGCGAACTCACCTCCCGCCTCAATGGCGACGTTGCCACCATTCGCGGCGCCATCGGCTCCAGCCTGTCGATGACACTGCGTGGTCTCGTCACCATCGTTGGCGCCGTCGCCCTGATGTTCATCACCAGCTGGTGGCTGGCCCTCGCCGTGGTCGTCGTCGCTCCGGCGGTCATCATCCCGGTGATCATTCTCGCCCGCCGCCTCCGCCGCATGTCGCGCCGCACTCAGGACGCACTCGCCGAAATGTCCGCGATGGCCACCGAAGCGCTTGGCGCCAGCAAGACGATCAAGAGTTTCGTCCAGGAGCCCTATCAATCAGACGACTACGGCCGTCGCGCCGAAGAATCCTATCGCGCCGAAGTCACCCGCCTCGGCGGTCGCGCCGCGATGATCGGCGGCATCATGTTCGGCGTCGTCGTCGGCCTCGTCGTGCTGATCTGGTGGGGCGCCAAATCGGTGTTCGACGGCTCGGTGTCTACCGGCCAACTCACCCAGTTCATGATCTACGCCCTGATGGCCACCAATGCCCTGAGCTCGATCTCGGAAGTCATGGGCTCGCTGCAGACCGTCTCTGGCGCCACCGAACGCCTGATCGAAATCCTCGACACCAAGGCCGGCATCGTTGCGCCCACCAAGCCTGTGGCACTGCCCATTCCGCCGCGCGGCACCATCGCCTTCGAATGCGTAAGCTTCTCCTACGAGACCCGCGACAACGAGCAGGTGCTGAGCGACCTGGATTTCGCTGTGGAGACCGGCGAAACCGTCGCGCTTGTCGGCGCATCGGGAGCCGGCAAGAGCACCGTCTTCGCCCTCGCGCAGCGCTTCTACGACGTCAGCGCCGGCCGCATCCTGGTCGATGGCGTCGACATCCGCGACACCGACCCCGCCGATCTGCGTCGCCACTTCGCCTATGTCGAGCAGGAGCCAACGATCTTTGCCGGCACCGTCACCGACAACATCCGCTTCGGTAAACCCGACGCAACACTGTCCGAGATCGAGGCCGCGGCCAAAGCTGCCCTGGTCCACGATTTCGTCAGCCTGCTCGAACATGGCTACGATTCTATGGTTGGCGAGCGCGGCGTCATGCTCTCGGGCGGCCAGAAGCAGCGTCTCGCCATCGCCCGCGCACTGCTCAAGGACGCCCCGATCCTCTTGCTGGACGAAGCCACCTCAGCCCTCGACGCTGAGAGTGAGCGCCTCGTCCAGATCGCCCTCGAGCGCCTGATGCAGGGCCGCACCACCCTCGTCATCGCCCACCGCCTTGCCACCATCCGCGATGCCGACCGCATTCTGGTCCTCGACCACGGCCGGCTCATCGACCAGGGCACGCACGACGAGTTGGTGATGAAAGGCGGTCGCTACGCCGAACTCGCCCGCCTGCAGTTCCGCCTCGAAGAACCCCGCGCCGCGGAATAGCTCTTCGGTCGCTGGACCGCCGCTCTAGCCGTCCGTCAGCTTGAACTCGATACGCCTGTTCTTGGCCAGTGCTTCGTCGCTGTCGCCGGTATCGATCGGGCGGCTGTCGCCGAAACCGGCGGCGACGAGGTGCTGCGCCGATACGCCGTTGGCGACGAGATATTTCGTCACCGCAATGGCGCGCGCCGCGCTCAGCTCCCAGTTCGATGGGAACTCGACCGTGTTGATCGGCCGCTTGTCGGTATGCCCGTCGATGCGGAGCACCCAGTTGATGTCGGCGGGGATCTCGCCCTGCAGCTGCTTGATCGCCCCGGCGAGTTCATCCATCGCCGCCAGCCCCTCCGGCGACACCGCCGCCTCGCCGGGTGCGAACAGCACTTCCGACTGGAACACGAAGCGGTCGCCCACCACCCGCACGTCGGCCCGCCCCTCGAGGATCTTGCGCAGACGTCCGAAGAAGTCCGAGCGATACTGCGACAGATCCTGCACACGCTGCGCCAGCGCCACATTGAGGCGCCGCCCTAGATCGGCGATCTGCGTCTTGCTTTCCGTCACGCCCACTTCCGACGCATTGAGCGCCTGCTCCAGCGCACCGATCTGTGTGCGCAAAGCCGCGAGCTGCTGGTTCAGCAGCGCCACCTGCGCCGCCGCCTCGTCCGACAGATCTTTCTGCTTGGTGAGATCGCTGGTCAGCCCCGCGATCTTGGTGTCCTTGCCGTCATCGACGCCAATCCCGGCGATCTGCCCCTGCAGCTTGTCGCGCTGCGTGGTCGTATCGGCCAGCGTCGCCTGCAGCGCCGCGAGATTTCCGGTGAGATCGGTGTTGTTGCTGCGTTCCATCTGCAGAAGATCGGTCAACTCTGCGATCTGAGAGTTGAGCCGCGTCATCGCGGTGTCCTTGCCCTGAATTTCCTGGCCCAGGAAGAACTGCGTCAGCATGAACAGCGACAGCAGGAAGATGATGACCAGCAGCAGCGACGACAGGGCGTCAACGAACCCTGGCCAGTAGTTGGTGACCTGCGACCGGCGGTTGCGGCTCAACGACGCCATGCGTTAGTTCCCTTTGACAGTCGGTCCCGCACGGCCCCGAAAGAGTGCAGACTTTTCGGATAAGGCCATGCGCAAGAAAGACCTAACTGGATTGGAATTGCGCCTTTTCCGCGCAATTCCAATTCAGTTAGGCCGGCTTTGGTCTTCGCGCAGCATCGCCTCGATCAGTTCGCGGAGCTTCTTGTTGGTATCGCCCTGCTCTTCGATGTGGATGCGGAGGTCCGCCTGCTCAGCCCGGATATGCTTGACCAGCCCGTCGATGCCTTTGGCGAGTTCCGCCATGGCGCGAATGGCGTTCTGCGAGGAATCCGAATTGCCGATAGTAGACCCGAGCCGGTCGAGCATTGCCGACATTTCTTCGCCCGGCAGCCCAAGTCCCGTCGCCTGCATCTGCGTCATCGGATGATCGAGTTCGGTCATCGAGGTCATCCAATCCTCGAGATCGGTATAGAACGCATTCTGCGCCTGGCTCGCTTGCAGATCGAGAAAGCCGAGGATCAGCGAGCCGCTGAGGCCGAGCAGCGAGGCCGAGAACGCTGTGCCCATGCCGCCGAGCGGCGCCGCGAGGCCTTGCTTCAGATTGGCGAACAGGCTGGCTGAATCGCCGGTCGAGGTATCGAGTGCATTGATCGTATCGGCGACGTGAGTCACCGTTTCGAGCAGGCCGTAGAATGTGCCGAGCAGACCGAGGAACACCAGGAGGCCGGTGAGATACCGCGATGTGTCCTTGGCTTCATCGAGCCGGTTGCCGACCGAATCGAGGATCGAACGCATTGACGACGGCGTGATCACCGCTTCGCCCAGCCGGTCGCGCAGCAGCCCGGCCACCGGGGCCAGCAGCATCGGCTGGCGCACGCGCGCCATGGTGCCGTCCTGCATCGAGTTGACCCATTTGATCTCTGGGAACAGGCGCATCACCTGCCGGAAGCTGAGCACCACGCCTATTGCCGCCACGACGACAATCAGACTGTTGATGAACGGGTTCGCCCAGAAGAAGGTGATGATCGACTGGCTGAGGATGGCCACCACCAGCCCCACGATGACCAGAAACACCACCATCTTGATGAGGTAGATCGTCGGGCTCTTGAGATGATACGGATCGTAACTCTGCGACATGGCCCCGGCCGGTTCGGCGTCTCTATTGCTCAAACACTAGTCACACCATTCCGGCGTGACAATGGCTTGGCAGCGGAGCTTCCAAGGCAGAATGGCTCTTTCGTCGCTATTTGACGCCCTTGATGAGCTTGAGCAACTGACCCTGGATGGTTTCGTTGCCGGCAACGACTTCGCCATTCCAGATGCTGGCGTTACCGCCTGAATAGTCGGTCATCGTGCCACCCGCCTCGCGCAGAAGCAGCCAGCCAGGCGCCACGTCCCATGGCGCGAGTCGCGCTTCCCAATATCCGTCGAGCCGTCCGGCAGCGAGCCAGGCGAGATCGGTCGAAGCCGAGCCGGTACGCCGGATGCCCGCCGTCGCCGGCGAGATCATGCCGAGCTGACGAAGCTGCAGCGCGTCGTTCGCCGTGCCGGTGGTCTTGATGCCGGTGCCGATGACTGTATCGGCCAGATGCTTGCGCGTCGCGACACGCAGCCGCTTCTTCTCGTCGAGCCAGGCGCCACCGCCCTTTTCCGTGACGTAGAGTTCCTCGCTGATCGGGTTGTAGATGACGGACGCGACAATTTCGTCGCCGCGCTGCAGCGCGATCGCCACAGCGAACAGCGGAATACCGTGCATAAAGTTCGTCGTGCCGTCGAGTGGATCGATGATCCAGCGATGCTGCCCATCGCTGCCCTTGATCTCGCCGCCCTCTTCCATCAGGAAGCCATAGGTCGGCCGCGCCTTGCTCAGCTCAGCGTGGACGATCTTCTCCGCCGACCTGTCAGCATTGGTGACGAAATCGGCCGGCCCCTTCACCGAGACCTGCAGATTTTCGATCTCACCAAAATCCTTGGTGAGCGAGCGCCCCGCCTTGAAGGCGGCAGTTACCATGACATTGAGAAGCGCCGAACGGGCCATAACGCGGTAAACCTTACGGGAGAGGCGCGTTCTCTGCCCTAGAACCTCTAACGGTTCAAGTGCCCGCCGGCTTGTTCGAGCTCACCGACGCGGCGGCGGCCTTCTCGCGCGCCCGTTCAGCGGCCACATCTTCCGCGGTCGGCGGCCGCGTTGGCCAGAACCGCGCCAACTCTTCTGCGCTGTTGAGATCGTCCTGCGAAATCGTCGCCAACAGCTTGTCGAGCAGCGGGTCGGTTAGCCCCTGCCGCCGTGACAGCGCCCGCCACATGGCGGCCTGTTTGAGGTCGACATCCACCCCTTCCCCGGCCGCCAGCAGCTTGGCGTAGCGGTTCTGCGCCACCGGATTGCCGGCATTGGCCGCCCGCTCGTACCAGCCAACGGCTTCCTTCAGGTTCTTTTCGATCCCCTGCCCCAGATACAGCTGTGTCGCGTAGTCGATCTCGGCCTCAATCAGACCCTGCCCTGCGGCGAGCCCAATCTGCCGCACGCCCTCGGCGGGATTGGGCGCCACCCCGGCGCCCTCCAGCAGCATCGAGCCATAATCGTATTGCGCTTCCGCAAGCCCGGCATCCGCCGCCGACTTCATCAGCGTCGCGGCCGCCGAGAGGCTCGGCGATACGTCGGTGCCCACCACATGCAACAGCGCCAAATTGTACTCGGCCGGCGGATAGCCCTTGTCGGCCGCCTGCTTGAACAACTCGCCCGCCCGTGCCCGGTTCTTCGGCACGCCGTCACCATTGAGATAGAGGAGGCCAAGCTCGAACGCCGCCATGCGGTCGCCGTTCTTGGCGGCAAGCGCATACCAGCTCGAGGCGCGCGCCAAGTTCTCCGAGACACCAAGGCCCTTGGCATAAATCTCGGCGATCAGCGTCTGCGCGGCCGGATCCGCCTGCTCCGCGCGCGGCAGCGCCAGCGCCAGCGCGGTCAGGAAAAAGCCGCGCTGGAACGCTCCGAACGCCTCGTCGGTTTTGGTGAAAATATCGCGGCTGATCGCCAGCGCATCGGACGTGCCCGACTCGGGCGTTGGCAGCGTGTTGTCCAGCGCCATCGAATTATCGATCACCGCCCGTTCGCTCGGCCCTTGGGCCGCCAGCGCCGGTGACACCACCAGCAGAAGCAGGGCGGCCGCAAGCTGCTTCACGGTGCCGTCCCCAGTGCCTTGGCAATGGCCTCAAGCCGGGCTGTTACGCCTTCGGGGGCCGTCCACAAGCTGTCGCCGAGCGCAATGAACTCGCCGCCCTCCGCGGTCGCCGTTTCAGCCGTTGCGGCAGGATCCGAAAGCACGCCCGGTATTTCCATAATCTCCGCCCACCAGCGCGCCATTTCGCGCTGCTCGGGATCTCTAGGGCCGGAAAGCGGCCCAAAAAAGATATAATCCGGCCCCAGCTCGCCCTTGCTCATTGCGTCGTGCCGCGATGCGACACTGCCGGCCCCGACGATGAAATCGGGCTTCAGAGCGGCCGCTGCTGCCTTCACATCACCGACGCCTCCCTCGACATGAAGTCCGTCGACCCCGAGCATCCGCACCAGCCCTGGATCGCCCTCGATCAGCACCGCAACCCCAGCGGCCTGCGCCCGGGGGGCGATCGCTTTAACCAGCGTTTTGTAGGCGCCCTCGCCCCGCTTGCCGCGCTGCAGCAGCAGCGCCGCCACAGGCGCGGCCGAAATGGCCTCGTCCAGCATCTGCAGACAGGTCGCGGGGTCGGCCTCGGCCGGGGCAATAAGGAAAATTTGGGCAGTCATGGCGGCCTTATAGCTAAGACCTCTCTATCTGACTGCAAATTCTGGCAGCAAATGGGACGACGGTTAAGCCGCCCTGTCGAGCTCTGCGCGCCATTCGCCGCTCGCCGCCAGCGCATTCATCCGCGCCCGGTGCGCAAAAGCCTGCTGCGCCGCCGGCACATTGGCGGCCTCCCCGCCCCAGGCGAGAAGCGCCGCATTCTGCAGCGCTCGGCCATAAGAGAAGGTCAGCGCCCAGGGCAGCGGCCCCATTTGGTTCATGGCGCTCAGATGCGCCGTCGCGGCCTCGTCCGACTGTCCACCGCTGAGGAACGCGATCCCCGGCACGGCCGCCGGCACCTGCGCCCGCAACACCTCGATCGTCTTGGCGGCAACTTGGTCGACCGCCACTTTAGCGGCTCGCACGCCTGGCGTCACCATATTGGGCTTGAGCAGCATCGCGTCGAGATCGACCCCTGCCAGCCGCAATTCCTTGAACACATTCTCCAGCGTTTCCGCCGTCACTTCGGCGCAGCGCGCCAGCGAATGATCGCCCGGCTCGCCGTCCGCCAGCACCTCCGGCTCCACCACCGGCACGATCCCGGCCTCCTGGCAGAGCGCCGCATACCGTGCCAGCACATGAGCGTTGGCCCGGATGCCGTTGCGCGACGGTGCATAATTCGACACCGCGATGACGCCGCGCCATTTGGCAAATTTTGCCCCGAGTTGATGGTAATGTTCGAGGCGCGCCCTGAGGCCGTCGAGCCCTTCGGTGATTTTCTCGCCCTGCGTCCCCGGCATGGCGAAGGCGCCGCGGTCGACCTTGATCCCGGGCATCACATCGTCCTCGGCAAGCAACTCCACGAACGGCGTTCCATCCGCGGCACTCTGCGTCAGCGTCTCTTCAGTGAGGATCACGCCGGAAATGTACTTCGTCATCGCCTCGCGCGAGCGAAACAGCATCTCGCGATAGTCGCGCCGCGTCTCGAACGTCACCGGCAATCCAATCACCGCGAACCGCTTGGCGATCGTCCCCTCGGATTCATCGGCCGCGAGGATCCCCATGCCGGGGGCCACCAGTCTTCGGGCAGTCTCGCTCAAGGTCGTCACGCGCATCTCCGGTTGGACAATTGCGACAGGATAGAGAGCACGGCATCCAGATCGATTGGCCGTGAGGCGTAGAACGAAAGTCGCAGGATCAGAGCAAAAACCCTATTCATCGCCAGTTCAAGCGACGCCGGGCACTCTTTCATCATCTAACGGAAGGAAAACCATGAAAGACCCGCGCATCACCGCCGCGATCAGCCTGATCGGCCTCGTGCTTATCGGCTTGTCGATTTTCTTCAGCCAGGAGGCGCCGAGCCCGATGCTCGCCATCCTGCAATGGGCGCTTTTGGGCGGCGCGTTCCTTGGCCTCGTCGGCTCGCTGTTCCAGATCGGCCAGAACCGTCGCTAGCCCTCCAGCGCCGCTACCCCCGGCAGCGTCTTGCCTTCCATCCATTCGAGGAAGGCGCCACCCGCCGTCGACACATAGGTGAACTCATCCTTCACCCCGGCATGCGCCAGGGCCGCCACCGTGTCGCCGCCGCCCGCCACTGAGACCAGCTTCCCTGCCTTGGTCCGTGCCGCCACATATTTGGCGATCTCCGTCGTGCCCGAGTCGAAAGGCTCGAGTTCGAAAGCCCCGAGCGGCCCATTCCACACCAGCGTCGCCGCTTCGTCGATCGCGGCCTTGATCCGCACGCGCGACTGCGGCCCGACATCGAGGATCATACCCGTCGGGTCCATCGCGTCGAGCCCGTAGTTCTGATGCGGCGCATTCGCCGCAAAGGTCCACGCCACCACACCATCGACAGGCACGATGATCGCACACCCCGATTTCTGCGCCTTACCTAGAATGGCGTTCACGGTGTCACCCATGTCGTGTTCGGCCAGCGACTTACCGATACCGATGCCTTCGGCAAGCAGGAACGTGTTCGCCATCGCTCCGCCGATCACCAGCGCATCGACTCGACTGACCAGGTTTTCGAGCAGTTCCAGCTTGGTCGAAACCTTCGCGCCGCCCACCACGGCAATCACCGGCCGCTTGGGATTGCCGAGCCCGGCTTCGAGCGCCTTGAGTTCCGCCTCCATCGCGAGGCCCGCCGCCGACGGCAGCAGATGCGCGATGCCCTCGGTCGAAGCGTGCGCCCGGTGCGCCGCCGAGAACGCGTCGTTGATGTAGATATCACCCAGCGACGACATGCGCTGCGCCAGCGCCGGATCGTTCTCTTCCTCGCCCGGATGGAACCGTGTGTTCTCGAGCACCAGGATCGAGCCATCCGGCGCGTCGTCGATCGCCTCGCCGGCCAGTTGCACATTGGTCCAGTCGGTATCGATGAAGCCAACCGGGTGTCCCGTCGCCTCGACGATCGCCGGCACCACCTGCTCAAGCGAAAACGCCTTGTCGACCTTGCCCTTCGGCCGCCCGAAATGGCTGATCAGGATCGCCTTGCCGCCCGCCTTGATGATCTCACGGATTGTCGGCACCACCCGCTCGATGCGGGTCGCATCTGTCACCTTGCCGTCCTGCACCGGCACATTCAGGTCGACCCGCAGCAGCACCCGCTTACCGGCAAAATCCATGCCTTCGATGGTTCTGACACTCGCCATGATGCTGCTACTCCACTGCTGCGCGGCCTCAATAGACCACAGCCCCGCTCCGGCGAAAGCGGAAATCTCCGCTTCATGCAAAACAAAAGGCCCCGCTTGCGCAGGGCCTTTTTTTATTCATTCGAGCTGACCTACAGCGTCTTCGCGAACGCCGCCGTCACATCGCACATGCGGTTGGAGAACCCCCACTCATTGTCGTACCAGCCGAGGATGTTGACGAAGTCGCCATCCATGACCTTGGTCTGGTCGAGCAGGATCGTTGCCGAATGCGGATCGTGGTTGAGGTCGGATGACACCAGCGGGTGCCGCGTGAACGTCATGATGCCCTTGAGCTTGCCTTCCGACGCAGCGATCAGCGCTTCGTTGACCTCCTGCGGCGTGGTCTTGCGCTTGGCCTGGAACTTCAGGTCGACCAGCGACACATTCGGCGTCGGCACGCGAATGGAGATGCCGTCGAGCCGGCCCTTCAGTTCCGGCATCACCAGCCCGATCGCCTTGGCGGCGCCGGTCGAGGTCGGGATCATGCTTAGCGCCGCGGCGCGGGCGCGGTAGAGGTCCTTGTGCATCGTGTCGAGCGTCGGCTGGTCGCCGGTATAGGAATGGATGGTCGTCATCATCCCCTTTTCGATGCCGACCAGCTCATTCATGATCAGCGCCATTGGCGCGAGGCAGTTGGTGGTGCATGAGCCATTTGAGATGACGATGTGCTCTTTGCTGAGCTTGTCGTGATTGATGCCGTAGACCACCGTGAAGTCGGCGCCTTCGGCCGGGGCTGACACGATCACCTTCTTGGCGCCGGCCTTCAGATGCGCCGAGGCCTTTTCCTTGCTGGTGAAAATGCCCGTGCATTCGAGCACGATCTCGACACCGAGCTCCTTGTGCGGCAACTCGGCCGGGTCCCTCACGGCCGTCACCTTGAACGGTTTGGCGCCGGCGGTGATCATGTCGCCATCGACCGTCACCTCATGCGGGAATTTCCCATGCACGCTGTCGTAGCGGAGCAAATGCGCGTTGGTCTCAACCGGGCCGAGATCGTTGACGGCCACCACCTCGATATCGGTTCGGCCCGACTCGATGATCGAGCGGTAGATATTCCGCCCGATGCGGCCAAAGCCATTGATTGCGACGCGAACAGCCATGATGGCTCCTTAGGACTTCAAAGGGGATTGCGGCTCTTACAACTGCGCCGTGACGGCTTCAACTACGCCGTTGGGCGTAATGCCGAAATACTCATAGAGCTGCTCGGCCGGGCCGCTGGCGCCGAACGAATGCATGCCGACGAAATGCCCTTTCTCGCCCAGCAGTTTCTGCCAACTGAGACCGATCCCGGCTTCGATCGCCACCCGCGCCTTCGGCGTGCCGATCACGCTTGCGCGATATTCGGGCGTCTGCGCCTCGAACAGTTCGAGCGACGGCACCGAGATGACTTTGGTGGAGATGCCCTTGGCCTTGAGCAGCGCCAGCGCATCGACCGCGATGGCGACTTCCGACCCGGTGGCGAAGATCACCGCATCGGCCTTGTCGTCGCCGGCAATTTTGTAGCCGCCTTTTGCGCTCAGGTTTTCCTTCACATAGTCCACGCGCAGCGTTGGCAAATTCTGGCGGCTGAGCGCCAGGATCGATGGCCGGTTGCTGGTCTCGAGCGCGATCTGCCAACACTCGAGCGTCTCGACCGCGTCGGCCGGGCGCAGCACCAGCAGATGCGGGATCGCCCGCAGCGCCGCCACCTGTTCCACCGGCTGGTGCGTCGGCCCGTCCTCCCCCAGTCCGATCGAATCGTGCGTCATCACATAGATAACGCGCTGCTCCATGATCGCGCTCAGCCGGATTGCCGGGCGGGCGTAGTCGGTGAACACCAGGAACGTACCGCCATAAGGGATCAGCCCTTTGTGCAGCGCCATCCCGTTCATGATCGCCGCCATACCGTGCTCGCGGATGCCGTAGCGCATGTAGCGCCCGGTGCGGTCGGTCTCGGTGAACGGCAGCGTCTGCGTCGTGTTGGTGAAGTTCGAGCCGGTGAGGTCCGCCGAGCCGCCGATCGTTTCGGGGAGCACGCCATTGATCACCTCGAGCGCCATCTGGCTCGATTTGCGTGAGGCGACCTTCGGTTTGTCGACGCTGAGCTTTTGCTTGAAGGCGTCGAGCGCTGCTGCGTAGCCGGCCGGGAACGTGCCTGCCAGCCGGCGCTGGAACTCATTGCGCCGCGCTGTGTCTAGTCCGGCAAGATGCCCCTGCCAGGCACCATACTCATTGGCCGACCGCGTCCCCGCGGCGCGCCAGGCGTCCAGTGTCTCGGTCGGAATTTCGAACGGCGGATACGTGATGCCCAAATTCTTCTTGGCGGCAGCGAGTTCGTCCTTGCCGAGCGGCGATCCGTGCACCTTCTCAGTGCCCTCCTTGGTCGGCGCGCCGAAGCCGATCGTGGTTCGCGCCGCAATCAGTAGCGGCCTTGTGCTCTTGCGCGCATCGCTCAGCGCTTTCTCGACTGCGGCCTGGTCGTGGCCATCGATGGCGACGGTGTTCCACCCCGACGCTTCAAACCGCTTAAGCTGGTCGGTCGAGTCAGCGTTCGACACGTGTCCGTCGATGGTGATGCCGTTATTGTCCCAGATCAGGGTTAGCTTGTTGAGATTGAGGTGTCCGGCGAGCGAGATCGCCTCCTGCGAAATCCCCTCCATCAGGCAGCCATCGCCGCACAGGCACCAGGTATGGTGGTCGACCACGTCCTTGCCGAACTCGGACGCGAGCTTCGCTTCGGCAATCGCCATCCCGACCGCGTTGGCAATGCCCTGACCGAGCGGACCGGTGGTCGTCTCGATCCCCTTGAGGTACCCGTGCTCAGGGTGGCCTGCGGTCTTGCTGCCGAGTTGCCGGAACATCTTGATCTGGTCGATCGTCGCATCCTCGTAACCCAGCAGATAGAGCGAGGAGTAGAGCAGCATCGAGCCATGCCCGGCCGATAGGACGAAACGATCCCGATCCGGCCATTCCGGATCCTTCGGGTCGAACTTCATGACTTTCGTAAACAACACCGTCGCGATATCGGCGCAGCCCATCGGCAGGCCGGGGTGGCCCGAATTGGCCTTCTCGACGGCGTCCATCGAGAGGGAGCGAATGGCATTCGCCATTGCGTCGGCGGTCTTTGAATTGGTCATGAAATCCGCTCGTTTCCTGAGTTTTTCGAGGCTTTTTGAAGCGGCAATTGGCTTAACAGGTTCGCTTTGCCTGTCAATGACAGCGCTCTATACTGCGGCTGGCGGGAGTCGTGGGATTTGCGGGCGGACCAATGAGCGATATCGACGAAACCTCTGAGCGGCTCGACCGGGCCTTGCACCGGCTCGAAGCCAGCGTGCGCAGCCTTAATGGCCGCATGCGCACCCACGCCCGCATCGAAGCCGACACGCAGAAACTGCTCGCCGAACGGGCGCGCTTTGCCGCCGATCTCGACAAGGCCAGCGCCAAGGCCAAGCGCCTCGACGACGCCTCGGCCGAAGTCGCCCGCCGGCTCGTCACCGCCATGGAGACCGTCAACGATGTACTGGCGAAATAATGCCTGAGGTCCAAAACAATGCCTGAGGTAAGTGTCGAAATCGGCGGCAAGAAATACCGCATGGCCTGTGAGGAGGGCGAGGAAGCCCATCTGCTCGACCTTGCTGATCGCTTCAACCGCACCGTCGACAAGCTCAAGGGCGGCTTTGGCGAGATCGGCGACAACCGGCTGATCGTCATGGCTGGCATCGCGGTGCTCGACGAACTGGCCGAAGCTGAGCGACGGATCGACGCCCTGAAGGACGACATCGTCGAACTCACCAGCGCCGGCCGCGAACTGACGCTCGAAGCCGAGGAGCTCGAGCAGAAATTCGCCCGCCGCCTCGCCGAGGCGGCCAGAAAGATCGAATCCATCGCCACCGCCATCGACGAAACCGGGGCGCCGACCGCGACTTAAGTCCGCGGTTGGCCGTACGAGCCCACTTGGGATCGCACGGACAGAGCAGAAAGAAAGCGGTTGGCCGAACGAGCCCGCTTGGGATCGGTGGGCCCAGAGCCGTAAGGAATGACCGCTAGCGGTCCGCCCAACGCTCCGATCCGGTTTGCCCTTCCCCCGCATCGCGCCTATATTAGGGTGCTGCCCGGTGCGTGCGGACCATCACATCCCCGGGGCCTTATCGATCCTTAAGGGAGCTGTCCCTGACCAGACCCGTGGGTTTGGACACACGGCACCCACCTACGTAAGTAGGTTCCCGGGATCGAATGTCCCACGGCCAGGGCGGCACCTGATTCTGGAGCCCGATCCGGAAAAGTCGCAGGCTTTTCCGGATCGATGGTGCCAGCAGCAAGAGTGCGGGCAAGGGTCCGATTGAGAAAGCGGAACCTTGCGATGGCGGAGGACACGTGACGGATCCGAAGGTCGAAGAGGCAAAGGCCGCGTTGCGGCTTAAAGCCCACACCGCCCGTGCCGCGATCCTCAATTCCACCCGCGCCGCGGCAGCCAAGTCCGTTGCCGAGCATTTCTTCAAATCCGTGCCGCTGAAGCCACATGAGATTGTCGCGGGCTATTGGCGCATCAAAGACGAGATGGACTGCCAGCCCATCCTGATCCGCCTGATGGACTCATTCCAGCCGGTCTGCCTGCCTGTCGTCCTCGGCGATGAATTGCCGCTAGAATTGCGCCTCTGGGAGCAGGGCACGGCGCTCTACGAAGCCGGCTTCGGCACCCTCGCCCCTTCGGAACTCGCCCCGCAGGTGGAGCCCGACATCATCATCATGCCGCTGCTTGGCTTCGATGCCCGCGGCACCCGCCTCGGCTATGGTGGCGGCTATTACGACCGCACCCTCGGCAAGCTTGGCAAACGATCGCGCCTCGTCGGCATCGCCTTTGCCGCGCAGGAGATCGACACCATTCCGCGCGAGGCCCACGACATCCCGCTCGATATGATTGTCACCGAACAGGGCGCCCGCAGCTTCGAGACCACACCGGAATGAGACTATTGTTCCTCGGCGACGTCGTCGGCCGCGCCGGCCGCGACGCCATCACCGACCGCCTGCCGGGCCTGATCACCGACTACAAGCTCGATTTCGTCACAATCAATGGCGAAAACGCCAGCCATGGCCGTGGCTTAACCGAGAGCCACTACGCCGAGCTCCGCGCCGCCGGCGCTGACGCCGTAACGCTCGGCGATCACTCCTGGGACCAGCGCGACACCCTCACCTATATCGGCCGCGAACCGACGCTGATCCGACCGGTCAATTATGCCCCGGGCACGCCCGGCCGCGGCGCCAATCTGATCGAAGGCCGCAATGGCCACCGCGTGCTGGTGATCAACGCGCAGGGCCGCGTTTTCATGGATCCGGTGGACGACCCGTTCCGCGCCGTCGAGGCCGCCATCGCCGCCTGTCCCCTCGGCGAGCAGGCGGACGCGATCATGGTCGATTTCCATACTGAGGCGACGTCCGAGATCCAGGCCATGGGCTTCTTCCTCGATGGCCGTGCCAGCCTCGTCGTCGGCACCCACACGCACATCCCCACCGCAGACGCCCGTATCCTCAAATCTGGCACCGCCCTGATGGCCGACGCAGGCATGTGCGGGGACTACAATTCGGTGATCGGCGTCGACGCCGAAGAACCGCTGAACCGCTTCCTCACCGGCATTGCGAGCGGCCGATTCATCCCGGCCGAAGGCCAGGCGACCCTCTGCGGCGTCGCCATCGAAACCGACGCAAAAACTGGGCTCGCCACCAAGGTCAGTCCGGTGCGGATCGGCGGCAGCCTAAGCCAGGCGCTCCCCTTCGCCTGAGCCACCGCTCAGAACTTGAATGCCGACGCAGCCGCCGATTTGCTCTTCTGCTTGCTCTCAATCGCCGCCTTGAGCCGCGCGATCTCTGCTTCGAGCAGGCCGATCCGGTCCGTCAGCTCGTCCACCGACATCGCGTCGAGCACCATCCCGAGCTCATGCGGCTTGGGTTTTTTCGGCCGATCATCGTCGAACATCTGAGCGCTCCTCGCAGCCATATTTCGGCCAGTCTACCGCCCTGAGCTTGCCGAGCAAGTCGCCTTCGGCCTAACTCACGCCATGTCACTCCCCGCCAAGATGTCCGCCATCATCGCTTCCGCTCCCGGCGGTCCCGATGTGCTCGCTCTCGCCACCCTCTCTGTCCCCGAGCCAAAGCCCGGCGAAGTGCTGATCCGCGTCGCCGCCGCCGGCATCAATGTGCCCGATCTCGCGCAGCGCCGCGGCGACTACCCGCCGCCGCCCGGCGCATCGCCTCTCCTCGGCCTTGAAGTGTCGGGCGAAATCGCCGTGGCCGCAGGCGATTGGCACCTTGGCGACAAAGTCGTCGCACTCTGCAATGGCGGTGGCTATGCCGAATACGTCGCCGTCCCCGCCGGTCAAGTTCTTCCCGCGCCCGCCAGCTGGGCGCTGGTCGACGCCGCTGCACTGCCCGAGACTTGGTTCACCATCACCCAGACCCTCGTGATGCGCGCCGGCCTAGCGTCCGGCATGAGTGTCCTGATCACCGGCGCGGCCGGCGGCATTGGCGGCGCCGCGATCCAGATCGCCAAACTCCTTGGCGCCGATCCAATCGCGCTGGTCTCGTCCACCGATAAGGCCAACTACACCCTTAGCCTTGGCGCCCGCGCCGCCATCCGCCACGATACCGAAGACGTCTTGGTCCGCGTGCGCGAACTGACCGGCGGCAAGGGCGTCGATCGCGTCGTCGATATGGTGGGCGGCGACACGACGCGCCGCAACATCGATGCGCTCGCCCGCTTCGGTCATCTCGTCCTGGTGTCGACCCTCAGCGACCGCAATGCCGCCCTGCCTCTCAACAAGCTCGTCGGCAACCAACTGACCGTCTCGGGCTCGACCCTTCGCCCGCAGACCTCCGAGACCAAAGCGGCGATCGCCGCCCATCTGCGCCAACACCTCTGGCCGGCGTTGTCCGACCCAGCGCTGCCCCACCCGAAAGTCCGGCGTTTCCCGCTGGCCGGGGCGGCCGCAGCCCACCGGGTGATGGAGGACCGCGCCAGCTTCGGCAAGCTCGTGCTCGTGACAGATTTCGGATCGCTGGCGGGAAATCGTTGAAAATCCGCCTTCGAACCCGTATATTGCCGCTATTCCCCCTTTAGCATTGTGCCAAAAGGCGGGGCGTGCCGGTGGAAACCCGGCCGCACCGGAAAGCGAGATTTATCATGGCTACGACCCTGTTGATGCCCAAGGCGACCGCCGTTTGGCTGGTCGACAACACCTCCCTGAGCTTCGAGCAGATCGCGGCCTTCTGTGGATTGCATCCCCTTGAAGTGCAGGGCGTCGCCGATGGCGACGTTGCTGGCGGCATCATGGGGGTGAATCCGATCCAGAACGGTCAGTTGACCCGCGAAGAGATCGAAAAAGCCGAGGGCGACACGGAGTACCGCATGAAGGTCTCCGATCCCAAAGTTCGCGTCGTCGCCGCCAAGCGCAAAGGCCCGCGCTACACCCCGATTTCGCGCCGCAATGAGCGCCCCAACGCCATTCGTTGGCTCCTGCGCAACCATCCCGAGCTCAAGGACGCGCAGATCATGCGCCTCGTCGGCACCACCAAATCGACCATCGATTCGGTGCGCGAGAACACCCATTGGAATTCGACCAACATCCAGCCGATGGATCCGGTGACGCTCGGCCTCTGCTCACAGATCGATCTCGATCTCGAAGTGAAGCGCGCCTCCAAGGGCGTCGCGTCGCCGGATGAAGCCGATCAGGGCACCATGCTGCTCACCGCCGAAGAAGCCATGGCGTCCTCGGGCGGCCGCACCGGCACCACCATCGACCGCGTGAACGCTGAGGGCAATCACCGCCCCGAGCACGAGGAAGGCATCGACGCCGATTCCGTCTTCGCAAAGCTCAAATCGGTCAAGAGCGACACCGCCGAGCAATAGGCTCGCCAACCGCAGGGGAGGTTCATGGCTGCAAATCCCTTGTTCGCGGTCCTAGTCCTGCTGGTCGTTGCGGTGGCGCTGGTTCCTGTCTTCAAATGGCTCGGCCTCGGCACGGTGCTGGGCTATCTGGCCGCCGGCATCGCCGTCGGCCCGTATGGCTTCCGCCTGATCTCCGACACCGAGACGATCCGCTCGGTCTCCGAGTTCGGCGTCGTCATCATGCTGTTCCTCATTGGCCTTGACGTGCATCCGCTCGAGCTCTGGCGCTTACGCCACAAGGTGCTCGGTCTCGGCGTCGCCCAGGTGCTGGTGACCAGCGCCCTGCTTACCGCCATCACCTTCGGGGCCGGCCTCCACTGGCAGGCCGCCCTGATCGTCGGCCTCGCGCTCGCCATGTCGTCGACGGCCATCGCCATGCAATCGGTACAGCAGCGTTCGTTGACCATGACCGATACCGGCCGCGCCACGCTGGTGACGCTGCTGGTCCAGGACATGGCCGTGATCCCGATCCTGGCTTTGATCCCGGTGCTCGCTGCCACCCGGCGCGTCCAGCCCAATATGGGTCAGAAGGCGATCGAGAACGCCGCCGACGTCGTCACCAACCCCTATAGCTGGTGGATCGCGCTGGTGATCATTGGCAGTTTTGTCGCTGTGGTTTTCGCCTCACGCTACCTCGTCAATCCGCTGATGCGCTGGGTTGCGACCGCCAAGGTGCCGGAAGCCTTCACAGCGCTCGGCCTGCTGCTCGTCATCGGCGCCGCATTCGCTACTGAGAGCCTCGGACTGTCGCCGGCGCTCGGCGCCTTCATGGGCGGCGTGCTGCTAGCCGATAGCGAATACCGCCACGAGCTCGAGGGCAATCTCGAGCCATTCAAGGGCCTTCTGCTCGGCCTGTTCTTCATCACCGTTGGCATGGGCATCGCCTTCGGCGTGCTGTTCGCCGAGCCGCTTCGCGTCCTCAGTCTCGTCGCCATCGTCATCGGCGTAAAGATCGCCGTACTCTATGTGCTCGGCACGTTCTTCAAGATGCATGTCGCCGATCGCCTGCTGCTGGCGATCCTGTTGAGCCAGGCCGGAGAGTTCGCATTTGTCCTGCTGCAATTCGCGCAGTCTGCCGCTGTCCTGCCCCAGAAGGACCATCAGCTCTGGGCCGTCGTCGTCGCCCTCACCATGGCGCTGACGCCGTTCCTGATCCTGTTGTTCGACCGTGTCTGGGTACCGCGCATCAACGCCGCCCGCTCGCTGCCGTCCATCCCCGATGACCTGCCCGGTGGCCGCGCGGTAATCGTTCTCGGCTACGGACGTTTCGGCCAGATCGTCACCCGCCTGTTGCGCGCCCAGGGCTACCCGATGACGCTCATCGACGATGATCCAGCGCAGATCGAGCTGGTCAAACGCTTCGGCGTAAAAGTGTTCTACGGCGATGGCGCCCGCGTCGATATCTTGAGAGCGGCTGGCGCTGCCGAGGCCCGGATGATCGTCATCGCTGTGGCGGGCGGCGACCGCGTCCTCGCCATCGCAGAGCTGATCCGTCGCAACTTCCCGGGCGTAAAGATCGCCGCCCGCGCCATCGATCGCAGCCACGCCCATCAACTAATGGCACTCGGCGTCGACGTGTTCGAACGCGAGACCTTTCGCGCTGCCATCACGCTCGGCGAAAAGGCCCTCGTCGCCCTCGGCCGCTCGCCCGAAGATGCGCGACGCCTCGCCGCCGCCTTCGAATCGCACGACGAAACCCTGCTCAATGAATCCTATGAACTACGTGACGACCGCGACGCCTATATTGGCTTCGTACGTAAATCGACCGAGATGCTCGACAAGGTCATGCAAGCGGACGGCGACCGCACCAAACCCAGCAAGCCCGAAGATAAAGCCGCCGAATAGTTCAAGGGTTAGCCGCCAGCCAGACGAGTGATATGCGTCCGGCACTGAAGGCGAGCAGCTGCCAACGATTTTCCCTGCGTCTTGACAACGCTGCGACGGCGTCGTCCGGATGGCACGCTTTCCCGCCGCCTTGAGTCCCCGATGATTGATTATTGGTTCTGGTCCGTTGCAGTCGCGACGATCGCCATCGTTGCACTGAGCAAATCGGGATTCTTGGGCAGCCTTGGCATGATGGGCGTGCCGCTGCTCTCGCTGCTGATGCCGGCCCGCGAGGCGGCCGGTATGCTGCTGCCGCTGCTCTGCTTGATGGACATCATCGGACTGCTCGCCTTCCGCCGCGAGTTCGACCCTCGCAACGTCCGCATCCTGCTGATCGGCGGCCTCAGCGGCACCCTCGTCGGCTGGGCCCTTTGGACAATCATCACCGACGCGCAGGTCCTGCTCATCGTCGGCATCATTACGCTGCTCTTCGTTTTCGACGCCGTCGTGCCCTGGCGGAAAAAGCTTGCGGAAGGCGCGCCGCCGTCGCGGCCCTGGGGAATTTTCTGGGGCGGCGTCGCCGGTCTTACCAGTTTCATCAGCCACACCGGCGGTCCGCCAGCCCAGATCTATCTGCTGCCGCAGAAACTGCCGCCCAACATCTACTCGGGCACCACAGTGGTGTTCTTCGCTGCCATCAATTTCTCCAAGCTCATTCCCTATTATTTTCTGGGCCAGCTCTCGGTGGCGAACCTCGAACTCGATCTTCTGCTCGCCCCCGCCGCCATCATCTTCATGCTGGCGGGCGTTTGGCTCGTGCGACGCGTCTCCGCAGCCTTGTTCTACAATATCGCCTACGTGCTGGTATTTTTCGTTGCCCTCAAACTGATCTATGACGGCTATCTCGGCGTCTTCGCCGCGGGTCATGCATGAGTCTACCGAGCTATCGCCTCGATCACATCGCGCTGCTTGTCCGCGACCTTGATGAAAGCATCGCCTTTCTGGTCAGCGTGCTCGGCCTCGCGGAGACCAGCAACCCAATGGGCGGAACGGCGATCCGGTGGATTGAAATCGGCGATGGTCGCCGCTTCCACGTACAGGCCGGCGACATCTCGAACGTACATGTCGAAAAGCAGACCCACTTTGCCCTAACCGCATCGAACTTCGACGCGACACTCGCGCGTTTGCGCGAGACAGGCATTGTCTTCTCCGACATGAAGGGCACGCCGGGTGCCATCAACATCCGACCCGACGGCATGCGGGCCATCTTCCTCAAGGACCCCAACGGCTACTGGTTCGAGATCAACGACTGGCAAGCCCTAGCGGTTGGCTGATCCAACCCTTGGATCGATCGGCCAGAGCAGAAAAAGGACAGTTGGCTGATCGAGCCCTGTTGGATCGATCAGCCAGAAGCGCGAGGCCCAGCGAGCACTTTGGGATCGATTGGTCCAGAGCGCAAACAAATCAAAAGGCCCGGGGAGGAACCCGGGCCTGATTCATTGCCGCGCTATCCTGCTCACGCTGCCTGGGCGCCGAGCTTTTGGAGTTCGTCCTTGATTTCGAGCTTTTTGCGCTTGAGCGCCGCGACCATCAGGTCGTCTTGGACAAGATGGGTCATCTCGTCTTCGATCTGGCGATCGAGCTCCCTGTGCCGTCTCTCGAGGGCAGCGATATGGCCTTCAGTCGTCATGACAACTCCTTTCAAGCATTTCGAACGACTCGATGGTAAAAAAAGACATGCCCGTTGTCGACCGCTTCACCGAAGAGTGGAAAAGCAGGTGTGAATTGCCCCGCTGATGCGTTAACCATCAGCCATAAACTGCCCGAAATCCGGGGAGTTCGAGGCCTCACCATGCTGCCGCTGAGCAAGGAACAGGAAGCTGCGCTGGGGCTTGAGCTGGCGACAAAGCGGCAAGAACATGCCGATCTTGATGCCGCGATCCACACCCTTGGCGGCTCCCGGCTTGCCGACCAGATGCTGATCCAGCGCCTCAAGAAGCGCAAACTGGCTCTCAAGGACCGCATCACACAACTAGAGAACCTGCTGATCCCGGACATCATCGCTTGAGACCCGGGGCATTTTTCGCTACACGCGCGGACTTCCGGGGGTCTTGAACATGCCGGCTAAGCCGTCTGTAGCCATCGTCATGGGCAGCCAGTCCGACTGGTCGACCATGAAGCATGCCGCTGAGACCCTCGACGCACTGAAGATCCCCTATGAATCACGCATTGTCTCGGCCCATCGCACCCCCGACCGGCTGGTCGAATTCGCCAAAGGCGCCAAGGCCGCCGGCTTCAAGCTGGTGATCGCCGGTGCCGGTGGCGCCGCCCATCTCCCGGGCATGATCGCCTCGATGACCACGCTGCCGGTGTTCGGCGTGCCGGTGCAGTCCAAGGCGCTGAGCGGCCAGGACAGCCTGCTCTCGATCGTCCAGATGCCCGCCGGCATCCCGGTCGGAACCCTCGCCATCGGCGAGGCCGGGGCCGTCAACGCCGCCCTCCTCGCGGCAGCCGTCCTCGCGCTCAACGACAAGCGCCTCGACGCCGCCCTCACCAAGCATCGGGCCGAGCAGACCGCCAAGGTCGCGGAATTCCCGAAGGATGAGTGAGCCGCTCCCGCTGGGCTCGACCGTCGGCATCCTCGGCGGCGGCCAACTCGGTCGCATGCTGGCACTCGCCGCAGCCCGCCTCGGCTTCAAGACTCACATCTATTGCCCAGACAAGCAGAGTCCGGCCTTCGAGGTCACGCCGCACAAGACCATCGCCGCCTACGACGATCACCCAGCGCTCGCTGCCTTCGCGTCCATGGTCGATGTCGTCACTTACGAGTTCGAGAACGTCCCCGCCGGCACCGCGGAAACGCTCGCCGCATTGAAACCGCTCCGTCCCGGCGCCAACGCGCTGTCGATCTCACAGGACCGACTGGCCGAAAAGTCGTTCATTGCTGGTCTCGGCATCCCGGTTGCACCGCATCGCGCGGTCCACACCCCGGACGACCTGACCGCCGCGCTGCGTGATCTCGGCGCCCCCGCCATCCTCAAAACCACGCGCCTAGGTTATGACGGCAAGGGCCAGCGCATCCTGCGCAGCGACGCCAACGCGGCCGCCGCCTTCGCCGATCTCGCGCCGCACCCGCTGGTGCTCGAAGCGTTCGTGCCATTCGCCCGCGAAATCTCCGTGGTCATCGCACGCGGCGTCAACGGCGTCACCGCCGCCTTCGATCCGGCCGAGAACGTCCACCGCGACGGCATCCTTTTCACCTCCACCGTCCCCGCCGCGATCAGCGCCGAAACCGCCACGGCCGCCCAAGCCTATGCGCGCCGGATTGCCGAGGCCCTCAAATATGTCGGTGTGCTCTCCGTTGAGTTCTTCGTCCTCGCCGACGGCACGCTGGTGGTCAACGAGATCGCCCCGCGCGTCCACAATTCAGGGCATTGGACCGAGGCCGTGTGCATCACCGACCAGTTCGAACAACACATCCGGGCCATCGCCGGCTGGCCCCTCGGCGATCCGGCGCGCCTAGCCGACGTCGTCATGGAAAACCTCATCGGCGACGAGATCGCCGCCATCCCGGCGGCGCTTGTTCCCGGCATCCGTCCACATGCCTACGGCAAGTCCGAGTCGCGGCAGGGCCGAAAAATGGGTCATCTCAATCGGGTTGCCGTCAAAACCCTACAGAAATAGGCGCTTTTTCGCCGTTCCACCCGTGGACAAGCCGCAGACCTTCAACTATATACGCCGTCCACGGTGACCGGCTTGCTGGTCGGCGCGATTGTCTTTGGTGACCGCGCTTGCTTCAACAACTGATGACGATTTACGAAGGGCGTATCCGCTTGCAAGTAGTTGTTCGCGATAACAATGTTGACCAGGCGCTGCGAGCGCTCAAGAAAAAGCTGCAGCGCGAAGGTGTATTCCGCGAGATGAAGCTGCGGAACTACTACGAGAAGCCCTCCGAGAAAAAGGCGCGCCAGAAGGCCGAGGCCGTGCGCCGCGCCCGCAAGCTGGCCCGCAAGCGTGCCCAGCGCGAAGGCGGCCTGCCCGCCACTCCCGCCGCCGCTGGCGCCGCTGCAGCCCGTCCGGCTCGCCCCGAGCGGTCGTAAGATTGACGCCGCCCCCGGGCGGCGTTTGTCATCCGAGTTCCGCGTAAGACGATTATCCAGCCCCTAGTTTCGGGGGCGTCAGTCCAAACCACCACTGAGGGAATCACAATGAACAAATTGCTCGCTACTGCCGCTGTTGCCGCCCTGGCCCTGACCGGCGCCGTCGGCACTGCCCAGGCCGCCTCCACCGTCAAGGTCGGCATCCTGACCTGCGACGTCCAGCCCGGCTTCGGCTACCTGATCGGCTCCGACAAGAGCCTCGATTGCTCATTCAAGCCGTCCAAGGGTGGCAAGACCGAGCATTACTCGGGCTCGATCAAAAAGCTCGGCATCGATGTCGGCTTCACCGGCGGTGAGAAGATTGCATGGCTCGTCTTCGCGGCCCAGAAGGCCCCGACCAGCAAGCATGCCCTCGCCGGCAACTACGTTGGCGCCTCGCATGAAGTGACCATCGGCCTCGGCCTCGGCGGCAATTGGCTCATCGGCGGTTCCAACAAGGCGTTCGCCCTGCAGCCGTGGAGCATTCAGGGCCAGGTTGGCCTGAACTGGTCGCTGACCTGGACCAATCTTACCCTCAACTAAGATCGACTCCATCGAAATTAGAACGCCGGTTCTCTGGGCCGGCGTTTTTTTGCGGCTAGCGCCCCAGCTTCGCCTCTTCCGCGGCAAAGAACGCCTTGGCCTTATCCCACTCGCCCGCCGCCCACAGATCGTCGTGGTCGGCGCCCGGCTCGATCCAGATGCCTGCCTTGTTCGGCGCCAGATCGTACACCCGCTGCCCGTGCTGTACCCCGATGGTCTTGTCGCCGGTGCCGTGCGCCACGAACACCGGCTCGGTGACCTTCAGAATCCACTGGTCGACCGGATATTTATCCGACATGAGCAGATCGACCGGCAGGAACCAGTAGCGGTCCTGACCCACCGCCGTCGCGGAGTCGAACGGCGTTTCAAGCCACAGCGCATCTGCGTCGCGTTCGCTGGCCGCATAGGTTGCTGGACCGGTGCCAAGCGAGCGGCCCCAGATCACCGTCGGAAAGCCTTTGGCCTTGGCCCAGTCGAATGCCGCAAGCCCATCCTCAAGCACATGGTCCTGCGTGATGTCGCCCGGCGTGGTGCCGAAGCCCCGATAGTCGAACGCGAGGAAGCCATAGCCACCCGCCTCCATCGCCTCGTAACGCACATGCTCGCGCGAAAAGCTCAGCGCGTTGCCACGGTAATAGACGATCAGCGGCTTGCCCGCCTGCGGCGCCTCGTACCACCCCACCAGCATCGCCCCGCCGCCGCTCCGAATGCTCACGAGCGCGGCATGCTGCAGCTTGGTCTCGCTCAGCTCAAACATCTTGCCACCGGCCTCGTACTGCAGCGTCCGCTGGTTGATGGAAATGTATGCCAGCAGCCCCGCATAGGCGAGCACCACGACCAACACGATCCCGCCCAGGATCCTCCAGATCCATTTCATGTAATACCCTCCGCTGGAGGAGACTACACCGTCAGGCGGCTTCTTCGAGCGCCTTCTTGAACGCAGTCTCGAACACGTCCTCGGGCTGCGCCCCGCTCAGCGCGAAGCGGTTGTCGAAGATGAAGAACGGCACCCCCTGGATGCCCTGCTGCGCCGCGTCGATCGCCAACTCATGCGACACCGCCAGTTCGCGCGGATCGCGCATGTCAGCCAGCGCTTCCTCGCGCGTGAAACCGAAGCCGGTGGCAATTCCCGCCAGTACCTCCTCGTCGTTCACCTGCCGGTGGTCGAGAAAATAGGCGGCCGCAATTGCATTGGCGAGCGCATGCTGCGTCCCCTTGGGACGCGCCAGCCGCACCAGCGTGTGTCCCTTCTGCGTCGGGAACGTCCGCGGCTGCTGACTGAGATCGAGATCAATCCCGGAATTCTTCGCCTCACTCTCGGCCCGCGCCCAGATCGCTTTAGGGTCGCGTCCATATTTGGCGCGCAGCATCTCGGCCACGTCATAGCCCTCGGGCGGCGTGTTCGGATCGAGGTAGAATGGATGGTTCTCGACATCGACCACGACATCGTCCGACAGCGCCGCAATCGCCTTGTCGAGCCGCACCGACCCGATCAGGCACCACGGGCAGACGATATCTGTGAACAGGTCGATCTTGAGCGTGCGGGCCATGGCATAAACTCGGCGTTGAACCGGGCCAATATCATAGCCCATCTGCCACGCCGCAAGCAGGCACAGCAATGTGAGTTAGGCCAAGCGCCGGCTCACGTCCCGATCTTCAACGCCTTGCGCAATAGGTCGAGATGCTCCGGCAAATTGCCGTGCTTGTAGCTGTCTTCCCAGGTCCAGTATTCGGTGTGTGTGAACACCCGATTGAGCGGCCAGATTCGGCCCGGCCGCTTGATCGTCACATTGTGCTCGTCGATGCCGTTGCCGAAGATCGGCCTCAATCTGCCCGACACCAGATCGCCGAGAAACGGAACGACGCTCTCGTCGCAAATATTGGTCCATTTCACCGCCGCGAAATGCGCGGCGAAATGCGGATATTTCGGCCCGTCGGTGACTGTCGGATAGAGCATCGAGCCCTGCGTCGGATCGGGCCGCGGCGGACACGCCGCAAAGCGCCGCTGCACGAACCCCTGCTCGAGGTCGGCCGTGCCGTCGGTCGCGAGGAATTCGGCATGGACCAGCGGCGAACCGAGTGTGATGAGATCAGTGATCCGCCACTGCGGCGCCGCCTGGAACAACTCCTGCCGCAAATTCGCCTGTGCCGCCAGATAGTCGGCCAGAGGATACGATTCGGCCGGATCGGCGACCCACTCTTTCTTGACGAACGCATCGACATCGGCGAGCGCCGCCTGCACGCTGGGAACCTCCGGGTGCCATTGCTGGTGATGCGTCGGCCCGTACTTCTCCCAGAACATCTGCAGGATGTCGTAGGCCACGTACGTGCCGAGGCTGTGCGCCACCAGCACGATGCGGTCATACGCCGGCGGGTCATCGGTCGCCGCCCGCACAAAATCCTGATTGTCGGTGCTGTCCGCCCGCTTCTCATGGATCGCCTCGAGCAGCGCAAGCCCACGCTCGCGGATCAGCCGCCGCCGCTCGACCGTGCTGGGGGTCGCCCGCACATAGCGCACCACATCGCCCAGATACGGCGCGACGAGAAAGTGCATGAACGAGCCAACCCCGGCCGTCACCGCCGCCGCCAGCAGATGGCCGCTGATCGCCTGCTTGGCCGGCCACAACGACAGGACCAGACCGCCCGCCAGCAGCACGGCCGGCAGAAACAGCGGCGTCGTCTCAAGCTTCTGCTGACCGCCTCTCACGCCCTTCACGATCAGCACCGTGAGATATGCCGCCCCCACCACATAGGCCACCTGCCCCACCACGATATGATGCAGCGTCAGCCAATCGAGCACCCGGTCGACCGGTCCGAGCAGATTGGCAACCTGCGGATAGGCCGTCGCGATCGCCGCGAACACCACGATCAGGGCCAGCCCCCACAACATCAGCCAGGCCAGATAGACCCGCGCATGCGCCGGCACCCGCCACGGCGAGCGCAGCAGCAACCCATCGATCCACGACGTCACCATCTCGACCGGCGTGCCGTCCATGATGTCCGCCCAGTAGAGTTCGAAGAAGTCCGTCCGCTTGGCCGGCCCGTCATTGAGCGTCGTCAGCCGGCGCAATTCTCCGGAGCCCGTCGTCCCATCTGGCACGATCGCGATCCGCAGCATGTTGTCGTCGTCCGTATCGGTGCTCGCGAGACTGGTGTCATGTTGGTAGACGCTCTCGACGAACGACCGGATGGTCTCGAGCGGCCGTTGCTCGCCCATCCCATGCACCATGATCACCGCGGTCTTCGGCGGTGGCTTGGGTTGCGTCGCACGGACCTTCGGTTTGGCCACCGATTTTGCGATTCGCGCTCGCTTCGGCGCCGCTGACGCGACCTTCCGCGCTTCGTCCAATGCGTCCATGACTGCCCCTTTGGCGGCCGACAGAAATCAGCAAGACGAATAAAAATGAAGGGCCGCCGCGCCGGCAGCCTAGATCACTCCGCCAGCACCGGCAAATTGAGGGTTTTACCGATGGCTGCGAGCCTCCTCCCCGCAAACGAAAAAGGGCCGCTCGAAAGCGGCCCCTTACTCCATCCCGGAACCTGAAAACGGATTGTGGTGGGTCAGATGGCGTGGACTTCCGAGAACCGGAGTGGAGGGTACTCAGGTACGTGAGCACCGGAAGCGGAGTAGCTTCGCTGCTAGCTGGCCACCATAAACCAGCCAGGACATCCTGCGGTGTCTAGCCTACTGACAGTTACCGACAGTGGCCCAAGACACTGTCCCGCGCATCAACGGAGACCCGAGAAATGAGCCTCACCGGAAAGTGCTATTGTGGCGCCACGACATTCGAACTCGACGCCGCGCCTGACAGCGTTACCGCCTGCAACTGCAGCCACTGCGACAAGACCGGGGCGCTCTGGGCCTATTTCTCGGCCGACCAGGTGCACTTTGTTCAAACCGGGGACGAAGCGACGTTCACGCCGCGTGTCAACCGCCACCATTTCTGCGGCGTCTGCGGCATGACCACCTACACCGAGAGCCCGACCTGGGACCTCGTAACGCACGAGCCCGATTTCAGCCGCATGCGCATTGCGATCAACGCCCGCCTGCTCGAGGACTTCGACCTGTCTACGGTCGAGCACAAGAGCATCGACGGACTAAACCTCTGGTAATCGCCGCTAGTGCCCGAGGGCCTTGACGATATCTTCGGTCATCTTCTTGGCGTCACCAAACAGCATCATGGTGTTGTCGCGGAAGAACAGTTCGTTCTGGACGCCCGCATAACCGGCCGCCATGCCGCGCTTGATGAACAGCACCGTGCCGGCGTCTTCGACGTTGAGCACCGGCATGCCATAGATCGGCGAGGTCTTGTCGGTCTTGGCCGCCGGATTGGTCACGTCGTTGGCGCCGATCACGAACGCCACGTCGGACTGCGCGAATTCCGAGTTGATGTCCTCGAGTTCGAACACCTCGTCATACGGCACATTCGCTTCCGCCAGCAGCACGTTCATGTGCCCCGGCATGCGGCCCGCCACCGGCTGGATGGCGTACTTCACGGTGACACCTTCCTTCTTGAGCAGATCCGCCATTTCGCGCAGCGCGTGCTGGGCCTGACTTACCGCCATGCCGTAGCCGGGCACGATGATGACTTTGCCGGCGTTCTGCATCATGAACGCCGCGTCGGCGGCCGAGCCCTGCTTGACCGGGCGCGTCTCTTCCTCACCCGACACCGCGGCGCTGTCGCCGCCGAACCCGCCGAGGATAACCGAGATGAAACTGCGGTTCATCGCCTTGCACATGATGTAGCTGAGGATCGCGCCCGACGAGCCGACCAGCGCGCCGGTGATAATCAGCGCTGTGTTGCCCAGCGTGAAGCCGATGCCCGCCGCCGCCCAGCCCGAATACGAGTTGAGCATCGAGACGACCACCGGCATATCGGCGCCGCCGATCGGGATGATCATCAGGCCACCGAGCACCAGCGCCAGCACAGTGATCGCCCAGAACAGCCAAGTGTAACCGCTGATGGCAAACCAGACGACCAGCGCAACCAGCAGCGCGCCGATCGCGAGATGCAGCAGATGACGCATCGGCAGGATAATCGGCTTGCCGCTCATATTGCCGTTGAGTTTGGCAAAGGCGATGATGGAGCCGGTGAAGGTGAAGGCGCCGATGGCGACGCCAATCGACATTTCGATCAGCGCCTGCATGTGGATGTGGCCCACTTCACCGATGCCGAACGCTTCCGGCGCATAGAGCGCACCAGCGGCGACGAACACGGCGGCAAGGCCGACCAGCGAATGGAAAGCCGCGACGAGCTGCGGCATGTCGGTCATCTTGACCGTCCGCGCCATGTAGGCGCCGATACCGCCGCCGAGCGCGAGCCCGCCGATGATCAGCACCCAGCTCAGCCAGTCATTGATGCCCGAGACGGCGAGCGTGGTGACAATGGCGATGGCCATGCCGACCATGCCGAAAATATTGCCCTGACGCGACGATTTCGGACTCGATAGCCCGCGCAGCGCGAGGATGAAGAGGGCGCCGGCGATCAGATAGAGGAGCGCCGCGATGTTCGAATTGATCATCGGGTCAGCCCTTTTTCTTGTACATCGCCAGCATGCGCTGGGTGACGAGGAACCCGCCGAAGATGTTCACACTGGCGAACACCAGCGCAACGAAGCCGAAGGCCTTGCTGATCCAGTTCGCGTCGGCCGCGAGCGGCACGCCGACGGCGAGCAGCGCACCGACGACGATAACCGAGGAGATCGCATTGGTCACCGACATCAGCGGCGTATGCAGCGCCGGAGTCACCGCCCACACGACGAAATAGCCCACGAAGATCGCGAGCACGAAGATCGACAATTGGAAGATGAAGGGATCGATCATTGCTCTTCTCCTCAGGCCGGCAGTTTGATGTTGGGGTGAACGATGGCGCCGTCCTTGGTGAGGACCGTCGCCTTCACCAGCTCGTCGTCCCAGTTCACCGCGAAGGCTTTCGTCTTCTTGTCGAACATCGTCTCGATGAAGGCGAAGAGGTTGCGCGCGAACAGCTGGCTCGCCGACGTCGCAAGCCGTGCCGGCACGTTGGTGTAGCCAATGACGGTCACGCCATTCGGCGTCGTCACAATCTCGTTGGGCTTGGTGATTTCAACATTGCCACCGCGCTCGGCGGCGAGATCGATGATCACCGACCCCGGCAGCATGGAGGCGACCATCGCGGCCGTCACCAGCTTCGGCGCCGGCCGGCCCGGGATCAGCGCCGTGGTGATGACGATGTCCTGCTTGGCGATATGAGTCGCGGTCAGTTCCGCCTGCGCGGCCTTCTCGTCCGCCGTCAGCTCGCGGGCGTAGCCACCCGTGCCCGAGGCATCCTTCAGCGCATCCGTCATGATAAATTTTGCGCCGAGCGATTCCACTTGTTCGCCGGCCGCGGCTCGCACGTCGGTCGCACTCACCACTGCGCCGAGGCGCTTGGCCGTCGCGATCGCCTGCAGGCCCGCAACACCCGCGCCCATCACGAACACTTTGGCGGGGCGAACCGTACCGGCCGCCGTCATCATCATCGGGAAGGCGCGGTCGAACGCGACTGCCGCATCGAGCACGCCCTGGTAGCCGGCGAGGTTCGCCTGACTCGAGAGAATGTCCATCACCTGCGCACGGGTGATGCGCGGCATGAACTCCATCGCCACCAGCGTGACGCCGGTCTTGCCCAGTGCGTCGATCTCGCCTTCGCTGCCATAGGGGTCCATCGACCCCACAACTAACGCGCCCTTGGCGGCGCCCTTGAGGATGTCGACACTCGGCCGGCGTACGGTCAGCACGATCTCGGCATCCTTCATTGCATCCGCCGCGGTCGTCACCCTCGCGCCGGCCTTGGCGTAGTCGGCATCAGGGAACCGCGCATTTGCGCCCGCCCCTGCTTCGATCGACACGGTCGCCCCGAGCCCGATCAGCTTTCCGACCGTCTCCGGCGTTGCCGCGACGCGAGTTTCCCCGTCGGCGCGCTCGCGGACGATAGCAATCTTCATCAATGTCTCCCGATCGCCCGGGCGCTCAGGCGCCTCGACGCGTGATCTCGTTGCGGCGTCAGGCTCGCTTGCCAAACAGCATATTGGCCGGAATGGCGAGCAGGCCGATGATGATCAGCGCCGCGCCCACCAGCGGCTGGCCAGCCTCGATGAAGCAGAACAGCGCCAGCACCAGAAAGGCCAGCTCGATCATCGCCCACTTCACCATATTGGTGAAGCCGTCCCAGGTCGCGCGGTGCTGCGCGTAGTCCATGGCTTCGTGCATCTCATCCGCCTCTTTGGCGTCGATCTCGAGTTCGGCGTGGGCGACTTCGTGCGACATTGAATTTCCCCGGCGTTCAGTTCGGATCGGTGGCGTCGAGCTCGCCGATCAGACGTTCGATCATGGACAGTCCCAGCGACCAGAAATTCGGATCGCGCGCATCGAGCCCGAAAGGCTTGAGCAACTCGGAATGGTGCTTTGACCCCCCGGCCTTCAGCAGCTCGAAATAGCGCTCCGCGAACCCGTCGCTGGCCTTCTCATACTGGGCATAGAGCGAGTTCACAAGGCAGTCGCCGAAGGCATACGCATAGACGTAAAACGGCGAGTGGATGAAGTGCGGAATATAGGACCAGAAGATCCCGTAACCGTCATTGAGCTTCACCGCCGGCCCGAGCGATTCCCTTGAAACATCGAGCCAAATTTCGTTGAGCTGCTCGGTCGTCAGTTCCCCGGCCTTGCGGGCGGTGTGGACGCGGCGCTCGAACGTATAGAACGCGATCTGCCTGACCACCGTATTGAGCATGTCCTCGACCTTGCTCGACAGCATGGCGAAGCGGTGTTTCTTGTCCGTCGTCTTGTCGAGCATTGCCCGGAACGTCAGCATCTCACCGAAGACGCTCGCCGTCTCCGCCAGCGTCAGCGGCGTATTGGAGAGGATCGACCCCTGCGGGCCAGCCAGCACTTGGTGCACGCCGTGCCCGAGCTCATGCGCGAGCGTCGTTACGTCCCGGGCTTTGCCGAGGTAATTAAGCATCAGATACGGGTGCGCAGACGGCACCGTCGGGTGCGCGAACGCGCCCATCTGCTTGCCCGGCTTGACCGGCGCGTCGATCCAGCCGCTGTTGAAGAATGGCTCGGCCACCTCGCGCAGCTTCGGCGAGAACCGGCCATAGGCGTCGAGCACCGTATTCTTGGCGCTCTCCCAGTCGAACACCCGATCATCGCTGGTCGGCAGCGGCGCGTTCCGGTCCCAGGTGTTGAGCTGAGCCTTGCCGAACCACTTGGCTTTCATCTGGTAATATTTGTGGCTGAGCCGTGGATACGCCTCGCGCACCGCAATCTCCAGCGCATCCACCACTTCGCGCTCGACCGAATTGGCCATATGGCGGCTGTCGGCAATATCGGTGTAACCACGCCAGCGGTCGGAGATTTCCTTGTCCTTGGCCAGCACATTGGTGATGTGGGTGAACAAGCGCTTGTTGTCGTCGAGCGTCTTGCTCAGCCCGCGGAATGCCGCCTCGCGCTTTGTCTCGTCGCGATCCGACAGCAGATGCAGCGTGCCCTCGATCGGCAGCATCTCGCCGTCGACCTCGAACTTCAGCGCCGCCATCGACTCATCGAACAGGCGGTTCCAAGCTTGCGTCCCGGTCACCGATTTCTCGAAGAACAACTCCTCGAGCTTCTGGTCGAGTTGGTACGGCTTGGCCTTGCGCAGCTCGGCGAACCAGTGCCGATAGCGCGCCAGATCCTCGTCCATCGCCAGCGCCGCTTCGATCACCTGATCGTCGATGGCGTTGAGCTCGAGCTCCCAGAACAGCAGCCCGGTGGCGAGATCGGTCAACGCCTGCCCGATATCGCCGAGAAACTTCGACTTCTCTGGATCCTGCGTGTCGAGCGCATAGCGCAGATACGAGAACGCCGAGAGCCGCCCGGTGATGTCGCCGAGCTTTTCGCTCCGCGCCATCGCTTCGTGCAGCCGCCCAGACTTCGCCAGCCCTTCGAGCTTGCCCTTGTAATCGGCCTCGAACGCCCTCGCCTCGGCCCTGGACCATTCGAGATCCCGCTTCAGTTCGGGCGAGTCGACGCCCCGATACAGATCGTCGAGATCCCATTCCGGCAGCGCCCCGAACGCATTGTGCCCTTTCTGGGCGGGAGCAGTGGGCGCGCGGAAAATATCGGCCATTCACGGGACTTTCGACGGTCTATTTTGGGCGCCGGGACCATATCCAGCACTGAAATCGATCTCAAGCTGGCATTTTCGTGCTTTCGCAGCCGCAAATCCAGACCGATTGGCCGTTCCGAACCGGGAACAGGACCTGAACGGCTAGCCTTAAAGCCCTCTTAACTCGCCACCTCGATCCTGCTCCGAAACGGCACAGCGCGATTCGCCTCGAGGGGGAACCGCGCTTCAGAACAGTCTTGGGGTTTCATGACGCGCGTCCTTATTGTCGACGACGATCCGGTACAATTGCGGCTCACCGCCGAAGTCGCGCGCCGCGCCGGCTTCGCCCCGGTCACCGCCACCGGCGGCGACGAGGCGCTGAAGCTGCTGCGCACCGATCCGGGTCTGGGCGCCGTCATCCTCGATCTCGTGATGCCCGATCGCGACGGCATGGGGGTGATGGACGCCATGCAGCGCGACGGCATTGCCGTCCCGGTGATCGTCCAGACTGCCCATTCCTCACTCGAAACCGTCGTCTCGGCGATGCGCAACGGCGCCGCGGACTATTTCGTCAAACCGGTCGCCCCAGAGCGCCTCATCGTCTCGTTGCGCAATGTCATGAAGCTCGGCGAGCTCGAAACCATCGTCCGTACCGACCGTAACCGCCGCGCCGGTACGCTCGGCCTCGCCGACATCGTCACCAAATCGCCCGCCATGCACCGAGTCCTGACGCTTGTGCAAAAGGCTGCCAAATCGCCGATTCCGGTGCTGATCGAGGGCGAAACGGGCACCGGCAAGGAACTGCTCGCCCGCGTCATCCAGGGCATGAGCGATCGCGCCACAAAACCGTTCGTCACCGTCAATTGCGGCGCCATCCCAGCAAACCTCGTCGAGTCCACGCTGTTCGGCCACAAGAAGGGCGCCTTTACCGGCGCCGTCGCGGACCACACCGGCAAATTCGCCGAAGCCCATGGCGGCACGATTTTCCTCGATGAGATCGGCGAATTGCCGCTCGACGCCCAGACCAAGCTGCTCCGTGCCCTGCAGGAAGGCGAGATCGAACCAGTCGGCAGCAGTCGTGTCGAGCGCGTCAACGTCCGGGTCATCTCGGCCACCAACCGGCGCCTGCTCGGCCTCGCCCAGACCGGCGAATTCCGCGAGGATCTGTACTACCGGCTCAACGTCTTCCCGGTGTACCTGCCGCCGCTGCGCGACCGCACCGACGACATCGAGCTGCTGAGCACGCATCTCATCGCGCGGTTCGCCGCCGAAGCCGGCAAGCGTATCGCCGGTCTCAGCGGTCCCGCCCTCAACCTGCTGCGCGGTTACAACTGGCCGGGCAATATCCGCCAGCTCGAAAATGTCCTCTACCGCGCCATCGTCCTCAGCGATGGCGGCTATCTCGAAATCGCCGACTTCCCGCAGATCGTCGCGCAGGCGCACGGCCGCGAGGAAACGCTCAAGCTCACCGCCGCCATGGCCCTGCCTTCAGCCCCCGTTCACATCGACGCCGCTAGACCGCGTCGTGAAGTAGAAACGCGGGAGGGCACTCCAGACCGATTCCTTGATGCCAGTGGCGAAGTCAGGCCACTCGAGACACTCGAACGCGAGTTGATCGAGTTCGCGCTGAAGCGTTACGGCGGACGCATGTCGAAGGTCGCACGGTCGCTCGGGATTGGCCGGTCGACCCTCTACCGCAAGCTCCGCGAATACGGCCTCGAGGGTGACATCGAAAGCGACGCGGCCTGAACCTTCTTCCGGGAGACCGGCAATGTTCCCGTTGCACGAAGGCCACAATGCCGGGTCACAATAAGGTGAGGAATTGCCTGCGTTAAGACTTGTAGTCTAAGCCCATCGGGTCCTCGTGCAGTGCTGCGCCCCTCCTCCCGGCGACCTGCCGAATACCCCGTAGATGACGGAGTTTTTGCTTTGCGCGTTTTGATGGCGATTTTGATGGCAGGCGTTGCCCTCGCGGGCACTTCAGCCGCAGGCTTCGCGCAGGACGCCGGCGAGGCTCCGGCGGTGATCGAGAAGGCCGCCTTGGTCGTCATCGCGCCGCCCAAATCCGACATTGCGCGCATCATTAAGGCCGGGCTGCAGAAAGCCTATTATGCCGCCAAGCCTGACACCCGCGCTTATACCCAGGCGCAAAAACTCTATTTCTTCTACGGCGCCCGCGGCTTCGAGCCGCTGTGGTTCTCCGCCGGGTCCGGTGGCCAGGTGGCCTTCTCGCCCAATGCCGCCAAGATCGTCGACCTCTTCAAGGGCGCCGAGCTCGAAGGCCTCCGCCCCGCCGACTATCTGACTGCTGATCTCGATCCCACGGCTGCAGGCAGCGATCCGGCCAAGCTCGCCGATCTCGAGACCGCCTTCTCTGCCGCGGCGCTCCGTTACGCGCAGGACAGCTATGGTGGCCGCGTCAACCCGACGGACGTCAGCAAGCTGCTCACCATCGCCCCGAAGCGTCTCGATGCTGCTGACACGCTGACCAAGCTCGCCGGCTCAGACGATCCGGCCAAGCTGCTGCTGGCGCTCGATCCGCCGCACAAGGAATTCCAACTCCTCAAGACGGCGCTCGGCAAATTCTATGATGACGACGCCGTCAAGACCGAGACCATCACCATTCCGGACGGCCCGACCCTCAAGCTCGGCATGAAGGACGAACGCGTCCCGACGCTGCGTGAGCGTCTCTCCGTCGCAGCGCCCGAAATTCCCGAGGGGGCCGCTGACGCCAAGGTCGACATCACCTACGACAAGGAACTGCTCAACGCCGTCAAAGCCTTCCAGGACGGCCTCGGCCTCACCGCCGACGGCGTGCTTGGCCCGGCCACCGTCGCCGCCCTCAACGGCGGTAACGCGGTGAGCAAGGACGACATCATCGCCAACATGGAACGCTGGCGCTGGGAGCCCAATGATTTCGGCGCCTTCCACGTCGAGGTGAATATCCCCGAATTCACCGTCTGGATCATGAAGGACGGCCAGCCGGTCCACTCGACCCGCGTCGTCGTCGGCCGCCCGACCAACCAGACCCCGGTGTTCTCCGACGAGATCGAAGACATCGTCGTCAATCCGTACTGGAACGTGCCGTCCTCGATTGCCACCAACGAGATCAAGCCGCATCTGATCAGCAATCCGGGCTATCTCAGCAGCCAGAACATGGAGATGCTGTCCGGCTCGCGCGTCATCGATGCCTCCGCGATCGACTGGACCAGCACCAACATCAACAACTACCACATCCGCCAGAAGCCGGGCGGCGCCAACGCCCTTGGCCAGATCAAGTTCCTGTTCCCCAACGACCAGGACGTCTACCTCCACGACACCCCATCCAAATCGCTGTTCGCCCGCTCCTACCGCGCCTATTCGCATGGCTGCGTGCGCGTCCAGAACCCGCTGGATTTCGCCGGCGCGCTGGTCGAGACCAATCCCAGCCTTTCCGAGGCTTCCCTCAAGGGGATGTTCGGCGACAAGGAAAAATGGGTTCCGCTCAAGAACCATATCCCCGTGCACCTGATGTATTTCACGCTGCGCGTCGACGACGACGGCACCATCCGCAGCTATGGCGACGTGTACGGGCACAACAAAAAGCTGATCGAGCTTTTGAACGGCGACGACGCCTAAGAGCAGGATCGTCGCCTCTCGCGGCCGAAATCGGCGCCTTCGTCCGCCGCTGCCCCATTTCGGCACCGTGCTGCGCACGGCTTTTCCTCTACGTTTACCGAGCCTTAAGACATAAGCCTTGGTTCAGCCGCGATTTTTGCCTAGAAAATGCACGTGCGGGGCAGACGGAGCGAGGTCAACACGTCGTCGCAATTGATTAGCGTTAACGATCTATTCCGGGTCCGGCGCTAGAATTTGCCCGCACGCAATGCAATTTTGGCCGTTCGGGGTAAGTTGGGGAAATTCGGGAGCAATTGGCTGAAATGGAGCCTGCGCGCCGTCATCGGCGGCGCTGCGTTGCTTCTGCTCGCCTCCCAGACCGCCGCGCCCGTCACCGCCGGCTCGGGTGACCGCGCCCTCTGGCTCTACCACACCCACACCCACGAGACCGGCAAGTTCACCTTCAAGCACAATGGCCAGTATGACCCGGCCGTGCTGGCGCAGATGAACACCTTCCTCGCTGATTGGCGAACCCATCGGCCGACCCACATGGACCCGCACCTCTTCGATCTCCTCTGGGAGGTCTATCAGGATGTCGGTGGCAACCAGCCCTTCAACATCGTTTCATCTTATCGCGAGCCCAAGACCAACGCGATGCTGCGCGCCCGCTCTTCGGCTGTGGCCGAAAACTCGCAGCACATGCTCGGCAAGGCGATGGACGTCTTCATTCCAGGTGTCCCGCTGGCGACGCTACGCGCCGCCGCAATGCGCCATCAGGTCGGCGGCGTCGGCTACTACCCGACGTCCGGCAGCCCCTTCGTCCATATGGACACCGGTGGCGTTCGCGCCTGGCCGCGCATGACCCGCGCCCAGCTCGAGCGCGTCTTCCCCGACGGCAAGACGCTGCATTTGCCGGTCGACGGCAAGCCGCTCTCTGACAACGGCCGCCGCTACGCCATGCTGCAGTGGAACCAGTGCCACATGGTCCCCTGCAATGGCGCCATCACCGAGCCGACCGTGCAGCAGGAGGACAGCGAGATCCGCGTCGCCTCGCTCGATCCGGCGCAGCGCGCGGTTTCGACCATCGCAATCACCGCGCCCGTCCCGATGACGCGTCGCGGCACCGAAACCGCCGACGAAGCCGGCGACGCCATTATCCCCTTCAGCAAGTCGGCTTCCCTCATGGTCGCCACGCGCGGTGCCTTGCCGCTCGACGGCCAGACCGCGCTCGGCGCCATTGCTCGCACTCTGCAGTCCGACCCCAATGCCCAGGTCCCCGCCCCGCGCGTTCTCATGTCGCCCAAGGATCAAGTACTGACCGCCTACGCGCCCGACATCACGCCCGAGCCCGGCGCACTGCGTGCGTTGCAGATGCTAATCGAGCGCGAGACCACCGCCGCCGCACCCACGCTGGCAAAGACCATTCCGCTGATCGACACCTCAGAGATCCGCACCGCCTCGCTCGGCGGCACCAATGGCCTCAGCGCCATGAAGAACATCTTCGACATGACTTGGTCCGCCGTCACCGAGGCCAACGGCCAGTCCGCCATGGCCAGCACGTTGACCAGTTCCTCAATCGACCGGAACCCAGTGATCGGCTTGCGCCAGCGCGAGGTTGACCTCGTTGCCCCCGAGATCGATCACGTGAACGAGACACTGGCCACACCGGTGCCGATGACCGATATCCACTACGCTGACATGACCGAGCCCGAAGGCTATCTCGACAACGCCGCCGAACTTGGCCCGATGGCCAACCGCATGGCGCTTGAGTCCGACCTCGTCGCCCCGCCGCGCTACGACCGCTTCGTCGTCCGCCGCCCAATGCTGATCGCCTCGCGCGGCTAGACGAACAGTCAACACCACCACCCCCCCCTGAAACCGCGGTTCTTGAACCCTCTCCCCCTCGGCGGGGGAGAAAGCGAGTTCTTAGGTTTAGCCGAAGCCCTCTTGCGCAGGCTAAGCCTTAGAAATCGCAAGAGAGGGGGTTCTTTCGTTCGCCCCCTCCTTCGTCAAATCTCCACCATGTCTGCACAACCCTTCAGGTTGCATTGGCCGCCCGCGGCCTCTAAACCACTGCAACGTCAACTTTCCGCGTCCGCCGAAGGGACTTGGCTTGTCCGATAGGCCCTCCACACCGCTGCTCGACACCATCAATTCGCCCGCCGATTTGAAGGCGCTCGACCGCACCCAGTTGCGCCAGGTCGCTGACGAATTGCGCGCCGAAATCATCGATGCCGTTTCGGTCACCGGCGGCCATCTTGGCGCCGGTCTCGGCGTCGTCGAACTCACCGTCGCGCTGCATGCCGTGTTCAACACGCCCGACGACCGCCTGGTCTGGGACGTCGGTCATCAGGCCTATCCGCACAAGGTGCTGACCGGCCGCCGCGACCGCATCCGCACGCTGCGCCAGAAGGACGGCCTCAGCGGTTTCACCCGCCGCGCCGAAAGCCCCCACGACCCGTTCGGCGCCGGCCACTCCTCGACCTCGATCTCGGCTGGCCTCGGCATGGCGATCGCCACCGCCCTCAAGGGCGAGACTCGCAACGTTGTCGCCGTCATCGGCGACGGCGCCATGTCGGCGGGCATGGCCTATGAAGCAATGAACAATGCTGGCGCCGCCGATGCGCGCCTCATCGTCATCCTCAACGACAACGACATGTCGATCGCGCCGCCCACCGGCGCCATGTCGGCTTACCTCGCCCGTCTGGTCTCGAGCCCCGCCTATCGCGGCCTGCGCAATGTTGGCAAACAGGTGGCGAGCCTGCTGCCACCCTTCCTCAAGGATAGGGCCCGCCTCACCGAAGAATTCGCCCGCGGCTGGTGGACCGGTGGAACGCTGTTCGAGGAGCTCGGCTTCTACTATGTCGGCCCCATCGACGGACACAATCTTGACCATCTGCTGCCGGTGCTGCAGAACGTCCGCGACAGCGAGAACGGCCCTATCCTCGTCCACGTCGTCACCAAGAAGGGCAAGGGGTACGATCCCGCCGAGACGAGCGCCGACAAGTATCATGGCGTTTCCAAGTTCAACGTCATCACCGGCGCCCAGGCCAAGACGCCGTCCAATGCCCCGTCCTACACCGCCGTCTTTGCCGACAGCTTGATCGACGAAGCGCGGCGCGACGACAAGATCGTCGCCATCACCGCTGCCATGCCATCGGGCACCGGCCTCGACAAATTCGCCGAGATCTTTCCGGCCCGCATCTTCGATGTCGGCATCGCCGAGCAGCACGCCGTCACCTTCGCGGCCGGTCTTGCGTCCGAAGGCATGAAGCCTTTCGTGGCGATATACTCGACCTTCCTGCAGCGCGCCTACGACCAACTCATCCACGACGTCGCCGTGCAGAACCTGCCGGTTCGCTTCGCCATCGATCGTGCCGGCTATGTCGGCGCCGACGGCCCTACCCATGCCGGCAATTATGACTCGGCCTATCTGGGCGCCATCCCCAACATGGTGGTTATGGCCGCCGCCGACGAAGCCGAACTCCGCCATATGGTTGCGACCGCCGCCGCCCACGAATCCGGCCCCATCGCCTTCCGCTATCCGCGCGGCGAAGGGCTCGGCGTCGAGATGCCCGAACACGGCTCAGTGCTCACCATCGGCAAAGGCCGCATCGTCAAGCAGGGCTCGACCGTCGCTCTGCTGACCTTCGGCACCCGCCTCGGCGAAGCTCTCGCCGCAGCCGAAAAGCTTAGCGCCTTCGGCCTCAACCCCACAATTGCCGACGCGCGCTTCCTGAAGCCGCTCGACGAAGAGTTGATCGCCAAGCTCGCGCACGACCACGAAGTTCTGATCACACTCGAGGAGTCGGGCATCGGTGGCTTCGGCAGCCACGTCGCGACCTTCCTCGCCCGCAACGGTCTGCTCGACGGTAAGCTGAAGTTCCGTCCGCTGATGATCCCCGACAGTTTCACCGAGCAGGCGAGCCAGAACGACATGTATGCCGCCGCCGGGCTCGATCGTGCTGGCATCGTCGCCACCGTGCTCGCCACCCTCGGCATCGCCGAGCCGCGTGTCGTCACCGGCGCCGACAAGCTGCGTTGAACGGGGACAGCACCGCATGAAGATCGCGATGATAGGCGCTGGCTATGTCGGCCTCGTCACCGGCGCCTGCCTTGCCGATTTCGGCCACGAAGTCGTCTGCGTCGACAACAACCCCGATCGCGTCGCCGCCCTCGGCCGCGGCGAAATCCCGATCTACGAGCCCGGTCTCGAAGCCCTCGTCAAAGCCAACGAGGCCGCAGGCCGCCTGCGTTTCACCGGCAGTCTTGCCGATGCCGTCGCCGGCGCCGAAGCCATCTTCATCGCCGTCGGCACGCCCTCGCGGCGGGGGGACGGCCACGCCGATCTGACCTACGTCCACGCCGCCGCCCGCGACATCGCTGCGCACCTTTCGGGCTATGTCGTCATTGTCGACAAATCCACTGTGCCGGTCGGCACCGGGGACGAGGTTGAGCGCCTTATCCACGAGGCCAACCCCGCCGCCGACTTCGCCGTCGTCTCCAATCCAGAGTTTCTGCGCGAAGGCGCCGCCATCGAGGACTTCACCCATCCCGACCGCATCGTCATCGGCACCGAGCACGAGCGCGCCCGCGCTGTGATGGCCGAAATCTACCGTCCGCTGGCGCTCAATCAGGCGCCACTGATGTTCACCTCGCGCCGCTCGGCCGAGCTGATCAAATATGCCGCCAACGCCTTCCTCGCCATGAAGATCACCTTCATCAACGAACTCGCTGACCTTGCCGAGGTCGCCGGCGCCAATGTGCAGGATGTGGCGCGCGGCATCGGCGCCGACAACCGCATCGGCAGCAAATTCCTCAACGCCGGCCCGGGCTATGGCGGCTCCTGCTTCCCCAAGGACACGACCGCGCTGGTCCGCACCGCTCAGGAACTAGGCCGGCCGCTGCGCCTCGTCGAGACCACCGCTGCGGTCAATTCCGCGCGTCACGCCGTCATGACCGCCAAAATCGTCGCGGCCTGCGGCGGCGACCTCAAAGGCAAGCGCATCGGCGTACTCGGCCTCACCTACAAGCCCAACACCGACGACACGCGCGACGCCCCCTCGCTCACCATCATCGCCGACCTGCAGGCAGCGGGTGCCACAATTTTCGCCTATGACCCCGAGGGTATGGCCGGCGCCCGCACCCTGCTCCCCGGCGTCATCTTCGGCACCGGCCCCTATGACATCGCGGAAGACGCCGATGCGCTGGTGCTGGTTACCGAATGGACCGCCTTCCGCTCGCTCGATCTGCCGCGCCTCAAAGCAGCGATGCGCACGCCGCTCTTCATCGATTTGCGCAACGTCTATCGCCGCGCTGAAATGAAGCGCGCCGGCTTCGCTTATCGCAGCGTCGGACGCCCCGGCGAAGACATCGCCTAAACCACCGGCTTTAGATCGATGAACAAACTCGGCAGCAATTCGCTCACCGTCGGGTGGATATGCATCGTCCGCGTGATCAGCGTGTAGGGCTGCTTCGCGGCCATCACATGCAGGATTGACTGCACCACTTCGTCTGCCTCGATCCCGAGCAGCGCCGCTCCGAGGATCAGCTTGCTCTCGGCGTCGACCAGCACCTTCATGAAGCCCTGCGTTTCGCCCCTCTCGCGCGCCCGCCCGACCCGCGCCATCGGCAGTACGCCCATCAGCGCCTTGATGCCCTTGGCGCGCACCTCGCTCTCGCTCATCCCCACCCGCCCAAGCGGCGGATCGATGTAGAGATTGTGCGCCGCGATGCGGTCCGTCACCTTGCGGTCATCGCCGTCGAGCAAATTGGCCGCGACGATCTCGAAATCGTTGTACGAGGTGTGCGTGAATGCGCCGCGCCCGTTGACGTCGCCCAGCGCGAACACGCCCGGCACGTTGGTCTCAAGCCGCTCGTTCACCGTGATGATGCCGCGTGCATCGACCGCGATCCCCGCTGCCTCGAGCCCCAGCCCATCGCTGTTGGGCTTGCGGCCCGTCGCCACCAGCAAATGGCTGCCCTTGACCGTCTGCGGCGCGCCACCGCTGGTGACGCTCAGCGCCACGCCGGCGCCGTCCTTCGCCACGACGAAATCCCGCGCCCCGAAATGGAGCGCAATCCCCTCATTCTCGAGGATGCCCTTCACCGCGTCCGAAATATCCGCATCCTCGCGCGCGATCAGCCGGTCGCCACGCTCGATCACCGTCACCTGCGATCCGAAACGCCGGAACATCTGTGCGAATTCGAGCCCGATATAGCTGCCGCCGACGACCACCAGATGCGTCGGCAGCACCGCCAGATCCATCAGCGACACATTGGTGAGATAGGGCACATGGCTCAACCCGGGCCAGTCGGGCACCACCGGCCGTCCGCCTGTGTTGATGTGGATCTGCGGCGCGCTCAGCGTCTCGCCATTGACTTCGATTTCGTGCGGCCCGGTGAACCGCGCCTCCCCCATGATCGTCGTAAGCCCCTTGGTAGCGGCGAACCAGTCGACCAGCCCCTTCACCGATCCGGCGACGATCTGGTCCTTGCGCGCCTTGACCACGCCGTAGTCGACGCTCACCGGCCCGGTCTTGACACCAAACCGCGCCGCGTCGCGCGCCACATGCGCGGCCCGCGCGCTCGCCACCATGGTCTTGGTCGGAATGCAGCCATTGTTGACGCAGGTGCCGCCGATATATTCGCGCTCGATCAGCAGGACGCTGCGCCCCGCCTCCGCCAGCCGGACCGCGAGAAACGGGCCAGATTGCCCCGCCCCGATGATGATGGCGTCGAATGATCGTATCATGCCGGCCTCCAGCGCTGTCGCTGGAGCCTACCGGCTTTGGCCGCCCGGGCCTATCCGTTCACGTAAAAACGACGAGCGCGCCATGCGTCGCTCGCGCCGACGTGAACTCTCGTTCTACTCGTCGCCGTCGCTGTCGCGTGGGGCGGCCTGCATGCCGAGCGCCGACATATAGAGCTCAAGCAGTGCCTCCTGCTCCATCCGCTCCGACGCATCCTGCTTGCGGATCCGCACGATCTGCCGCAGCACCGTGGTGTCGAACCCGTTGCCCTTGGCCTCGGCATAGATCTCTTTGATGTCGTCGGAGATCGCCTTCTTTTCCTCCTCCATGCGCTCGATGCGCTCAATGAAGGCGCGGAGCTGATCCTGCGCGACACTGTCGGACGATACGGTGGGCTGCTTGGCCATGTTCAAATCCTCGAAATCTTGCCCCGCGTTGAACCCTCTCCGCTCCGCCTGAGCAAGCTTATTTCGTGCCAAGTTCACATACTCCACACGCAGCCCCGCAATTCCGCCAAAAGCGGCGATTAGTCGTTGACAGTCCGCGCTCCCCCGCGCTCAAACAGGGCAACTTTCATGACCGTCGGCTCGCTTGTGCACCCCGTCCGCCTCGCTCTCCTGCTTGCCGGTCTGATCCTGTCAGCGCTGACGCTTTCCGCAGCCCCGGCCCGCGCCGATTTGCGTGTCTGCAATCAAAGCTCCAACCAGGTGTCGGTTGCCTTGGGATACCGGGCCGACAAGGGTTGGCAGTCCGAAGGCTGGTGGGTCGCCCCGGCGTCGAAATGTGCGGTAGTCTACCAGGGCGACCTGCACTCCCGGTTCTTCTACCTCTATGTCGCCGATGACATCGGCGGCGGTGCCTGGGACGGTTCTGTGTTCATGTGCACGCGTGATGAAAGTTTCACCATTTTCGGCGTCGAGGATTGCCTCGCCCGCGGATATGAACGAACCGGCTTTTTCGAGGTCGATACGCAGAACCGCACCGATTGGACGTTGCAATTGACCGATCCGGCCAATAACGACACTGCACCCGCCGACAATGGCGACGCCGCTCCGCTCGAGGGCGATCCCAATGCACCCGCCGACCAGACACCCGACCCGGGCACTGACGGCGGCGGCAGTGGGGATACAGGTGGCGGCGACGACACCGGCACCGACTAGCCAGATCAAGACTGCACGCCAGGGGGCGACGACATCATGAGACGTTTGAGGCGAGTGAAGATCGTCGCCACGTTGGGGCCCGCCTCCAACAGCGAAAAAATCATCGAGGCGCTGGCCCGCGCCGGTGCGGATGTATTCCGCATCAACATGAGCCACGCCAGCCACGATCTGATGCGTGAGACGGTGCAGATGATCCGCAATGTCGAGAAGTTGCTGAACCATCCAATCGGCATCCTGGTCGATCTGCAGGGCCCGAAACTGCGCGTCGGCAAGTTTGCCGAAGGCGCCGTCCAGCTCATCGCCGGTCAAACCTTCACGCTCGACAGCTCCGACACCCCCGGCACAACGAGCCGTGTCTACCTGCCTCATCCCGAAATCATCGAGAGTGTTTCCGTCGGCGACCGCCTCCTGCTCGACGACGGAAAGCTGCAGCTCAAGGCCACCCGCGTCGGCGGCGGCGCCATCGAGACCCAAATCGTCTATGGCGGCAAGCTCAGCGACAAGAAGGGTGTCAGCCTGCCCGATACGCTACTGCCCGTCGGCGCCCTCACCGAGAAGGACCACGCCGATCTGCTCGCCGGCCTTGCGGCCGATGCCGACTGGATCGCGCTCAGCTTCGTGCAACGCCCCGAAGACATCATCGACGTCCGCAAGATCGTCCAGGGCCGCGCCGGCGTCATGGCCAAGATCGAAAAGCCGCAGGCCGTCGAACGCCTCGAAGAAATCATCAAGCTCTGCGACGCCTTCATGATCGCCCGCGGCGATCTCGGCGTCGAAATGCCGCTCGAGCAGGTTCCCGGTCTTCAAAAGCGCATGATCCGCGTCGCCCGCCGCTACGGCAAGCCGGTGGTCGTCGCCACCCAGATGCTCGAATCGATGATCACTTCGCCGGTACCGACCCGCGCCGAGGTCTCCGATGTGTCGATCGCGGTATTCGAAGGCGCCGACGCTGTCATGCTTTCGGCTGAATCCGCCTCCGGCATGTATCCCGTAGAAGCCGTGACCATGATGAACAAGGTCGCGATGGCGGTTGAATCCGATGTCAACTATCGCGGCATCATCCGTGCCCAGGCCGCCGAGCCCGAGGCCACCGCCGCCGACGCCATTTCTGCCGCCACCCGACAGGTCGCCGAGACGCTCGACCTCGCCGCCATCGTCACCTACACCAGCTCCGGCTCCACCGCCATCCGCGCCGCACGCGAGCGCCCGAGCAAGCCGATCCTGGCGCTCAGCCCGAACCATCGTACAGTACGCCGTCTCTCCATCGTCTGGGGCGTCCATTGCGTCGAATCGGCTGACGCCGTGAATCTCGAAGACATGGTCGATCGCGCTTGCATCATCGCCTACAACGAGGGCTTGGCCCGCCCCGGCGACCGCATCGCCATCACCGCCGGCATTCCGCTCGGCACCCCGGGCGCCACCAACATGCTCCGCATCGCCTTCGTCCGTCAGGACGGCGCGGGATCATCCTGACATCCGGCGTCTGGGATTACCCTTTGACGCCGCCGGCAGTCAGGCCCTCGACGAGGAAGCGCTGCGCGTAAACATACAGCGCCGCCACAGGCACTGCGGCCAGAAGTGACGCGGCCATCAGCTCGCCCCACGGCAGAATATCGCCGAACACCAGCGACTGTAGCCCAATGGGCAGCGTCCGCAGCGATTCCGAGTTGATGAAGACGAATGCGAACAGGAACTCGTTCCACGCATTGGTGAACGCAAACAGTGTCACCGACAGCAGCGCCGGCGCCGCGAGTGGCAGCACGATCCGCCAGAAGATGTAGAACCGGCCCGCCCCGTCGATCATCGCCGCCTCTTCGAGCTCGATCGGGATCGAGCGGAAATAGCCGAGCATGACCCAGGTCGCGAAGGGCAGCAGGAACGTCGGATAGGTGACGATCAGCGCCGCGTAGGTGTTGATGATGCCCAGCTGCGTCAGTGTCTGGTACAGCGGGATGAACAGCAGGGTACCCGGCAGCAGATAGGTAATCAGCAGCAGCGTCGTCAACAGTCCGGCGCCCGCGAACTTGAGGCGCGACAACGCATAGGCGGCAAGCGAGGCCAGCGTCACCGAAATCAGCGTGCTCGCGGCGGCCACGAACGCCGAATTCATCAGCCAGGTGAGGAACGGCGTGTTGACCAACAGCGTCTGGTATTGGTCGAGCGTCGCAGGCGCCGGCCAGAAGATTGAGGTCCGGGCGCTGATCTGCTCGGTCGACTTCAGCGACGTGATGATGATCCAGTAAAACGGAAACAGCACAAAGCTGAAAAACGGCAGCAGGACCAGCAACCGGAGCGACAGACCTGCCTTGGCACGGTTCGACCGGTTGAGGATCGGCGCCGCGGCGTCGCGTCCAGTCATCCGCCGCAACCCGCGCGCCACCTGCTCGGCCAGCCAGCGCACCAAAGCGAAGGGGCTAAGCGCAATATCCACCACAAGCCCGATCACCGACATCGAAAGCGAGGCGAGGCGGTCGCCAAGTCCCGGCGCACGGTCGTCATTTTTGTTCCGGTCCTGCGGGCTCATGAAGCGCGACAGCACCCAGATTAGTAGTGCCATCAGCGGCGCAACGCTGAAGGCGATGGCGATACCGGGGCCGTATTGCAGCGACCCGATCGCCTTCTCGTACGCCAGGATGGAATAAAGCTTGGTCGCCCCGCTCGGCCCGCCGCCGGTCATCAGGAACGGCAAGCCGAACTGGTTGAACGTCGAGATGAACGACAGCAGCAGCGTGACCACAATGATGTAGCGCATGCTGGGCAGAGTGACATGGCGGAATCGTTCCACCGCGTTGGCGCCATCGACTTCAGCCGCCTCGAGCTGTTCACGGTCAACCGCCTTGAGACCCGCCAGCAGCAGCAGTACGTAGAATGGAATACCCTTCCAGATATTGACGGAAATGATGCTGCCCATCGCCAGATTTGGCTCCGACAGCCAGCCGACCGGGTGATCGATCAGGCCAAGTCCGCTCAGGATCGGATTAAGACCACCAAAGAGCGGATCGTAAATGCTGCGCCAGGCGAGAGCCGTCACGATCTCCGGCACGATCCAGGGCAGCAGCATGATGCCGCTCAGCAGATTGCGCAGCGGCAGGCGGCTGTTGAGCACCAGCGCAATAGTCATGCCGACGACGAATTTGAGCCCCAGCGACCACAGCGTGAAGCTGATGGTGTTCTTCAGCGACAGAATGTAGTCGCTGTTGGTGAACAGGCGCTGGTAGTTCTTCAGGCCGACGTAAAACGTCTCGCCGGTCGTGAAATTGAAGGCCGTCGTGCTGGTGACGATGGCATTGAGGAACGGCCAGAAGATCAGCCCCACCATGATCACGACCATCGGAAGAACGAAGAGATACCCGACCTTCCAGTCGCGCCCGAGCGCACTGCGCAATCGCGCCGCAAGGCTCACCGAAACTGGCGCGTCGGCGACACTAAAAATCTTGCTGTCTGCCATGGGACTCTCCGATCCAGCATCTCGAAAGCGCACCGGCCCCGGGCCGATGCCCCGGGGCCAATGCGACAATTGAGCGTTTAGTCAGCGGCCGAGGCCGCCGCTCCACGCCGGAACGATATCGTCAGGACTGCATGATGCCGCCTTCTTCGAAGATCTGAACGATCTTGTCGTGCGCATCCTTGACGGCGTCCGCCGCACTCATGCGACCGGAAATGGCGTTGCCGACCGCCTGCTCAAGCACGCTCTGTGCGCGGATGGCATCGATCTGCGGCGCCGGCGCCGCCGGCCACGACCAGCCCAGGAACGGGTCGGCGACGCTGACCTCGGCCTTGATGATCGCAAAGTTCGGATCGCCCGCAATCAGCGCGGGCGTCCACAGGTTCTGGTAGGCCGGCATGAACAGCCCGCCCGCGATCTCGGAGATCTTCGTGAAATTGTCCGGATTGAGCAGGTCGAGGGCCAGCTTCTTGGCGAGGTCCACGTTCGGCGCACCCTTGAAGATGGTGAGCCAGCCGCCGACAAAGCCGCCTGAACGGCTGTCGCCGTTGTTGGCAGTCGGAGCCCGGAGCACGAGCGTCTTCTTGTAGAGATCGTCCGGCGAGTTCTTCTTGGTCGCCGCATAGACGCTGAACGCATTGAGCGTGTGGCCGATGCTGCCGGCGGCCCAAGCCTCGTTGTTGCCGGTGTCCGTCCAGCTCTCAATGCCAGGCGGCAGCATTGCTGCGTACTTGCCATTGCGGTCATACGTCTCGGCCAGGAACTCAAACGCCGCCACCGTTTCGGGCGAGTTGAAGGTTACCTTCTTGCCGCTCTCGTCGGTGAAATGGCCGCCGAAGGCCTGCAGGACCGATGAGCAGAAGCCGCTGCCATCACCACCTTTGTTGGGGGTGAAGCCCCAGCCGTAGAAACCGTTGGCCGGATCGGAAATCGCCAGCGCCGCCTCACGGCGGTCGCCCCAAGTCTTGAGCGACGCCGGATCGATGCCCTTTTCCTTGAGTTTATCACCGCGGAAGAAGAAGCCCGTCGCGCTGCCCAGGTACGGAATCGACTTCCACTTGCCATCGAACTGGCCAGTCTTGGCCGCGTTGATCCCCGGCATGATGTCGCCGTAAAGCTTGATCGCTTCGTTCACGACGTCGCTCACATCTTCGACGAGGTCGAGGGTGCTGAGCTGGGCAAGCGACACGTTGGAGGTGTAGGCGAAGTCCGGCGGATTGCCGGCCTTAACAGCGGCCGTCATCTTGCCGATGAAATCGCCGAAAGACTCCGGATTGGTCGTCGAGATGTCGAGCTCGACGTTGTTCGCCTTGGCGAAGTCGCCCACCTGGCTGCGGAACAGCGTCTGGGCCTCAGGGAAATACTCGGTACGGTGGATGACGGTCAGCTTGCCGGCCTTGCCCTGCGGCAAATCGAGCTCGGGCTTCTTGTCCTCGGCAAATGCCGGCAGGCTGCTTCCCGCGGCAATCAGTCCCGCAGCAGTAAGCGCCGTGCTCCGCAGCAGCTCGCGTCGGCTAATCTTGTTGGAATCCATTATAGTCTCCTCCCAAAATTGCGCCCGGATCGCGGGCGCGAACAAATCCGGCACGCACCACGCGGCCGAGTCCTCCTCGTTGGACGCGGCGTTGATCCCCGCACTTCCCCAATCAAACTAGCGGCGGTGTCCCTGAGATGAAAGCGCTATCATTCCTCCCCGCAAAAAAATTCCAGTCATAGGCAGACCATTGGGACAACGACCCTCGATTAGCCCGTCGGGCGACCCGGTCTAATATCCTGTCCCTCCGGTATCCTCGGGTGACCTGCGGGCAGCCCGAATGATGCGACCAGACGATGGGAGCCCCGTTCGACTGGCGCGGCGACCGATGCCAAAAAGAAAGGCGCTCGACCCTTGCGGGGAGCGCCTTTCTCATGGTCCGGGGCCAGTTCGCTGAGGGCAAGCGCCCCAACCCAACCATTGACCGATAGATGTGCATCGGCCGCCGGCATTTCAAGCCCGCGACCGGCCGCTATTGCAGCTGCGGCTTCTTCAAAAAACTGTCGCGATCAGCCGACTTTACCCGCAACCAGCTTTCACGCCCGTCGCGCACGATCCGCATCGGCACCTCGGCGCCCGCCGGCCCGGTCTCCCAAAGCTTCCGGTAGAAATCGGCAAGGTTTTCCACCTCACCATCGCGAACGTCCGAAATGATATCGCCGCGCTGCAGGCCCGCCTTCTCGGCCGGCCCGCCATCGGCGACGCTCATCACCACCACATCACCGTCATTGTCGGCCGAGAACACGCCGAGCCATGGACGCGGCGGCCGGTTGGGCTGGCCGCGCGCCAGCATGTCGTCGAGGATCGGCGTCAGCAGATTGATCGGCACCGCCATGTTGATGTCGGCCATCTTGCCGCTCTGCATCATCTGCAGCCGGAGAGAGCCGATGCCGAGCAGCTTGCCGTCCGGCCCGATTAGCCCCGCCCCACCCCAGGATGGATGCGCCGGCGCGATGAAGATCGCCTCGTCCAGCAGATATTCCCAATAGCCGGCGAACTCCTGCTTGCCGACAATCGCGGCATCGACGGATCGCCCGGTCCCGTCGGCGAACACCACGCGGTCGCCGAGTTGCGCCCTACTCGAATCGCCAAGCGGAATCGCCGGCAGATCGAGCGCGCCGAGCGCCTGCACCAGGCCGAAACCGGTCTGCTGGTCATAGGCCAGCGCATGGGCCGCCAGAACCCGCCCCTCCTGCGTCGTCAGCCACACTTCCTCGGCCTCGGTGATGAGATAGCCGATGGTCAGCACCAGCCCCTTGTCGCCGATCACCACGCCACTGCCCTCGCGCACCGTCCCAAGTCCCGAAGCGGTAAAGGCGTCGTCGGGGATTGTGGCGCGCACGGCCACAATCGAGTGCAGAATGGAGGAAAGGTCCATGATGTCATGTCCTCGAAAAGCGGCGGCGCCGACCAGTCCGGCGCACCTCGTGCCAAAACTAGGAGCGCAGGCGACGAGCGGCAACCCCCTCGCGCAAGACGTGTTCTTGAAACCGCACCCGCCGCGGTCCACACTCACCCCATGCGCATCGACTGCGATATCCACCCGGCCGTCCCCAACGCCGCCGTACTGTTCCCCCACATGGCCGATCACTGGCGCGAAATGAGCGTCGTGCGCGGCATCGAGGACCTGCTCTCGATCAACTACCCCGACAACACCCCGCTCACCACCCGCGCTGACTGGCGACCGGCAAAGGGCCGCGCCGCCACCACCGCGGCGCTCGTCGCGCAACAATGCCTCGACCCCTTCGGCACCGACATCGCCATCTGCAATTGCCTCTACGGCATCCAGACCCTCTACAGCGACGATCTCGCCGCCGCCTACGCTTCGGCCCTCAACGACTGGGTCCGCGCCGAATTCCTCGACCGCGACCCACGTCTTCGCGCCTCGATCGTCATCTCGCTTGAAAACATCGAGTTCGCCGTCGCCGAAATCGAGCGCTGCGCCACCGACCGGCGCTTTGTCCAGATTCTCGTTCTAGCCGGCACGGCTCGCCCGCTCGGCCGCCGCAATTTCTGGCCGATCTATGAGGCTGCGGTGACGCACGGACTGCCGCTCGGTATCCATGCCGGCAGCGAATTGCGCAACCCGCCCACCGCGCTCGGCTGGCCCAGCTACTACCTGGAAGACTACGTCGCCAACGCCCAAGCCTTCCAGGTGCAACTGACGAGTCTCTTCACCGAGGGCGTCTTCAACAAATTCCCCACCCTCAAGATCGTCATGCTCGAATCCGGCTGGACCTGGCTGCCTGCCCTTCTCTGGCGCATGACCAAATACTGGTACGGCCTGCGCATGGAAATCCCGTGGGCCGATCGCTCGCCTACTGAGGTCGTCCGCGATCAGTTTCGCTTTTCGCTGCAGCCTGTCGATGGCCCCGCCGATCCCGACCAGATGCGCCGCCTGTTCGATCATCTCGGCAGCGACGATCTGTTGTTATTCTCGACCGACTACCCGCATGCCCAGTTCGACGGAACAGAGGTCTTCACGGCCGGCTTCGATCAGCCGCTCCGCGACAAGATCAGCGGCGCCAATCCGCTCGCGACCTACACCCGCCTCGGGGCCGCGCCATGATCGAAAAACTCACCGGCATCGCCGATTGCGATATCCACCCTGCGGTCAAATCTATGGCGGACCTCGAGCCTTGGCTTTCCAAGCAGTGGATCGAGCATTTCCGCAGCTACGGTGCGCTGCGCAACCAGCATTATGCGTCCGGCGCCGGCTATCACAAAAGCCAGCCCAACGCCTCGCGCCGCGATGCCTACCCGCCCGATGGCGGCCCGCAGGGCTCGAGCCTCGATTTCATGCGCACCCAGCATCTCGACGCCAACGGTATCGGTTTCGGCATCCTCAATCCGCTGGTCTCGAGTCAGGGCGTGCGCAACCTCGATCACTCGGCCGCGCTCTGCCGCGCCATCAATCACTGGCAGGTCGAAGAATGGGTCGCCAACGAGCCGCGCCTCCGCGCCTCGATCGTCGTGCCCTATGAGGACTCGGAGGCCTCGGCAGCCGAAATCCGCCACTGGGCCGGTAACCCGTTCTTTGCCCAGGTGCTGCTGCTCTCGCGCACCTCGTTCCCGACCGGCAACAAGCGCTATTGGCCAATCTACGAGGCCGCCGCCGAGAACGGCCTGCCGGTCGGCATCCACGCCTTCGGCAATTCCGGCTGGCCTGTCAGTAGCGCCGGCTGGCCGAGCTTTTACATGGACGAGATGGTCGGCCACGCGCAGACCAGCCAGTCGGGCCTCGTCAGCCTCGTCGTCGAAGGCGTCTTCGAGCGCTGGCCGACGCTAAAGCTCGTCCTGATCGAATCCGGCTTCACCTGGGCCCCGTCGCTGATCTGGCGGCTCGATCGCGACTGGAAAATCCTCAAGAGCGAAGTCCCGCATCTGAAGCTCTCCCCGTCCGAATACATCCGCCGCAACGTCTGGTGGACCAGCCAGCCGCTCGACGAGCCGGACAACAAGCGCTTCATCGGCGACATCTTCGGCTGGCTCGGTTGGGACCGGCTGCTGTTCTCGTCCGACTACCCGCATTGGGATTTCGACGACCCATCCCGCGTCATCATGTTTCCGGCGACCGACGACCAGCGCCGGCAGTTCTTCATCGGCAACGCCAACGCCGTCTACGGAGCCCGCTGACTTGGCGCAGCATGTCGTCGCTCCCGCCGCAGAGTTTCCGCCAGGCACACGGCGGGTGGTCGACATCGATGGCCGCGCCATCGTGGTCTTCAACATCAAGGGCGAGTATTTCGCCATGCTCAACCGCTGCCCCCACAATGGCGGCAGCCTCGCAGAGGGCGTCCTCACCGGTCTCGTCCAGTCCGCCGATCCCGGCGCCTACACCTACACGCGCCAGGGTGAGATCATCCGCTGCCCCTGGCACGGCTGGGAGTTCGACGTCCGAACCGGCAAATCCTTCTGCACCGGCATCAAAGCCCGCGCCCGCCAATTTCCCGTCAAGATCGAACCCGGCGCCACGCTCCTCGAAGGTCCCTACACAGCCGAGACAATGCCGGTGCGCGTTGCAGACGATTATGTGGTCGTCGAGGCGTAGGTCGGGTGTCTCACAACACCCAAACCATCGGAGGCGCCCGGCTCTCTCCGTCCGTGGCTCCTCTTTGCGGCGGCGAACGAAACCTTCAGCGCCCGGCGCGTGAGGCATTTCCGCTTGCCTCATTTTCCCTAGGGGCGTAACTGCCTCACAACGCCCGGAAGCACTGCCCATGCCCGTCTCCAAAAGCGACCTCGATGCCGCCCTTGCCTATGCTGACGCGCATATGGACCAGAGTCTCGACCGGCTGAAGCAGCTGATCGCCATCAAGTCGATCTCGACCGATCCCGCCTATAAGGCCGAGTGCCAGCGCGCGGCCGACTGGCTGGTTGCCGACCTCAGCAAGGAGGGTTTCACAGCTTCGGCGCGCACGACCCCGGGGCATCCGGTTGTCATTGCCCACGGCCCAGCGGTCGTTGGCCTAAAGGTCGTGTTCTACGCCCATTACGACGTCCAGCCGGTTGATCCACTGAATTTGTGGAACACCGATCCATTTGAGATGATGGAAGTCACCCAACGCGACGGCGAGACGCATCTCGTTGGCCGTGGCACCTCCGACGACAAGGGCCAGCTCCTGACCTTCACCGAGGCCTGCCGGGCGCTGCGCGCCATCACCGGCGCCCTCCCCGCCAGCATCACCCTCTGCCTCGAAGGTGAGGAAGAGTCCGGCTCGACCAATCTCGCGACGTTCCTCGCCGCCAACAAGGCCGAACTTGCCGCCGACGTCGCCCTCGTCTGCGACACCGATATGCTCGACCCGCAGACACCCTCGATCACCACCATGCTGCGCGGCCTCGTCGGCGAGGAGATCGAGATCACCTGCGCCGACAAGGACCTCCATTCCGGCATGTACGGCAATGCCGCCCGCAACCCCAACCAGGTGCTGGCCGAGATCATCGCGTCGTTGCGCAATCCCGACGGCTCGGTGGCCATCGCAGGCTTCTACGACGATGTGCAGGAAGTCGACGCCGCCACCATGGCAAGTTGGCAGAGCCTCGGCTTCGATGGCGCCGCCTTCCTCAAGGATGTCGGCCTGTCGATCCCGGCCGGCGAGAAAAGCCGCTCGGTCCTCGAGCAGACCTGGGCTCGCCCGACCTGCGAGATCAACGGCATGATCGGCGGCTACACCGGCGACGGCTTCAAGACCGTGATCCCCGGCAAGGCCAGTGCGAAAATCTCGTTCCGCCTCGTCGCCAATATGAACCCGGACAAGATCAGCGCCGCCTTCCGGGCCCACGTCCGGGCGCGCATCCCCGCCGATTGCTCCGTGACGTTCAAGGAGCACGGCCGCAGCCCCGCCATCTCCGTGCCGACCACCGGCAAATATCTACAGCAGGCCCGCACCGCGCTCGCCGACGAATGGGGCCGCCAGGCGGCCTTGCGCGCCTCCGGAGGCTCGATCCCCGTCGCCGGCGATTTCAAACGCATCCTCGGGCTTGATACACTGCTCATCGGCTACGCCAATGCGGACGACTGCATCCACTCACCCAACGAGAAATACAACCTCAAGAGCTTCCACAAAGGCATCCGCTCTTGGATCCGCATCCTCGCCGCCTTCGCAGTCTGAGCTGAATGGAAGCGGGCGCTCAGCCGCCTTCGAGCAAAGTCTTCAATCGCGTGAGATCGGATTCGACCCATTGTGCGTCCGAGCGGAAGCGCTCGTCGCTGGCCCCGTCGCGGTGATACCAGATCAGCACCAGCTCGCAGCAATCGGCATTGGCAATCAATCGCACGGGCGAAATTGGGCCGTGCGTCTCGCCCAGCGCGAACACCTCATAGTCGAGCACGCCGAAATTATTGTGGGGCGAGAAGCGGATCACCGACTGACCGCGGGGCAGTTCCACCAACCAATTTCCCCCGTCGAGTGGCACCATGTCGGAATCGGGATTTGCCGCCCATTTGGCAAAATTCATCGGGTTCGCGAGAAACTCGTAGACCTCCGCATAGGGTCGTTCGATCGCGATCTTGATGACGATGGACGCACGCATTGGCGATCCCGGTGGGTGCATTTCACGAGCGCCCGGGATGGTAGAAGGATTTGCTCACAATGCAATCTTCGCCCGGCCGCTTCTGCACCAAACAAAAAGGCCCGCGTCAGCGGGCCCTTTGTTCATCTCAACGAGGTCGAAGCCTTAGCCCTGGCGAGCCTTATAGCGCTTGTCGATCTTATTGATGATGTAAACCCGGCCGCGCCGGCGCACCAGCTTGTTGGCGCGATGACGGCCCATCAGGGCCTTAAGTGAATTGCGGACTTTCATCGTGCAACCTTCGGGACAAAAAACAAAAAGAGGCGCCGCGCGCCATCTGGAGTGGCGGTGAAATAGAGGCAAAACCAGCCTCTGTCAACGCGTTCAGCCCGCCTGAGGCCAGTATTTGGGCCGATCCGGTTGGATGGCCTTGCCGGCCGCGAATTAACGGCCCCGCAAGACCCAAATGCCTACACTTCGGTCATGTCGCCGCAAACAACCGAATTCCGCGCCCTGGTCGCCGACCCGTCCACCCACATGGCGGGCCTGGTGACGCTGATGCTGCATTCGCTGAAGGTCCGGGCGGTCGACGAGGCCTCCGACATCCAGCATGCAGCGCAGTTTATCGCCTACCGGCCTTACAGCCTGGTCCTGCTGGACGCGCAACTCGGTGGCGAAGAAGACTACGTCATGATCCGCCGCCTGCGGCAGACAGAAGGCCACCTCAACCGAAATGTTCCAATCATCATGATGGCGTCGACGCCCAGCGCGTCGATGATCGAGAATGCGCGGGACGCCGGCGTCAACGAATTCCTGCGCAAGCCCTTCTCGGCGCAGCACATTCAGCTGCGGATTGAGGCCATGCGCAAATCCCCGCGCGAGTTTGTCACCGTTGGCGACTATGCCGGGCCGGACCGGCGGCGTCGCGAAACAGCCGGCGCTCCCGAGCGCCGCGCGGCGGACGCCCACAAGAGATCCGCCTAGACCGGCTCGGCGGCGGCTTCCATCCCCGGCATCGCGTCGATCGCCTGCCACCGATGACACGCCACCAGCCGCCCATTGCCGGCGGTTTCGAGGGCGGGGCGCTGTTCGGCGCAAATTCCTATTGCGTACCGGCACCTGGTCCGGAATGTGCATCCCGAGGGCGGGTTGATCGGCGACGGAATCTCGCCCTGGAGCGCATCAATATTGCGTTGTCGCGCCCGCTTCGGGTCGGCGATCGGCACCGCCGTCAGCAGCGCCCGCGTGTAGGGATGCTTGGGATCGTCATAAAGCTCATCGCCGCCCGCAAGTTCGACCATGCGGCCGAGATAGAGCACGAGGATGCGATCGGACACGTGCCGCACCACACTCAGATTGTGGGAGATGAAGATCAGCGTTAGCCCGAACTGATCCTTGAGATCGCTGAGGAGGTTCAGGATCTGCGCCTGGATCGACACGTCGAGCGCCGAGACCGGTTCGTCGCAGACGATCAGCT
>JBDTLB010000084.1:0-20113 GCA_039934955.1 Devosia sp.
GGCGCATCAGACACTTGGCATGCTGGTGACGCGCCGTCTGGAGCGCTTGCGCATGCGCCCGCTCGGCTTCGTCGCCAACGAATACGCGCTGGCGGTGTGGGGCCTGCGCGACATGAGCGGCGTGGACATGGACAAATTGTTCGACGAGGACATGCTGGGCGACGATCTCGAAGACTGGTTTCACGAGAGCCAGCTGATGCGGCGTACCTTCCGCAACGCCGCGATCATCGCCGGGTTGATCGAGCGCCGTCACCCCGGCAAGGAGAAGACCGGCCGGCAAGTCACGGTCAGCTCCGACATCATCTACGACGTGCTTTACGAGCACGAGCCCGATCACATTCTGATCCAGGCCACCCGCCGCGACGCGGCCCGCGGTCTGCTCGATATCGAGCGGCTGGGCGGCTTGCTCCGCCGTATCCGCAGTAACATTGTCCACAAGCCTCTCGACCGAATCTCGCCGCTCGCGGTACCGGTGCTGCTCGATATCGGCAAAACGCCGATCTTCGGCGAGGCCCGCGAAGGCGCGATGGCCGACGCCGCCGACGAGTTGATGCGGGAGGCACTTGGCGTAGCTCCGAAAAGTGGAAGCCGGTTTTCGGACAAAGCTGCGCCGGTAGACGATGGTCAGGCAGATGAGCTGGAGCAACGCGGCGCCCGCCGCGTGGGGAAGTGAGGAAGCGACGGTGCTCCTGAACTTCGCTGGTCACACTTTCGAGCCGCTGCTGTCGGGCGCCCTGTTCTGGCGCGCCGAATCCATGCTGCTCGTCGCCGATTTGCATCTCGAAAAATTCTCGTCCTACGCCAAAAAAGGCCAGATGCTGCCGCCCTACGACACCGGGCTGACGCTGAAGCGGTTGGAGAAGGATCTGGCCGCGACCAAGGCTGAGCGCGTGGTCTCGCTCGGCGATTCATTCCATCGCGACGAGGGCACCACGACGCTGCTCGATGCCGACCGGCTGCGGCTGATGGCGCTGCTTGGCAAATCGCACTGGACCTGGCTCAGCGGCAATCACGATCCGTCGCCGCATGCACTTGGCGGCACCTGCGTCGATCATCTCGAACACCGCGGCCTGACACTGGTGCACGAGCCGAAGGCCGGTGCCGTCGCCACCATCGCCGGGCATCTGCATCCCGCCGCAACCGTCGTCGCCAACGGCCACGGCACCCGCCGCCCGTGTTTCGTCCACGATGGCCAACTGCTGCTGCTCCCCGCTTACGGTTCGGGCACCGGAAGCATAAACATCCTCGGCCCCGCCTTCCACGGCCTGTTCGATTACGCGACACTGGAAGTGACGATGCTGGGACGTTCGAAACTCTATCCGGTGAGCATCAAGCGGTTGGTCGCCGGCGTCTAACGCCTGAACACCACGCCGGCGAGCCATCCCGTGCCAAGCGCCAGCATCACGCAGACGATGCCATAAAGCAGTGGCTGCTGCCGGCTCGCGACGAACACGAAATTCTCAAAGCCGGTCTTGCGGACCGAAAATCCTTCGCTGCGCTCGGCCACGATTTGCTTGTCCTTGAGCACCAGCGTGTGGGCGAGGAAAGGGCCGTTGGCGACGTCGCTCGGCAGCGTCACCTGCGCCACGTAGGCGGTGGCGCTGAGGAAGCGAACGCCGTCTTCCTTGACGGCGAAATGGCCCTCTTTGGTCATCAGTCGCACCAGCTCGGTGCCGAACTGCGTCGCCTTGGTGCCCTCACCGATCGTCGCCGTCGCCTGCGCCTGCTCGATGGGCAGCAGGCTCTGGGCCTCGAACACCTCGGGGGCGGCGATCAGGTCGAGCTTGCCGCTGGCCAAGACGTTGTAGAACGATGGGAACTGCTTGAAAATGACCTGATCGGTGTTGCTCCAGATCCCGAAAGTGTTTGTCTTGAGGCGCGTGACCCGGTCCTGCAGCGGGCCAGTGATCACCACGACAACATTGTAAGGACCGGTCAACGCATCGCCGGGCAAATCGGGCTCGATGGTGCCGAACAGGCTCAGCACCGCGCCATCGAAGCTCGATGTAATCTGGACCGTACTGTTCGACACCGTCGAGGCGAGCTTTTCTGCCTCCGCCGGAGAGGCCATGAGCAGCAGCAGGACTGCGAGGACGATCCGGTTCAACCGCCACCTCCCGCCGTCAATACGGCCATGGAGAATGCGTCGGATGGCGGGAACACCAGTGCGACGCCGAAGCGAATGGCGACACCCAGCACGAGCAGCGCGAGGAGTGCCCGCAACTGGTCACCGCGCAGATATTTCCCCGCCGAGGCGCCGAACTGCGCACCGACCGTCCCACCCACCATCAGCGAGAAGGCGAGGACGACGTCGACGCTCTGGCTGGTCAGTGCATGCAGGATCGTCGTCACGCACATCATCGCCACGACCTGCAGCAGCGAAGTACCCACCACCACATTGGACGGCACACGCAGCAGATAGACCAGCGCCGGCACGAGGATGAAGCCACCGCCGATGCCCAGCAGCGCACCAACGATGCCGATGAAAAGTCCGATCGCCAGCACCGGCAGCACTGAGATGTAGAGCTTCGATTTCTTGAACCTGATCCGCATCGGGAGCCCATGCATCCAGCTGTGCTGGCTGGGCAGTTTGTCCCGCACCGTCACGCCGCCACGCCGGCGCATCATGGTCCGCACCGCCTCGGTCAGCATCAAGGTACCGAGAAAGCCGAGCAGCAGCAGATAAGCCACCGCAATGAACAGGTCGAGTTGGCCAGCGGCGCGCAGCAGCGTGAAGATCGCGACGCCGATCATCGAGCCAATGGTGCTGGCGAGGATCAGGTACATCGCCAGATGCAGATCGATGGCGTTGCGCCGGTAGTAGCTGAGGGCGCCGGAGGTTGAGGCCGCGGCCACCTGCGCCGTCACCGACGCAATGGCGACCGGGGACGGCACACCGGTAAAGATCAGCAATGGTGTGAGCAGGAACCCCCCGCCCACGCCGAACAGACCCGACAGAAATCCAACCGCCCCTCCGATTCCGATCAGGAAAAAGAGGTTCATCGAGAGTTCGGCGATCGGCAGGTAGATCTGCAAGGCGGGCCTACCGGCGCGGGCCGTTTTCGGCCTGCGTGTGAGGGGACGTCAAATAATAGCGAGGGGGAGCGGTTTTCCGCGTCCCCCTTAGGTTCACTCTCGCATCATCGTCCGGAGTTGCGACGACAATGAGACATCGGCCATCAAACCGGTTGACTGCCGAGCACCGCGAGCAGCCGCGGATTGATCTGGCCGACTTCGTTCATCCCGGTAGCGCCTTCAAAAGCCTTGATGGCGTCCGCTGTCTTCTTGCCGGCGACCCCATCGGGCGTGCCGACGTCGTAGCCGAGCTTGCCGAGCGCCTTCTGGACGCTGGCGACGATATCGCGCGAAGTGATGGTTTCACCCGGATCGAAGCTCTTGGTCCAGGTGCCGATCGGCGCAAAGTTCGCCGCGAGATCGATCTTTGCCGGTCGGAACGCGGCGACCTCGGCATTGAGCTTGGCCATCGTCTCGGCATCGAGCGAGCGTGCCATGTCGTCGCGCGCCTTGGTCGCGTCCTTGTCGCCCGTGAGCGCCGCGATCCCGAACCATTTGTACGAGTCGCTGAGGCTCTGCGGCACGCCGAGCCCGCGAGCGTAGAGCATGCCGAGGTTGAACTGGCTGTCGGTCAGCCCGCGCGAGGCGGCCTCCTCGAACCATTTGGCGGCGGAGTCGAATTGCTGCTTGCCGAGCTGCCCGCCGGCATAGAGCGCCGCGAGATTGTGCATCGACATGCGGTTGCCCGCTTCGGCGGCGCGCTCGTACCAGAGTTTTGCGGTGTTGAGGTCTTTGGTGACGCCTGTGCCGCTCTCATAGAGGCTGCCGAGCCGATACTGCGCCGGTGCGAAACCCTGCGCGGCGGCACGCTCATACCAGGTCGCGGCGGCCTTGTAGTCCTGCGGAATGGCGCGACCTTCGGTGTAGATCGCCGCAACTTCGAACTGCGCGCGCGCATCGCCATTGGCAGCGGACTGGCGCAGATCCATCGGGCCGACGCCATCGGGCGGCAACTCGACCTTCACCGGGCTCGGTTGCCTGGGGGACAGCGGCTCGAGCGCCGGAGTTGTCGGTGTGCCATCCGCGCTGGCAATTTCGGTGTTCGGGGCAAACGCGTTCGGCATCGCCTGCGGAGCGGCGCTGAAACCCTGCGCCGCTGACCGGTCGATCGAACCGGTCTTGAGCGAATCGACCATCGGGATGACGCGTGTCGGCATCGATGGCGTCGGGTCGTTGCCGAGCACTGGGGCGATGTTGCCCGAAATGTCGCCGGTGGTCGCCGGGGCATCGGTCGGAGCCAGGACAGGCGCTTCAGAATCGGCAGTGCTGCCGAACCGCTGCGCCACGAGGTTGAGGGTCAGCAGCGCAATGGCAACGACCGCCGCTGCCAGCAGGATCGTCTTCCGGTTGCGGCTGAGGAAGCTTTCCTTCGCCGCCATCGGCGCTGGTCCATCGACGCCGATGGCCGGCTCGAGCGAGGGTGCAATTTGAGCTGGCGCTGGGTCGGCAATCATGGCGGGCGGTGCCGCTACGGGTTCCGGCTTGAACATCTTGCGCTTCGGCTTGTCCACCTTGGCGGGTTTTGCGACGTCGATCTTCGGTGCGGGTTCGGCGTCCGCCTTCGGTGCCGCTGCACCCGGCTGGAAGCGCGCCAGCGCCCGGCCGATCAGCGAGTTCGCATTGACCTCGGGCTGTGCCGCCGGTTGTTGCCGCTGCGCTGCACGACGCGCGGCCTCGATGAAAGTGTTGCGGCTCGATGCTGTGACCGGAACGGCGTTGGCCGCCACCGGCCGTGACTGCTCAGCCGTCATCTGCGTGAACGCCGGGCTCGGCTGCGGCGCCGGTGGCGTCGCAATGCTCTCGGGCTCAAACCCCGCAGGGCGCGCCGGCCGAGCCGGCTTTTCATCGTAGCGCGCGGCGAGCGACGTGTCATCGTCGAGACCGGGGTGACGCTCGCGCGGGCCGTTCTTGGCTTCGAGCGCTTCGGCCACCGGACCGGTCGGTTCGGGATAGGCGGGCACAATCAGCGGCGCCTCCGCCGCGGGGCTCCGCGGCATCGTGTCGGTGCGCGGCCGCGGAGACGGCGCAAATGGCTCGGCATCGGCGATGATCGTCGTGATGTCGGACCGGCGTGGCATTTCGGCGGCCGCGTCGCTGCTGCGCTGCGCCAGCGACGCCTCGAGCCGCTTCAGCCGCTCGTTGACCTCGTTGATGCCGGTCTGCATGCCGTCAAGCGCATCGACTTCGGGGTCGTGGCTCATCGACTGCAGCATCGCGGTGATGCGCTGTTCGAGCCCTTCGATACTCAGGTTGACCGAATGATCCGACATCGCTGGCGCCTGCACCGTACGTTGCATCGCTTCGGCGGCGCGCGAGGCCACCATGTCGGCCATCGCGTCGAGATCGGCCATCATCGTCTGGCCCGGCTCGGCATAAAGCTTGGCAAGGCCGGAGAGTTGTTCGCCGGTCTGGTCCATCCGCGCCACCAGCTGGCGCACCTGTGCTTCGAGCTGGCCGATGCCCGGATCGATCGGCCGCTCGCCGATGCGGTCACCCAGGGCCCCCAACTGCCGGCCGATCTCGACCATATCGTCGCGCGTCGACAACGCGTCCATGCGCTGCTCGATGGCATCGAACCGCGGCGTCAGCGATACGATCACCGCATCGCGCAGCGCGCTGAGGTCCTTGCGCAGGCCATGCAGCAGCCGGTCGCCGGATTCGATGTCGGCAATGCGTATGTTGAGCGCGTCGACCAGCTCCACCAGATGCAGCGGTTCCTGCTGACCGGCGCGGATCGCCTCGGTGAAGCGGGCCATTTCGGCGGTCACATGCTCGAGATCCTGCGGCGACAGCGACGATTGCCGCTCCAGCGCATCGATACGATCATAGACGCTGCGCACGCTGCTTTCGATCGAGTGCATGCCGTCCTGGAAGGCCTGGCTCTCGACCGGGTTCTGCACCCGGTCGGCATAGTGCACCTGCAACTCCGCCAGCTTGCCGACGGTCGACGCGACATCATCGAGACGACGCGTCAGCGTCTGGATGTCCATCTCGCGGCCTTGCGACATGATCTTGCCGAGGCTGGCGATCTGTCCCTCAAGTCGCTTGACCTGGCCGGTCTCGCCGACCGCTCCGGCGAGCAGCTCAACCACATGGGCGAGCTGCGCCACCTGATCGGCGACATCCTTCACATTGGCGCCGGTCTTGATCTGCGCCTTGATCTCGCCTTCGAGCGCTTCGAGCCGGCCAGACAATCCGTTGACCGAATGCGCCAGCTTGTCGAACAGCGGCGCTTCAGGCGCGCGCGCCGGCGGTGCCATCGGGCGTGGCGCGGGCTCGCTTTGGCGCGAACGGATCTGGTTGATGGCGGCCTGCAGGCTGTCGCGCGGATTGGGCGGCATCTGCGGTGGCGCCGCGGGCTCTTCGAACCGCGTGATCGCCCGCTGCACCGATTTCAGCGCGTCGCGATGCCGGAGGTCGTTCTGCTGCTCGGCCACCTGATAGCGCATGTCCTGGACACGCTCGGCAAGCGAGGGCGCGGCGCGGCTGCGCGACACCTGACCGTCGACCTGGTCAAGCAGCGCCACCAGCTCATGGCGCAGCGATTGCCACTCACCGGGACCTTGCTCTCGATCGTAATCGACCGACTGGGACTGTGGATACGCGCGGGCCATGGAGCTATTCCCAAGCACCTGAAAAGGAACGCCCGGCCCGGAAATCAGCCGGTCGGGTTCACTCCGCACTCTTAACGGACATGGTAAAGAAGAGATTAAGTGACGCTGCATTTTGCGAGTCCGGCGGTAACTTCGCCCTAAGGAGCATTGGTCAGGTCGCCAGCGCGGGCTAAATGATACCCCATGAGCCGCATCATCATCGTCGACGACCACCCTCTGTTCCGGGCCGCGCTGCGCCAGACGCTCGCCGGCGTCGATACCGGCACGCGCGTCGAGGAAGCCTGCGACCTGGCGGCGCTCAGCGCCGCGCTGGAGGCCGACCGCGACTGCGATCTTGTCCTGCTCGATCTCAATATGCCCGGCGCGCACGGCTTCTCCGGCCTGCTGCTGCTGCGCGCGCAATATCCCGAAGTGCCGGTGATGATCATCTCGGCAGTCGAGGACCCCAAGGTCATCCGCCGCACCTTCGAGCTTGGCGCTGCCGGCTACCTTCCCAAATCCGTCGGTCCCGCCGACATCCGCGCCGCGATCGACACCGTGCTGAGGGGCGAAGTCTCGGTCCCCGATGGCGTCAGCCTCGGCGCCGACGACGAGCAGAGCGCTTTCGCCCGGCGTCTTTCGACGCTCACGCCGCAGCAGATCCGCGTGCTCATGATGCTGAGCGATGGGCTGATGAACAAGCAGATCGCCTACGAACTCTCGATCTCGGAGGCGACCGTCAAGGCGCACGTCTCGTCCATCTTGCAGAAGCTGGACGTCGACAGCCGCACTCAGGCCGTCATCGCAGCGTCCCGCATCGAGCAGGGTCAGTTCGAGGCGCTGCTCCCGTGAGTTAACCCCGCGTTAACCCGTCACCGTGCGCGCGGCACGCCGCCAAGACAATTGTCCTAGCGCCGTTTCACCGGCCGTTGCGTCGCCAGTCCGCTGATTGCGGCCCGTAGCGCGGCCGGCTTTACAGGCTTGGTCACCACCGCAATACCGCGCTCCTCGGCGAGCGCGCGGACGGCCGCCGTGCGGTCTGCAGTGACCAGCGCGGCAGGCAGATGGCCGCCCACATTGTGGCGCAGCCACTCGACCGCATCGAGGCCCGACGTCTGGTCGAGATGGTAGTCCATCAGCACCATGTCGGGCAGCCAGCCAACCAGCGTTCCATCCTTGTCGATATCTTTTAGCGAGCGGGCCGAGCGCACATCGCAGCCCCAGCCGCGCAGTAGCCCTTCCATCGCATCGATCACCGCACGTTCGTTGTCGACGCAGAGTATCCGCAGGCCTTTGAGGCTCGCCGTCTCGATCGGTCGCTCGCCATCGCCCGCCGCCGGTTTCACGATCTTGCCCTGCGGCAGATAGAGCGAGAAGCGCGAGCCTCGGCCCTCGACGCTGGAGAGTTCGAGCGTCAGGCCCATCGCCGCCACCAGTCGCTCGACGATCGACAACCCCAGTCCCAATCCCTGCGCCATCCTGGCGCCTTGTTCCAACCGCGAGAATTCCGCAAAAAGCAACTGGTGCTGGTCGCGCGAGAAGCCGATCCCGGTGTCTATGATGTCGAGCCGGACCCGTCCGCCGCGCCGGCGGCAGCCGACCAGCACCCGTCCGTCCGGCCGCGTGTACTTGATGGCGTTGGAGACGAGGTTCTGGACGATCCGGGCGACGAGCGCGCGGTCGGCATTGGCCACCACCGAGCAGTCGACGAGCGTTAGCTCGATCGATTTCTCGCGGGCGAGGGGAGCGAACTCGACCGCCACTTTCTGAATCAGATCGCGAATCTGGAACGGTCCGGGCAGCGGCGTGAGCGCGCCGGAGTCGATCCGGGACATGTCGAGCAGCGCCGACATGATTTCTTCCACAGCATTTAGTGAGGCCTCGATCGAGTGCGCCAGCCCCCCCTCTTCCGACTGCGCGGTCCGCTCGATGAGGGTGGCGGTGTAGAGCCGGGCGGCGTTTAACGGCTGCAGCAAATCGTGGCTGGCGGCAGCAAGGAACCGGGTCTTGTCGCGGTTGGCGGTGTCGGCTTTCTTGCGGGCGCTTTCGAGCTCAGCGTTGACCCGCAGCAGGGTCGCGGTGCGCTCCGCCACCCGTCCCTCGAGGGTCTGGTTGACGCTCTCCAGCGCAGCCTCCGCATCCACCCGCTGGCTCACATCAGCAAAGCTGATCACCAGCCCACCATCAGGCAGCCGCGCCGAATGAAATTCAAGCGTTTGGCCTTGTTTTCCTAGGCGTTGCGTCACCGAGCCGGAGGCTTTTGTCAGCGTCTCGACGCGTTCTGCAGCAAGCTGGAGGGCGTCTCCAGCCCCCAGATCGCCCCGTCGGCCGGCGTACAGCGCGATATCATAGAGCGCTGTTCCAGCTGCCACCAGCGGCTGCGGCAGATCGAGTAGTTCCCCGTACCGGCTGTTGGCCGCGATCAGCCGCATGTCGGCGTCGTAGACGGCCAGTCCCTCGGGGATGAAGTCGAGGGCGCGGCGCAGACTAATCTCGGCGGCGTGAAGGTCGTCCATGATCCTGTTCCAGTCGATGGCCGGTCGGCATTCTAGAGCGGCGGTGGGTCAACTATCATGCGCACAGTCGCGTCCGGCAAGTTGACACTAAGTCTTGCCATTGCTTTCCGGCGCGATCTGCGTGATTCTCCGGCCACTGCGAATCTGTGATTTGCAGGGCGCCACCGGCGGTAAATTGGTGGTGCGTTCCGGCGAACAGTTCGAGGGGGTTTCCCATGTTCAAGGAATTTCGCGACTTCGCTCTAAGAGGCAATGTCGTCGATCTTGCTATCGGTGTGATCATCGGCGCGGCGTTCGGCGTCATCGTCTCCTCTCTTGTCGATGACGTCTTCATGCCGGTTATCGGCCTGATCTTGGGCAACATCGATTTCTCCAACCTGTTCGTCGTTTTGAACAACCCGAACAACGTCCCAGTTAGCTCCCTGGCTATGGCCAAGGACGCCGGCGTGGCGACGCTTAATATCGGTTTGTTCATCAATGCGGTTGTAAAGTTCCTCATTGTCGCCTTTGTGCTGTTCCTCGTCGTCAAGGGCATCAACAGTCTGAAGAAGAAAGAAATTGCGGCTCCGGCCGCACCAACTCCACCAACAAAGGAAGAAGTTCTCTTGACCGAAATCCGTGACGCCCTCCGTGGCAAAACCAAGTCCATGCCGATGGCCGCTGCGAAGGCTCCGTCGGTCTCCGCCAAGCCGGCTGCCAAGAAGCCCGCTGCCAAGAAGCCGGTGGCGAAGGCCGCGACCGCTGCCAAGGCCCCGGTGAAAAAGGCCGCTGCCAAGAAGGCTCCGGCTAAGAAAGCCGCTGCCAAGAAAGCCCCGGCTAAGAAGGCCGCTGCCAAGAAAGCCCCGGCTAAGAAAGCCGCCGCCAAAAAGTCCCCGGCTAAGAAAGCCGCGAAGAAGTAAGTTCTACTCCGGCTTCAGGGCCGGACTAGACCGACTGCAAATAGGGTCAGCGTCCCCCGGGGTGCTGGCCCTATTCCTTTGTCAATTTTCTAAGAAATCATTCTTTTCGATATTGATAAAAGTCCTGATATAGGAATATTTACCTAATTATATACTTGACGTACCGGGGCATAGAACCTAGATTCATCGGCATAGGAGCTGATGATGAAACTAACCGATCCGATCTTCACCGACGCCAACAAAGCCCGCGAACACCTTGAGGCCGTGCAGTGGCCTAATGGTCCGGTGTGCCCGCACTGTGGCAATTTCGATGCTGGCCGGATCACCAAGCTTCAGGGCAAGAGCACCCGCCCCGGCGTTTACAAGTGCAAGGAATGCCAGAAGCCGTTCACCGTCACCGTAGGGACTGTGTTCGAGCGTTCGCATATTGCGTTGAACCTTTGGCTTCTGGCATCGGCGCTGATGGCGTCGAGCAAGAAGGGCTTTTCGGCGCATCAGATGCACCGTTCTATGGGCGTTACCTACAAGACCGCTTGGTTCATGGAACACCGCTTGCGCGAGGCCATGAAAGAAGACGTGAAATCGTCCGGCCCGCTTGGCGGCGAAGGCAAAACCATTGAAGCCGACGAGACCTATATCGGTCGCGTTGACGTTGATAAGCCGTCGCCCCAGCGTCAGGGCCGTCCCTATCTCAAGCCGAACCGCCCCAAGAAGAAGCGCACCGTTGTGGCGCTGGTCGAGCGTGGCGGGTCTGTCCGTTCATTCCATGTCGAGCACGCAACGGCCCAGACCGTGCAGGATATCCTGTACACCAATGCCGACCGTAAGAGCACGCTCTACACGGACGAAAGCCGCCTCTACACCAAGCTTGGGCACGAGTTCGACACGCACCGCACCGTCAACCACGGCGCGGGCGAATATGTCCGTTACGAGGGTGACAAGACCGTGCATTCAAACACTATTGAGAACGTGTTCTCAGTGTTTAAACGCGGCATGATCGGCACGTACCAGCATTGCGGCGAGGCTCACTTGCACCGCTACCTTGCCGAGTTCGATTTCAGGTTCAACCGCCGTTCGGCTCTTGGCATTGGCGACACCGAGCGCGCCGACCAGTTGCTGGCGGCTGCACGCGGCAAGCGCCTTACCTATCGGCGGATTGGTGAAGCCAGTCTCGCCTAGCCAGCGCATTAAACTCATCAAGCGAGTCCACAAGAGGATGAAGGGGAGCTAGGCTCCCCTCATTCATCGGGGGGAGGCTTTATGCCGACTGAGGATGCCAAGAAGGCTGAACAATTGGGCTGGCAACTCTTAGCGGACGGAAACGTGGGTTACGTTCTCGTCCAAGAGTTTGCCACACTTCCTCTTAGCGGGAATGTGGTGGCAGTGGCGTTGCGGGTGCCGACACGAACCGGCCAAACCCAGACTCGGCAGCTTCAGGTAGGACTGCCGCTCCAGATGTGTAAGCAATTAGCTGAACAACTGCTGGCGGCCGTGAGCTTTGCGGAACGGGATGCTGCGCTAACTCAGGGGAAGCCAAACTAGCGACCTTTAGGTCCATCCTTGGTCCCTTTCGGCTTGGTCGGCTTTCGCGGCGTCGGCGGCGTGCTCAGCATCCGCTTGAGCAAGCCGTCCATCTTCGCTTCATCGATCTTTTCGTCTTTTGGGCCCTCAACCATGAACAATCCTCCGACCAAGAAGCGCAACTATCGCTACACCAAGCCAACCGGCAAGGAGGGCGAGGATATGGTCGATCTTCCAGATGGGCACTTTGAAACCGGAATGTCTGACCCCGGCATGCTCGAAGTTTACGGACGCGCGATCATGACGTGGCCGGTTGTCGAAGACGCGATGAGCCACGTTCTCGGGGAACTTATCGGCACAAACGACCATGAAATCGCTTCCGAGATATTCCATGCACTGTTGGCGCAGAACACACGCCTGCCCGTCATGTTGGCTTTGCTGCAAAACACTCGGACCAATGCGACAAAGGCGGAAGATTTCGACCAGATGCTGTCGGAGTTCAAACGCCTGAACGACGAGCGTAACCGGCTGATACATAGCTACTGGTTTACGCATCGCGGCACTGACACCGTCTATTGCTGCCCATCAGGATCTGCGCTGCCACACGCGATGCGCAAAGGCCGCGTGGTCACTCAAGAAACACTAGTGGCGTTCCTAAATGCAGAAAGCGCCCTTATGCGTCGTGCTCTGCGCGTGCATATGCCTCAAGAGCCGCAGCCAGAACCAGGCGAGTAATCTCGCGGCTGTCATAGTCGCCCGTCATGTCGTGCGAGACGAGTTCGGTCGAGCCCGCCTCCACCATCGCGGGCGTTACCTCAATTTCCGGCTTTGGCGTCGGCCTGTCGGCCGAATCAGGTAGTTCGCTCATCTCGGTACGTCAAGTATATAATTAGGAATATTTACCCACAAGTCGGTAACAACTCCTACGGTTTGGCCCGCTCGGCGCGAGACTTCCCGTATTGCAAACTCCGAGTGTGATTCATCCGAGCTTGCGGCACAGGGTGGACATCCACCCATCCGCAATCGCCGCGGTGGTGTCCTCTCGGCCGGGGATTTGCTCCGGTGTGCCGACGCATTTTTACGACGGCTATAGCGGGGGATTGCCTGTGCCCGAAGAGCGTCTCTACCAAAGCCTTCCGAACCGGGATCGCCTCGTCCACATCGTCGATCCGGATCTGCAGACCTGCGAGTCGCTGAGCGTGCTGTTCCGCCTCGAGGGCTACCAGACCCTGTTCCCGATCAACCTTGGCGGCTTCCTCGCCAGCCTCGAGCGGCGCATGCCGGATGCCGTGATCGTCAATTTCGATCTCGGCCGTGACGACGGGCTCGAGCTTCTCCATCGCATCAACATCGTGCGGTTCGGCACGCCGGTATTCATGATCGAGAACCACCGGATGGTGGAGGCCGCCGTGCGGGCGATAAAGGCGGGCGCTGCAGACGTCGTCACCAAGCCGATCGATACCGACCATTTGGTGCGGAGCCTCGACGAGGCGCTGCGGCCAGGCAACCGTTCCGGGCAACCCGCGTCGCCGAACCGTAAGATCGACGCCCATGGCTTCGCCCAGCTCACACCGCGCGAGCGCGAAGTGCTGCAGCTAATCACCAATGGCGAGTCCAACACGGAAGCCGGGCGTCACCTCGGCATCTCGCCCCGGACCATCGAGGTCCATCGCGCCCGCGTCATGGAAAAGCTGGGCGCCCGTAATACCGCCGACCTGATGCGGATTGTGCTGACGAGTTGACAGCACGGCGCTGCGGGTGTGTTTTTGCGGCGGGCTCGTGCAGCCCGCCGCTCGCACCCATCTGGGTACGGTGAATGCACGGTACTCAATCGCTGGTTTGACCCTCGGGCAAGCCGTCGGCAACGCGAGCACTGACCTGCTGTCTTGCCCTCATCAGGATCGAACCATGCACACTTTCCTCGACTCCAAATCCATGGCCAAGGCGCTACGCTCCGCACTGGCCGAACGCCGCATTGAAATCACTCACTCCGACAGTCTTGAGCTCGTCGCCCGCCAGTTCGGCTTTGCCAACTGGAACATGCTGTCGGCGCGGATCGACGCCACGCAGGTCGCCAAACCGGCGCTGCCCGATGGCTGGGCCCGGCACAGCGACCCCGATGATGGGCTCTATCGCATGGGGTCCGATCCCGCGCGCCCCGGCGCTATCAAGATTGAAAGCCTCGCGGCGGCCGAAATCACTGGTGACCGCTTCAGCACGCTGATGCAGTCGATTCTCGCCGACGACTATCGTGGCACGCGGCTCCGCCTCAGTGCCCAACTCGCCGGCAAAGACGTGGGTCAGAGCGCGCTGTGGCTCCGGATCGACGGCCAGGGCGGCAAGGTGCTGCGCTTCGACAATATGCTGCGCCGCCCGGTTGACGGTGCCATATGCGGCACCTTCGAGTGGACGGGCCGCAGCATCGTTCTCGACGTGCCAGATGACGCCGTGAGCTTGCACTACGGTGCGATGCTGAAGGGCTCAGGTCAGCTTTGGGTCCGCGCCTTTAGGCTAGACGAGGCCGGCCTTGATACGGCAACGACGGATCGCGACGCGTTTCCGCGTCGTCCGACCAATCTCGATTTCGGCGGCGCGACCGCCTGACCTCGGCGGGCATCGCGTAGGCGGTGCCCGTCCACCGTCCTTGACGCTGTGCCCATGCTCGGGCACCCTTGCGGCATACTTTAGCCGCCGGACAAACGCCGCCCTCCCGCGGTCCCGGTCCTTTGTTTGTCATCGCCGGGGACGACCATGTCGGACACGACCAGCTATCTCGACGCCAAGACGATCAAGCGCCTTTCAGTGCTGACGCCGTGGCGCACGGCGCTCGCCGTGGGGCTCGATTGGCTGGTGATCGCCCTTGCCATCGCGGTCAGCCAGTACGCGCACAATTTCCTCGTCTACATCGTCGCCGTCGTCGTCATCGGTGGCCGTCAGCATGCCTTCGGCGCGCTGATGCACGAGTTCGCCCACTATCGCTTCATCAACAACAAGGTGGCGAGCGACTGGATCGGCGATGTCTTTGTCGCCTGGCCGATCCTCGCCAGCGTCGACTCCTATCGCCGCAATCACCTTGCCCATCATCGCTACACCAACACCGACAAGGACCCCGACTGGGTGGTCAAGATCGGCACCCGCAAGTTCACCTTCCCGCAGGAATGGCAGAGTGCGGTGCTCTCGCTCGTCGCCTATGTGGTGGTCATCGGCTCGGTGCTCGACATGGTGCAGGCGATCCAGCGGCTACGTGCGCTCGATACGTCGACGCGCGCCTATAAGCTCACCCGTCTGGCGTTCTATCTGGGCTGGGCGGTGATCTTCACACTCACCGGAACCTGGCTGCAATTCCTGCTCTATTGGCTGGTGCCGTTCCTGACGGTGTTCTTCCTCGTGCTCTATGTGCGCAGCGTTGCCGAGCATTTCGGCGGTGAGATGAACTATGGCGACGAGCTCGGCAGCACCCGTACCATCCTGCCGTTTTTCTGGGAGACCTGGTTCTTCGCCCCGCACATGGTGAACTACCATCTCGAGCATCACCTCTACCCCAGCGTGCCCTATTACAATCTGCCGGAGCTGCATCGCGCGCTGATGGCCAATCCAACTTACGCATCGCGCGCCCACATCACGCGCGGCTACAGCATCGGATTGGTGCGTGAGTGTCTGGCCCGGCCGGCCGGCTCAGCCGCCTGAGGTCGGCAGCGTCAGATCGCCCGAGGTCAGCCGGTCCGCCGTGATCTCGCGCTGCGGCTTCTCGTGCGGCAGTTCGAGCTCGGCCCACACGCTCACCAGCGCATTGCGCAGCGCCACGATCATCTCGTCGGTGTGCAGTGGCGTCGGCGTGAGGCGCAGCCGCTCGGTGCCCTTGGGCACCGTCGGGTAGTTGATCGGCTGGATGTAGATGTTGTGCCGCTCGAGCAGCAGGTCGCTCGCCGCCTTCACCAGCCGCGCATCACCCACAATTAGCGGCACGATGTGGGTATTGCCCACCAGCACTGGCAGCCCGGCCTCGCTCAGCATGTCCTTGACCCGCTGTGCCTGGCGCTGCTGCCCCTGCCGCTCCCCGGTGCTGACCTTCAGATGCTCGATCGACTCGCGCGCCGCCGCGCAGAGCGCCGGGGGCAGGGCGGTCGTGAAGATGAACTCAGGCGCGTAAGAGCGAACCGCATCAATGATCGCCTTGTTGGCGGCGACGTAACCGCCCATCGCGCCAAAACCTTTGGCCAGTGTGCCTTCGACGATGTCGATCCGGTCCATCAGGCCGTCGCGTTCGGCGATGCCGCCGCCGCGCGGGCCGTACATGCCGACCGCGTGCACCTCGTCGATATAGGTGAGGGCGCCGAACTCCTCGGCCAGTTCGACGATCTGCGCGATCGGCGCGACGTCGCCGTCCATCGAGTACACCGACTCAAAGCAGATCAGCTTCGGCCGCTTGCGATCGGTGGCAACGAGCAGTTCGCGCAGATGCGCCACGTCGTTGTGGCGGAAGATCTTCTTTTCCATCCCGCTCTGCCGCACGCCCTGGATCATCGAGGCGTGATTGAGCTGGTCGCTCAGGATCAGGCAGTCGGGCATCAGCCGTGCGATGGTTGAGATCGCTGCCTCGTTGCTGACAAAGCCCGAAGTAAACACCAGCGCCGCTTCCTTGCGGTGCAGATCGGCGAGCGAGCGCTCGAGCTCGACCAGCGGCCGGTTTGTGCCGGAGATATTGCGCGTACCGCCGGCGCCGACGCCGAGCTTGGCGGCCGTCTCCTGCATCGCCGCGATGACTTTGGGATGCTGGCCCATCCCTAGATAATCGTTCGAGCACCAGATGGTAATCTCGCGCTGATTGCCCGCCTGGTCGCGATAGATCGCGGCGGGGAACCGGCCCGCGACGCGTTCGATATCGGCGAAGACGCGATAGCGCTTCTCTTGCCTCAGTGTATCGACTGCGTCTTCGAAGATGCCGCGATAGTCCATCTGTCTCTCGTTCTTGCGCTCGGCGAAGGGACCCTAGGTTCGGCGTGTCCGCGTTGACATAGGTCAATTCGACGCGCGGCCCGGCCGGCTAAGTCATTGAAGTTGAAGCAAAGCTGAAGAAGAGGCTGGAATGATCCTAAGTTGGACGGGCTCCGACGAATAGTCACAAGGCAGTGCATCGGGGCCCTCGCGGCCGGCGTCCGATTCCTACCTACAGCCCGCTGGATCGACCATCTCGATGCACCGGAGGCCCGGGCGCTCATTTCCCGTTCAGGAACCCTCGGCTATGTCCTCGTGGCTTGCCAGTGATGAGTTTCGGCCACGCCGTTAACGTCATCGGCCAGCGCCGGTTGACCGGGGCTAACCGTCCCGAATATTACTGTGTTAATGAATTCCTAAGGTTAAGGGGGCCCGGAGTTGAAGAGCTTTTCGTCGTCGAGTTTCGCCAATGACCACGCCGAAGTGCTTGATCTGGCCATTGCTGCGGTCACCAAGCATCCGCAGGCGCTGTTCACAGATTTCCAGTGGTTTCTCTATGAGGGCCGCGACACCGTATTCTTCACGGCCTTCTCAAAACTGAGCTTTGACAAGGACACGATTGGCAATCTTGTCGCCGAGATGGTGGCGCTCGCGCCGCAGCTGACGCACGGCTTCTTCGGCGCCCGCCCGGGCCAGCCCTTCCCCAAGCATCTGCTCGACGCGATCACCAGCATCGAGATGGTAGATGATTTCGAAGGTTATCCCGACAAATGGCTCGGCAAGTCCTCGGACCTCTTTACACGGGACGACCTGCCGCTGTTCCGCGTCATGGCTGCTGTCCGCAAGGGCGGTCCCGATGCCGAAGGCCGTGCCTCGATCATCCAGGTCCGCTCCTCGCACGCTTTGATGGAGGGATCCGACTCCGCCTTGCTCACGCGGTCGCAGTCGGCCGGTCACGGCGTCATGTCGGACAAGAACAACAAGGTGGCCTTCTGGCCGCGCCTCACCGGCACGCTCAAGGCGTGGTCGATCACTATGCTCTATGTGACGATCGGCCTGATCATGGCGCCGGACGAAAAGCCGTTCGGCTTCAAGACACTGGCGCTTAGCCGCCATCGCCTGCGCCGCCTCGCCAACCGCCTCGGCGTGCGTCAGCGTTCGCTCTATTTCGCGCTGGTCACCCACGCCCTCAATGGCGAAGGCAAGGACAAGCTGCTGGCCAAGAAGGTCATCGGCGCGGCCTACACCATGCTCGATGGTGCCCGGAACAATGCTGACGACGATTTCTTTCGCGTCCGTGCGCTCGAAGCCCATTTCAAATGGTCGGATGACTTCGTCGAATTCGTCCACACCATCGACGATACCGTCGGCGCCATCGAGAACAAGGACATCACCAAGTTCCAGGTGATGATGAACGGCGTCTTCAAGACGCTGCGTGGTCTCAACCGCCTCGCCTCGTGGCTGCCGGGCAAGCGCTTCTGGCGCTTTAACGCCGGCCTCAACATCGTGCTGACACTGGTGCCGCCGCACCGCACACATGGCCCGATGACCAACGGCATGATCGAGCCGCTCTATTGTGGCGCCTGGCATGACTCGATGAACATCGCCACCTTCTGCCCCGGCCGCGACTACGTGACCATGAACTTCGCCATGGAACAGCGTCACATCGACAATGTCGGCAAGATCACCGAACTGCTCGAGCGTGTCGAAGCCATGGACCTCGTGCCGCCCGCCAAGGCCGTGGCCGACACCGAGGCGGAGTAAAAGCGGCGCTTCGGCGCCGCTTGCTGGTTCAAGCCCTCCCGTCTAAGACAACCGGCAAAACAAGCCGGAGGTCCTTATGCCCAGTTTCGCCACCTACCCCAGCCTCAAGGGCCGGCCCGTCATCGTCTCGGGCGGTGCCTCTGGCATCGGTGAAGCGATCGTCCGGGAATTCGCCGCGCAGGGCAGCAAGGTCGGCTTCGTCGACCTGATGGCCGACCGCGGTAACGCGCTCGCCGCCGAACTGACCGCCGCCGGCCAGACGGTAAAGTTCTCCCCTACCGACATTACCGACACGACCGCCTACCAGGCCGCCATTCGGGGCTTTGAGTCGGCGCATGGCCCGGCGCTGGCGCTGCTCAATAACGCCGCCAATGACCGGCGCATGGATTGGAACACCGTCACCCCGGAGCAGTGGGACTGGTCGATCGGTGTCAACCTCAAGCACGCCTTCTTCGCCACCCAGGCGGTCGTCCCCGGCATGATGGCCGCTAGGCGCGGCTCGATCATCAATTTCGGCTCGTTGAGCTGGATGATCATGCTCGGAAATCTGCCGGCCTACACCGCCAGCAAGGCGGCGATGCACGGCATGTCGCGCTCGCTCGCCCGCGATTTCGGCCAGCACGGCATTCGCGTCAACACCCTCGTGCCGGGCTGGATCATGACCGAGAAGCAACTGGCCAACATCGTCGGCGACAAGGAGAACGCCATGATCGATGCCGGGCAGGCGCTGAAGGGCAGGGTCTATCCGGCCGACATCGCCCGCATGGCTCTCTTCCTCGCCGCCGACGACAGCCAGATGATCTCGGCGCAGGATTTCATCGTCGACGGCGGCTGGGCCCACTAACCCGTTTGCACAAGCCGCTTGTTCTAATCACCTTGCTGCCGCATTCTCTGGGCAGGAAGTGGCGGACTTTCCTGAGGGGACACCAATGAAATCGTCGATCGTTGTTGCGGGGCTCGCAGCGCTGACGCTGAGCGCCTGTACCACCATGAATGCCTATACCGGCGACCAGCAGCTCTCGAGCACGGCAGGCGGCGCCATGATCGGCGCCGGCTCGGGTGCCATCATTGGCGCCATCGCCGGCACCGCGACGGGCAACGACCCGCGCATTGGTGCGCTGATCGGCGCCGGCCTCGGCGGTCTCACCGGCGCGGCTGTGGGCCATTACATGGATCAGCAAGAGGCCGAACTGCGCGCCCAGCTGCAGTCGACCGGCGTCTCCGTCACCCGCGTCGGCAATCAGATCATCCTCAACATGCCCTCCAACATCACCTTCGCCACCGATCAGGCGACGGTGCAACCGGGCTTCAACCAGACGCTGGTCTCGGTCGGTCTCGTGCTCAAGAAGTTCAACAAGACCATCGTCGATGTCTACGGCCACACCGACAACACCGGCTCGGACGCCCACAACCAGGATCTGTCGCAGCGCCGCGCCGTCGCGGTCGCCACGATCCTTGCCAACCAGGGCATCGACCAGCGCCGCTTCTATATCGAGGGCAAAGGCGAATCCGATCCAATCGCCAGCAACGCCAACGAGACCGGCCGCAGCCAGAACCGCCGCGTCGAAATTCAGATCTCGCCGATCTCCAACGGCTGATCCGCGACCTCAAATGCACAAGGGCCCGGCATCGCGCCGGGCCCTTTGTCGTTATGCACTGTCGATCCAGTATGCCGTCTCTGACCCTTGCGATTACCCACAAGTCTGGCCTTGGTGGATTTCGGCTCCGATCTGGATGTCGATGAGCCGCCGCCATCCGCGCCAGATGACAGTGTTTCCGGGTGGGGGATCTGAGTTCCTGGAAAGATAGC